>PXSL01000022.1:2916-11883 GCA_003022815.1 Halobacteriales archaeon SW_5_68_122 | reverse complement strand
GTGGATGCAATTGTTCACGAGGATTTGCGCTCGCTCTCACCGCCGCGTGGCGAAGGCGCGTTGTCGTGGGAGTTGTCGTCGTGGGCACGACGGGACATCATCGAGAACATCGAGTATCGGGCCGAGTGTGTTGGACTCGATGTGGAGCGAGTCTACCCGGAAGGGACGAGTCGGTCGTGTCCTCGGTGTGGTGCGACCGGCCACACCTGCAAGTCACCCGATCATCACGAGGAAGTGTGGTGGGGTGGGCATTTCCGGTGTGACAACGCCCGGTGTGGGTTCGAAGGCGACCGAGACTACGTCGGGGCGCTGAACGTGGCTCGCGTGTTCTTTAGCGAAACGGACACGCTAGAGCATGGTTTCACGTCCTCCTACACGGGGGATTCTGAAACCGTGCTAGCTGGCCGTTCCGCTGGCACGCGACTCACGTTCGGCCGTGGCGTTGTCGCCTACGAACCCGGACAGGCACAGGCGACCGCTGGTAGTGGGTCGGCTGTCATAGCGCCCGCCGTCGCCGTGCCCGAGTCGAATGCGGATGGTAGCGACGGACGTGGCCCGGCCGTCCAGCAATGTACCCGTTTCTTGCGGTGTACTACTGAAAGCTACTGAAAATTGGAACGGTCTTCGCCTCGCTACCGCCGTAATTGTCCCCTCATCAGAGAATGAATGAGATGACAGCCAGAACGATGAATATGATGACGAGCCACTTGGCGATCTCCATACTGAGGCCGGCAACCCCTCCGAGCTGCAGGGGAGCTGACTGTGCCGGTGCCGTCATATCGGGGGCTACTTGACCGAGTGCCATACAGTATCACCGCAGGAGGGGGTGATTATTGCTACTGCTTGATGAATCAGGCTGTTTATATAAAATACTCCAATATGCAACGCTGAGCTCAAGACTCACGTTCTACATTTTGCACACCGCTCGGGACGTCCGTTGGAATTAGTTGGAACGTAGGCGGCCGCAGGCCGCCGAGTCGCCGTAGCGCGCGGACTGAAGCGAAGCGGAAGAGTACGCGCTATTTTTCCTCACGCTTTTGCCGGCCGCTCGCCGCCGGCGAGCGGCCGTCTAAACGTGGGTGCTAGTCGTCGGCGATGCCGGCCTGTGCACCGTCGATGTCGGGGCGGGCGATGTCGCGGTCGGTGGCCTCGCCCTTGATGTCGTAGGGGTACTCGCCGGTGACACAGCCGAGACAGAGGTCCGCCTGCGACTCCTCGAGGGCCGCCGCGATGGCGCCGACCGAGAGGTACGACAGCGAGTCGGCGTTTATTTCCTCGCAAATCTCCTCGACGTCGCGGCCGGCGGCGATGAGTTCATCGCGGGAGGCCATATCGATGCCCATGTAGCAGGGCGCGACGATGGGCGGGGCGCCGATGCGCATGTGGACCTCTTCGGCGCCGACGTCCTTCAGGAGGCCGACCAGTTGCGTCGAGGTGGTCCCCCGGACGACGGAATCGTCGATGACGGTGACGGTCCGGCCCTCGATAACGTCCTTGATGGGGTTGAGTTTCAGCCGGACGGCCCGCTCGCGGGCGTCCTGGGTCGGCATGATGAACGTACGGCCGACGTAGCGGTTCTTCATCAGGCCCTCGGCGAACTCGACGTCGGCGCCGTGCTCCTGGGCGGCGTCGGCGTACCCGGAGGCAAAAGCGCGCCCGGAGTCCGGCACCGGTAGCACGACGTCGGTGTCGACGCCGCCCTCGTCCCAGAGCTTGCGGCCGAGCTCACGGCGAACGTCGTACACCAGTTCGTCGTCGATGCGGGAGTCCGGCCGCGCGAAGTAGACGTGCTCGAAAAAGCAGTGGGCGGTGTTGTCGGCCTCGAACAGCCGGTAGGAGTCGAACCCCGAGCCGTCGGACTGGAGGACGACCAGTTCGCCCGGTTCGACGTCGCGGACCAGTTCGCCGTCGAGGACGTCGATGGCGGCCGACTCGGAGGCGAGCATGTAGCCGTCGTCAAGCTTCCCGATGCAGAGCGGCCGGTTGCCCTGCGGGTCCCGAACCCCGAGGACGGTGTCGTCGTGGGTGATGGTCAGCGAGTAGGAGCCGTGAATCCGGTTCATCGTCCGCTTGACGGCGCGGACGAGGTCCGCCTCCAGCAGGTTGCGCGCGAGGTCGTGGGCGATGACCTCGGTGTCGCCGTCGCTGGTGAAGGCGTGACCCTTCGCGGCCAGTTCCTCGCGGACCTCCTCGGTGTTGACCAGGTTGCCGTTGTGGCTCAGGCCGAGCGAGCCGGACTTGAACGACACCGAGAACGGCTGGGCACAGCAGGAGTCGACGCTACCGGCCGTCGGGTATCTGACGTGGCCGATCCCGTTCGAGCCGTTCAGCGACTCGATGGCGTCGGCGTCGAAGACGTCGCCGACCAGCCCCATCTCGACGTGGCTGTGCTGCTGGAAGCCGTCGTGGGTAACGATGCCCGCCGACTCCTGGCCGCGGTGCTGGAGCGCGTACAGTGCGTAGTATAACGGTCGTGCCGCCTTTCGACCGTCGAGCGAGACGCCGACGACGCCGCACTTCTCGGTTGGCCCCTCCGGGTGCCGCCCGTCTGGCATGCCCGGGTATCGGTCGTCCAGCGGTAAAAACCCACTCCATCGTGCGTGATAGACCGGTCAGCACGACCGTGTATATGCACGTTCGTGCAACTTCCCGCGACGCCCTGTCTTCCGCCGGTCCCGCCCTGTGGCGTCGGAGCACGGCGGCGTCGTACTCGTCGCTGTCGGGTCTGCGGGGAATGGGAGAAGCGCGCGATCGCGGTCGGTTACTCGCCCTGTTTGGACTGCCACGCGTAGTCGCGCCGCTTTGCGGTCTTGCCGAAGCCACAGGAGGCACACACCTTCTTCTTCGAGTGGTAGGATTTCTCGCCGCAACGGCGGCACTTGACGTGGGTCGTCTTGTTCTTCTTGCCTTGGCTCGGGGTCCCGGCTCCGGTCATGGTCGTATCGAGACGACGTTGTCGCCGCGGATAATCGTTACGTTGTCGCCCTCCTCGAGGACGAGGTTCATGTGCTGGTCGTAGCCCGCGAGCACGCCGTCGAAGGCCTCGCCGCCTTTCAGAGTGACGTTCACCTCGGACCCGAGGGTCTCCTCGAGCACGTCGAGTGGCCGGTTTGTCATGTAACCGACCGCACGCGCCGGCAGTATAAACGCACCGGGTTCGGCGGGCCGCCGGCTATCTGCGGGTGTCTCTACCGATTCGTTACATTGTCGTCCTCCTCGCCGTCGATGTCCAGCCGTCCCGAGGCGTACCGGCCGACGCGCCGGAGCTTCCGCACCTGCGGCATTTTGTAAACGGTGACGGCCAGCGAGGAGGCCCCGAGCAGACCCATGAACAATAGGCCTGCGGCCAGCAGTCCGTTGCCGGCCGTCCACTGGGTGAACGCGAAGTAGAAGAAGCCAACACTGAACACTGCTTCGATTTCGGCCTCCAGCAGCGATATCATCTCGTCGAATCGGTCGAGGCGGGCGTCGACGGCCCGCAGCGCCTCGTCGGCGTCCTCGACGGCCCGCTGTGCTTCGGTCTCAACCTCCTCGACCCGGTCGAGCGTCTCGTTGACTTCCGCGATTAGTTCCTCTACGTCGGTCAGCGCGTCGACGAACTCGTCGTCGCCGAGCAAACCTACCATCCTGAGCGCGTTCCCGAGGTCGGAACTCATACTTCCACGAGGGGTCGGCGGGTCTTCGTCCTTGCGCCGACGGCGACTCAGAGGTCAACGGCGAACGGCGCGAACCCGTCGGCGTCGGCCGCGATACCAGCCAGCAGGTCGGCCGCGGCGTCGAGGTCCGCGAGGTCGACCACTTCCACCGGGGTGTGCATGTACCGGTTCGGCAGTCCCACGTTCAGCGAGGGGATGCCACCCCGTGCGGTGTAGAAGGCGTCGGCGTCGGTGCCCGTCGAACTGCCGGCGGCCTGCAACTGGACCGGCAGGTCGGCCTCCGCGGCGACGGTCCGTGCGGCTTCGACCAGCCGGGGGTGGTTGGCGCTCCCCCGGGCGACGACCGGGCCGCCGCCCAACTCCACGCCGTTCCGTTTCCCGCCAGGGACGTCGGGGTGGTCGGTGGCGTGGGTCACGTCGGCCGCCACCACCGCGTCCGGGTGGAGATCGAACCCCACCATTGCGGCACCTTTCAGCCCAATTTCCTCCTGGACGGTCGAGACGGCGTAGACGGTCGCCGCAGGGTCGTCGGCGACGGTCCGTCGGAACCCCTCGGCGGCCGCCCAGGTCCCGACCCGGTTGTCCATCCCCCGGGCGGCGAGGCGGTCACCCGAAAGCTCCCTGCGGTCGGCGTCCAGCGTTATCGGGTCGCCGACGTCGACGAGTTCGCGCGCCGCGTCGCCGCTGTCGGCGCCGACGTCAACGTACTGCTCGCTGATGTCGGCGTAGGAGCCGTTCTCGCCGCGGTCCCGGAGGTGGATCGCCGTCTGGCCGACGACGCCCTCGACCGGGCCGTCGTCGGTGTGGACCGTCACGCCCTGCCCGCGGGTGACGCTTCTGTCGGAGCCGCCGATTCGCGTCAGCTTCAGGAACCCGTCATCGTCGACGTCGCGGACCATCAGCCCGATTTCGTCGCCGTGACCGGTCAGCGCTATCGAGGGTCCGTCGTCGTGACCCTCGTGGACCGCGACGGCGTTGCCGTAGTCGTCGACCCGCGTCTCGTCGGCGTACGGTTCCAGGTACTCCAGCCAGCGCCGCTGTCCGCTCGTCTCGAACCCCGACGGCGTGGCGGTCGCCAGCAGGGACTCGAGGAACTTCCGGTGGTCGCCCTCCATACCGGACCCGCGAGCGGCAACACAATGAACGTCCCGGCGGCCTCACCCGACCGACCCGGTAGTGTTTCGTTACGAGGAAGTAGCGCACTTCGGCGGTGATGACGACGCTTCCGAACGCCCCCTCCCGCTCGCGGGCTGCGCCTCGCTGCGCGCGGCCAACGGCCGTGCTTGCGTCGGCTCGCTCCGCGAGCGGTCGGCCCCATTCGAGTTCCCACCCGACGCCGGCTGATTGGCCCGCTCTCGATTAAGTAGACACCGCCACCGACCCCGGACCATCGTTTACAAGTCCCCGAGGCGCGAAGCGTCGCGCATGGCCGAGTTCACGTTTCTGGAGATTCACTTCGAGGACCCCGATTTCACCGCCGACGCGCCGTACAGTCGCGGCGAGAAGGATGTCGAGGCCGGCGAGGGGCCGCCGCCGGAGTCCGACGAGTCCCGGAAAGGAGCGGCACTCGCGGCCGTCGTCGGACTGGTCTTCCTCGCGGCCGTCGCCTTCCTCGCCAAGCGGCGGTACCTCGACGGCGAGGACGACGACGAGTTCGAGTTCGACGAGTAGGCGGCCGCATGGCGCGCCCGAAGCGGGCGTCCTGGCGGGTTCCGAACGGCCGGACACGTCGCGTCGCCCCGGTCGCACCCGGAAGCCCTATGTCTCGCGGTGGGGTACCACAGGTGTGAACATCTATCGCGCCGTCCGCGCCGTCGCCGACTCGGGGGGCGACGGCCCGGTCGACTGGACTGCCGTGGGCACCGCCGCACGCGCGGGGACGGACCCGGGCGAGTTGACCCTCTCGGCGGCCGACCGGCGGGGCTACGCCGACGACATCGGCGACGCACGGGACGCCATCCGCTCGGTCGCCGGCCTCGAGTTCGACCTTCCCGAGGGCGTTCAGGTCCAGAACCGCCACCACTGGATAGACGCCAACGTCGTCACCTTCGAGCGCCTGCTGGCGCCGCTCGAGGACCGGACGGCGCTGGCGCCGTCGCTCGCCCGGTCGGCCAACACCGGGTCGATGGCCATCACGCTGGGCTTCCTGTCCAACAACGTGCTCGGCCAGTACGACCCGCTTCTGATGGGCAGCGGCGACCACGAACTGTACTTCGTCCACCCGAACATCGAGGCGGCCGCGACCAACCTGGACGTCGACCGCGACCGGTTCCGGCGGTGGATAGCCTTCCACGAGGTGGCCCACGCCGCCGAGTTCGGCGCCGCGCCGTGGCTGTCGGGTCGCCTCGAGACTGCCACCGAGGACGCCGTCTCGAAACTGGCGGACGGCGGCTTCGACCGGTCGGCACTGGCCGAACTCAACCGCACCATGACGGCCGTCGAGGGGTACGCCGAACTGGTGATGGACCGGGCCTTCGACCGGGAGTACGCCGACCTCCGGGAGAAACTGGAGGAGCGCCGCTCGAACGTCGGACCGGTCTCGGCGGTCATCCGGCGACTCCTCGGCCTCGGCATGAAGCGCCGGCAGTACGAGCGCGGCAGGGAGTTCTTCGACGCCGTTGCCGACGCACGCGGCGTCGAGGCCGCCGGCGCAGTCTGGGACTCGCCCGACAACCTCCCCACCGACGAGGAGCTGGACGACCCGGACCGGTGGCTGGCGCGGGTCGACTGACACTGCCGGCCGTAATTCTTTCAGAATTCCCCGGTGACGCCCGGTTCGATACTGTCCAGAACCCCATCTTCCGGACGTGCTTCACGTAGTTACAGCTGGCAGTCTGAGCCTCGGGGTCGTCGTATTTAGTCAAGCGATAGCCGGCCAGCCGACCAGCCTTCCTCGGGTGGGAAATCGAAAGGGGCCGACCGCTCGCGGCGCGAGCCGACGCAAGCACGGCCGCAGGCCGCGCGCAGCGAGGCGCAGCCCGCGAGCGGGAGGGGGCTTTCGAGCACTCCTCGTCACTGCCGGAATACACTGAATCATCTTCAGTAAACACTGCGCTCAAGGGCCGCCGAACAGCTAAGTGTCGCCGGTACGTACGTCCACGTTGCACATGGAGGGGCTGTTCGCGCTGGCGGGGGCGGCGGCACTGCTCGTGTTGGTCCACGTCGCGGTCGCGGCGTACCTCTACCGGGCGACCTCGACGAAGCAGGAGGCGCCCGCCTCGGAGTACATTCCGGACCCGGACCGCGACCGGACTGCAGGGGACGCCGACAATCGGGTCGCCTGTCCCGCCTGCGGCGCGCCGAACGACCCGAGCTACCGGTTCTGCCGGCGCTGTATCTCGGATCTCTCCAGCGGCGTCGCCGCCTCGTCGGCGGCCAACGGCGGCAAACAGCTCGGTAGCTGACCTGTCTCAAACGGCCTCGAACAGCGGCGCCGCGTAGCCCTTCTCGTCTTCAATGTGCCCCGAGAGGGCCACCTCGTCGCCAATGGCGAGGCCATCGCCCGCCAGCCGACCGAGCACCCGTGCGTCGCCCACCTCGACGATGCCGATCTGGTAGCCGCGTTTCTTGATGCCCTCCGGCGGCACGTTGACCGTCGTCTCGGTGTAGACGACGCCCTCCGTCGAGAGTTCGACGGTCTCCAGGTTCCGGGAGCCACGTCGCTCATCGTCGGGCCTCCATGACGCTGACGACGGTCGTAGCGGCGTCCCCGCCGAGGTTGTGCGCGACGGCGCGGTCGGCGTCCGGGAGCTGGCGTTCGCCGGCCTCGCCCCGTATCTGCTCGGTCAGCTCGACGATTTGGGCGGTGCCGGTCGCGCCGATAGGGTGGCCCTTGGCCTTCAGGCCGCCCGACGGGTTGATAGGCAGGTCGCCGTGGCGGGCGGTCCGGCCCGCCGCGGCGGCGGGACCGCCCTCGCCGTCCTCGACGAGGCCGAGCGCCTCACTAGCGAGTATTTCGGCGCCCGTGAAGCAGTCGTGGACCTCCGCGAAGTCGACGTCGTCGGCGGAGACACCGGCCTGCTCGTAAGCCTCGCCCGCGGCGTCGCGGGCCGCCCGCGTGACGTGCGGCGTCTCCTTGTCCGCGATGGGGACGATGCCGGTGGCGTGGCCGACGCCGGTCACGTCCACCGGCGCGTCGTAGGAGTCGGCCAGCTCGTCGCCCACCACGACGACGGCACTGGCGCCGTCGGAGAACGGACAGCAGTCCATCAGCCGGAACGGATCGGCGACGACCGGGCCCTCCAGGGCCTCCTCAACGGTGGTCTCCTTGCCGAAGTGCGCCCGCGGGTTCAGCGCGCCGTGTCCGTGATTCTTGACCGCGACGTGGGCGAGTTGCTCCTCGGTCGTGCCGTGCTCGTGCATGTGCCGCTTCGTGAGAAGCGCGAACACGCCGGGGAACGTCAAGCCGGCCGGTTGCTCGTACTGCCTGTGGGAGGCCGACGCGAACACGCGGGTCATCGCGGCGGTGTCCTTGCCCGTCTCGGGGGTGCAGCGCTCGACGCCGCCCACGAGGACGACATCGTGGACGCCGGCCTCGACGGCCGCGACGGCGTTCTTGAACGCGTTCGCCGAGGTGGCGCAGGCGTCCTCGAAGCGCTGGACCGGGACACCCGCCATCCCGACGTGGGAGGCGACCGTCGGTCCGAGGTGGGTGTCGTTCTCTGCCTGGCCGCTCATCGCGTTGCCGAAGTACAGCGCCTCGATATCGTCCGGGCCGACCCCGGCGTCGTCCAGCGCCTCGAAGGCGGCCTCGCCGAACAGTTCCTGCAGCGGGATGTCGTGGACGCCGAACGTCGTCATGCCGGCGCCGACGGCTGCAGCACGTGCCATGTTCGGGTGTGTGACGGGCTAGCGTATAATCCAACCGATACGGGCACGCCGACCGGGCGCGCCTACCGCCGGTACTCGCGGTTCGAGGCGGGCGCCAGTTGCTCGATGGAGGGGAACAGAAAGCGGACGAGCGCCGCGCCGACGAGCAGGCCCGAAAGCACCGCCGCGGCGACGACGGCAGGCGAGGCGTCGCCCTGGGAGGTGATGAGCCCCGCCGACAGGCCCACGAGGAGAACGGTCACCATCTTCAGCCCGGTCATCGTCCGCTCGCGCTCCTCGTTGGAGACGGGTCCGGTCATTCGCCGGTTGCTCCCTCGGTGCTGACGTGCATTCCGACGAACCGCCACGGCGTCTCGAGGTCGGCGTCGTCGCCGCGGCGCTGGAGCGCCCCGCTCCAGCGGGTGTCGTACTCGTGGCGGTAGTCGCGTTCGGTGTCCGTCCAGGCCATGAAGACGTCGTCGGAGAACCACGCGTGGTCGTC
>PXSL01000022.1:0-2729 GCA_003022815.1 Halobacteriales archaeon SW_5_68_122 | reverse complement strand
GGGTTCTGGACGGTATCCAACCCGATACCACCGAGGAATCTTGAAGGGATTACAGCCGGCAGTATCAGTCGTCGACCGGTGCCTGCTCCACGAAGGCGTCCGGTTCGACGCTCGCGTAGTGAGCGATAGTGGCGAAAACGTCGTCCTCCATGGCGGACCGGTCGCCCGAGACGACCCCGTAGGCCTCCTCACCGGCGAACCGCGTCTCGACGAACCGCTGGGCCACCAGCGCCTCCCGGCCCTCGCCCGCGTTCAGCTGTTCCTGGGCCTCCGAGAGCAGAAGCGCCCCCGAGACGACATCGAAGATGAGGTCTGCCAGCCGCTTGGCGTGGTACTGGGCGTATTTGCTGTCCTCCGTCGCGAGTGTCGCCAGCGCGGTCTGTAGTTCGCGAAACGCCGTCTCGACGCTCTCGGCCGAGTCCTCGAGGGCGGGATGGAGTTCGACGGGCCCTCCCAGATGGGGAGCACCTGCGCGTCCCGGAGCAGGCGCTCGGTCGTGTGCTCGCGGACGTAGCCGTTGCCGCCGAGCACCTCCATCGCGTAGGAGGCCGTGTCGACGGCCATCCGGGCGGTCTTATACTTGGTGACGGGGATGAACAGCCGCATCAGCTGGTAGGCCGCAGAGTCGTCGCCTGCGTCGCCGCGCGAGGCCTGCCGCTCCCGTTCGTCCAGCAGTCGTGCGGCCTCGAAGGAAAACGCGACGGCGGCCTCGTAGTCGACGGTCATGTCCACGAGGTCCCGCCGCATCAAGGGGTACTCGTCGATGGCCTCGCCGAAGGCCTCCCGGCCCGCGGCGTGGACCTTCGCCTCCAGAAGCGCCCGGCCCATCACGCCGACCGCGCCTGTGGCGTTCGTTAGTCGCTCGAAGTTCATCATCTCGGCCATGTACCTGAACCCCTCGCCCTCCTCGCCGACGAGGTAGGCCTCGGCGCCCTCGTACTCGATTTCGCCCGTCGGGACCGAGATGGTGCCGAGTTTGTCCTTCAGACGCCGGAAGTGCGCCTCGTTGACCTCGCCGTCCGGCTTGGTCCGCGGGACGAGGAACAGCGACAGGCCCTCGACGCCGTCCGGCGCATCCGGCGTCCGCGCCAGCGCCAGCGCCCCCTCGGCGTCGATGTTCGAGCAGAACCACTTCTCGCCGTGCAGTTCGTAGACGCGCTCGGCGGGTACCCCGCCTCCCCTCCGAGGCGTCTCCGACGCCTCGCTCTCTCCGCCGGTCGGTTCGGCCCGCACCTCGTTGGCGCCGACGTCCGAGCCGCCCTGCTCCTCGGTAAGGAACATCGCGCCCTCGATGTGGTCCTCGAGGTCGCGCGCGGTCAGCGCCTCGAAGTACGCCTCCAGGGACCCGTCGTCGAACTTATCGAGGACGATGGCGGCGCCGGTGGTCATCGAAACGGGACAGCAGAAGCCCCCGTCAACGTACGACAGCAGCGCCTGCATCATCAGGACGTGGGTCAGACCGAGCGGTTCCTCCCGCCCCGGCGGCGCGTGGAAGGCGTCGTGGGTGAGGCCGAACTCCTCATAGACGATCTCCTCCTGTTCGCGGACGAGCGGGTGGTACTCCACCTCGTTCAGGCGGTCGCCGTGCTTGTCGAACGACCGTAGTTCGTGACCCTCCCTGTCGATGCGGTCGGCCGTGTCCGCCATCCGGCCGCCGAGCACCTCGCCGAACTCCTCGAGGACCGGTTCGGCCCACTCGAACTCGTCGTCGGGGTAGACCCGGCGGGCCTCCCGCCGCAGCGTGGGGTCCAGGTCCCAGTAGTTGCAGTCGCGCCCTTCCTCGTACTCGTGGTACGGTATCGAATCCGTAGCCATGTGGGGTCCAACGTAGCGACCGGAATAAAGTCACGCGTCGGCGCGGGCGGGTGAACCGGGCGTCCCGAATTCACGGTTGAACTAGTTGTTCGTTTACTCCCGTCCGAAATCATGATGAGGCGGCCCCCGCATCCCCCTACAATGGTCACGAGCGACGAACTCGGCAACGAGGACCTGGCGGTGTCGGTGGCCGACGACGGGTTGGTCGTCCGCGCCACCATCGACCGCGAGGCGGACCGAAACGCCCTCAACCAGAACGTCATCGGCGGACTGCTCGACGCCTTCGAGTTCGCCGACGACGGCGAGGCCCGCGTGGTCGTGGTCCGCGGTGCCGGCGGCACCTTCTGTGCCGGCGGCGACATCAAGTCGATGGCGGGCGCCATCGGCCAGGGGTCCCAAGCCTACCGCGAGGGGTTCGCCGGCATGAAGGACCTCGTCGAGGCGGCCGTCGACACCGCCGCGCTGACCGTCGCCGCCGTCGAGGGCTACTGTCTGGCCGGCGGAATGGGCCTGGCGGGCGCCTGCGACATGGTCGTCGCAAGCAAGGAGGCCACCTTCGGCTTCCCTGAGGTCGACATCGGCATCTTCCCGGCGCAGGCCCTGGTGCCCGTCATGCGGACGGTCGACGAAAAGCGGGCCTTCAGGTACCTCTTTACCGCCGAACAGTTCGACGCCTCCACTGCCCACGAGATGGGCTTTACCACCGACGTCGTGGCCGCCGACGAGTTCGACGCTGAACTGGACGCGCTCGTCGACGACCTCGTCGGGCCTTCCTCGTTCATGATACAACTCGGCAAGGAGTCCTTCTACAACCAGCGGGAGATGAACTTCGACGAGGCGCTGGACTACATGCGCGAGATCGTGACGATGCTGGCGATGAGCGACGACGCCGAGGAGGGGTTCAACTCCTTCCT
>PXSL01000021.1 GCA_003022815.1 Halobacteriales archaeon SW_5_68_122 | reverse complement strand
CATGAACCGCGACCAGCTGGCCGGCGGCGACCAGGCGGCGGAGGTCGCCGACATCGACGCTCCCGAGGAGTGGCTCGACCTGACCGCCAAGGTGGTCGAACTGTGGGAGCCGCGGGCGGACTCCATCGCACAGGTCGGCCTGCTCGGCGACGAGACCGGCACCGTCAAGTTCACCAAGTGGGCCAAGAGCGACCTGTCCGAACTCGAGGAGGGCGCCGTCTACCGGCTCGGCAACCTCGTCACCGACGAGTACGAGGGCCGGTTCTCGGTGAAGCTCAACTCCACGACCACCATCGAGGCGGTCGACGAGGAGGTCGAGGTCGGCGACGACGCTACCGAGATCAAGGGCGCGCTGGTCGACATCCAGTCCGGCTCCGGGCTCATCAAACGGTGTCCGGAGGAGAACTGCACCCGCGTTCTCCAGAACGGCCGCTGTTCGGAGCACGGCGACGTCGAGGGCGAGTTCGACCTCCGCATCAAGGGCGTCCTCGACGACGGCGGCGAGGTCCACGAGGTCATCTTCGACCAGGAGGCCACTGAGGAGCTGACCGGCATCGGCATCGAGGAGGCCCAGGAGATGGCCATGGACGCCCTCGACACGGAGGTGGTCGTCGATGGGCCGGTACGTCCTGGCCGACGACATCGAGACGCTCGACGACGGGCCGGCCGACGCCGAGCGCGTGCTGATCAAAGCGAGGTCCCTGTAATGAGTGAATCCGCACCCACCCGCGAGGTCGCCCGACGCGCCTTCGCGGCCGAGTTCAACAACGCATCGTACACGTTCAAGGAGTCCGACGACGAGCGCGCGCCCGTCTACTCGCTACTGCCGACCGGCGAGCGGGCCAATCGCGTCTTCGCCGTCGGGACGCTGACCGAAACCGAGGACGTCGGCGACGACTCCGAGTACTGGCGGGGCCGCGTCGTCGACCCCACCGGGACGTTCTTCAGCTACGCCGGTCAGTACCAGCCGGAGGCGGCCTCAGCGCTCCGGGAGACGGAGACGCCGGCCTACGTCGCCGTCGTCGGCAAGCCCCGCACCTACGAGACCGATGAGGGCGACACGAACGTCTCGCTGCGGCCCGAGTCCATCACGGTCGTCAACGCGGCGACCCGGGACCGCTGGGTCGTCGAGACCGCCGAACGAACCCTCGAGCGCATCGAGGCGTTCGAGGGAGCGGCGTCAGAAACCTCGGAGAGCGACGAAGCCGCCGTACCCGGCGAGTACGCCGCCATGGCCGAGACCCAGTACGACCCCGACCTCTCGGTGTACCGCGACCAGGCCGTCGCCGCCCTCGAGGACCTCGAGGAGGACGCCGAGGTCGCCGCCGAGGCGTAGGGCCACGGCCGCCGCCCGCCCGACAGTCGACCGACGACGGGCCGCCGGACAGCATGCGCCCGTCTGACAAACCCTTATATGTGTGGACCGGCCAGGTGGATGCAGTATGGGCAACAAGAACAAAACCATCTCCTTCCGGGTCAACGAGGACGCCTTCGAGACCTTGCGGGAGATAGCCGAAGAGCGGGACATCTCGCTTTCGGCGGTGTTCCGCGACTACGTGGACACCCTGGTGGCCCACGACGGCCAGGTCCAGGTCGTCCCGGAGCACGAACTCACGGGCGGCAGCGCCACCGAGACGGCCTCGCCGAGCGAGAGCTTCCCGCCGAATGTGGAGGTGCCCAAGAGCTTCGTCCGCGAGCACGAGCGGCTCGAACTCGAAGCCGAACACCTCCGCGAACAGCTCGAGGAGTACAAGCAGTACGTCACGAAGCTCAGCCAGGAGCTCGAAGAACAGGAGGCCGAAGACGTCATTCAGCTGGAGGAGCTCGACGACGAGGCCGAAGAGGAGCCCTTCCGGCTCGGCTAGGAGAGTTCCCGTCGCCCTTCTCGCAGCGCGTCGCGCATCTCTCCGCGCCCGTCGACGCCGGCCAGCCGCTCGGCCGCCTCCATAGTCCGGACGGAGTCGTCGAGGAAGGACAGCACCGCTGGGGGCAGCCGCAGTGGGGGCGGGACTGGCAGTCGCAGTCGAGGAAGTCCTCGGCGAACTCCAGCACCCGGTCGCGGGAGGCCTCGTCGAGCTTTGCGATGCCATCGCCGGTGAAGAGGACGTCCAGCGTCGCCCCGGAGAAGGCGCTCTTTGGGAACGACGTGTCCAGCTGGGAGGCCAGCTGGCGGTGGTTCTTCACGTATATCTTATCGGTGATGGCCACGTTGTCTGGTGTAGTCGGTCGGCGCTCAAAAACCCACGGACCTGCGTGCGGCTGAGCGGTCGGCGGGAGAGTCGAAACGTATTTGAGCCTCACTGGGCTACTTTCGAGTGCGTGTCCGGGTTGGGGTATTGGTATCCTCCAGCCTTGTGGTGGCTGGGAAGCGGATTCGATTTCCGCACCCGGACTCATAATTTATTTTACATCTTCACCGGTGAGTGCCAACTGTACGTCATTCTGCGGCAAAACATTATCTCGTACCACGAGTGAAAGTATCTCCATGCACGACTGTTCGAATTGCGAGTTGCATTTCGAGACACGTCATAGATTGAGAATCCATCACGATTCGACACACGGAGAACGGTTGCCGAACCGGGAATGTGCTCGATGTGAAACGGAATTCTACAGCGAGTACGAGAAGAAGTACTGTTCCGAGGAGTGTCTGAGCGCGTCGGTGTCTTTCGAGGGCGAGAACAACCCGAACTATCGGGGTGGGAAGGAGACGACGAAGTGTAATATCTGTGATGCGACGTTCGAGTATTATCCCTCCGAAAAGCCGGGACGCTACTGCAAAACGTGTGTCGAAACCGGGACGTGGAGACATAACCGGGATATCACGGGTAGTCGGAACCCTCGCTGGTCCGGTGGTGAGAAGAGACTCGAATGCGGGGAATGTGGCGCTACGTTCACCCGTCATCGAAGCGTTTCCGATAGTGATCACGTCTTCTGCAGCGACGAGTGCCAGTACGCGTGGCTCTCGGAGGCGTTCACCGGCGAGGGGCATCCGAACTGGGAGGGCGGCACCGAGGCCAACTACGGCCAGGGGTGGAACCGGGTCCGACGGAGGGCCCTTGAGCGGGACGACCACGAGTGCGTCATCTGTGGGGCGGGTCGGGAGGAACTCGGTCGGAACCCGGACATCCACCACGTCGTTCCAGTCCGGGCGTTCGTGGAGACGCCGGCGACGACCGAGACCGACGCCCACTACCTCGGGAACGTCGTCTCGCTGTGTCCGTCCTGCCACCGGAAGGCGGAGTTCGGACATATTCCCCGAGAGCGACTGGAGGCGGCAGTGTAATCGGGGTTACGAGATCAAGTCGACTGGCCGACGACGTAGTTGGTGTCGCTCGTGCCGCCGAAAGACCAGACGAACAGCTGTCACGGTCCGCGGGCCGAAGACCTAATCATTGGTCACCCCGACCCAGGGACATGCAGGCGGCGATACTCACCGTCGGCGACGAGCTGCTGGCCGGCGACACGGAGAACACCAATGGGACGTGGCTGGCCCGGCAGTTGACCGACCGCGGCGTGACGGTGGCGCGAATGCTCGCGGTGCCCGACGAGGAATCCGTTATCGCCGACGCCGTCGGCCGGTACAACGACGCTTTCGACGCGGTCGTCGTCACGGGCGGGCTCGGCGGGACGCCCGACGACGTGACGATGGACGGCGTGGCGGCGGCCTTCGACCGACCGCTCGCCGAGAACGACCTCGCCCGGGCGGACATCGAGCGGACGCTGGAGGCGGTAGCCGACGAGTATCCTAACCTCGAGGTCGACGTCGCCGCCGAGGCGGCCTTGCCGGAGGGTGCCCGTCCGTTAATCAACCGGGCCGGGCTCTCGCCCGGATGCGTCCTCGAGGACGTCTACGTCCTGCCCGGCATCCCCTCGGAGATGGAGCGGATGTTCGAGTCCGTCGCCGGGGCGTTCGCCGGCGACGTCCGCTCGCGGATCCTCTACACGACCGAACCGGAGGCGAACCTGGTCGAGCGCCTGGAGGCGGTCCAGAGCCGGTTCGACGTGACGGTCGGCTGCTATCCCGACCGGGAGGCCGAGCGCAACCGGCTGAAGCTCACCGGCGAGAACGAGGCGGCGCTGGCGGACGCGGCGGCGTGGCTCCGGGAGCGGGTCGACACGACGGAGTGAGCGTCAAGCACGGTCGCGCTCGAGCACCTCGGCGCCCGCCGTCTCCCCGCCCGCGACGGGTCGACGGCTCGGGTCGCCACCGGACTTGACGATCTCCAGGGCCGTCATCACGTCGGTCCGCGAGAGGAGCCCGACGAGGCGCCCGTCGTCCGCCATGACTAAGAGCCGTCCGACGCCGTTCTCCTGCATCGTCTCGAAGGCGTCCATCACGGGCGTCTCCGGGGTGACGGTGTGGAGTTCGCGGCTCATCACGTCCTCGACGCGGCGGGCGTCGCGCTCGATTTCGTCGATCTCGCGGGCGTCCGATAGGGTGACGACGCCGACGACCCGATCCCCATCGAGGACCGGGTAGCCGGTGTGGCGCTCCCGAAACATCCGGTCGACGAGGTCGGCGACCGAGACGGTCGGGTCAATGATGTCCAGCTCCTCGCGGGGCGTCATCACGTCCCGAACCGTCACCCCCTCGAAGGCGGCCCGCATCGCCGTCCGGGTCGACTCGGAGGCCGCCGCGATGTAGATGAAGAATGCGAGGGCGATGGCGGCCTGCTGGGTGGCCTTCGCGTGGGGCCGGCTCCGGGCGAGCAGCGCCCGCAGGATGCGGCCGCCGTCCATCGGGAACCCCGGCAGTAGGTTGAATGCCGCGAGCACGACGTTCATTACTGCGAGGTACGCCAGCGTGAAGCGCGCGGCCCCGAGGACGGACCCGCCGGTCGGCGTCAGGAGGAAGCCGACGTACGCGAGGAGGCCGACGCCGACCGAGACGACGGGGCCGGCGATGGCGATGGCGAACTCCTTGCGCCAGTCCTCGGGGATCTCCTCCATCCGTGCGACCCCGCCGAGCAGCCACAGCGTGATCGACTCAATGGGCACGCCGTACTGGCGGGCCACGAGCGAGTGGCCGAACTCGTGGGCGACGACACAGACGAACAGTCCGAGCGCCGCGACGGCGCCAATGGCGTACCGGGTGCTCGCCGTGGCCGTCAGCGCGCTGGCGTCGAGACCGAACCCGAACGTGCCGTTCAGAAGCGGGACCAGCTCGCCGAGCTGGAGCCCGATGAGGTAGGCGAACACCGGCAGGATGAGCAGGAAGGTGAGGTCGAGCTCGATGGGGATGCCGAAGGCACTGCCGGCCCGGAAGCTCTTCATGGTAGGCAGTTGTCCCCGGAGCCATAAGTATCCGGGCGGGCCGCGGGGCCGGTCGGCGGACGGCGGCCCCAGGACCCGTAGTTTCGAGTGTGTCGACGACCAACCCGGCATCATGTCACAGCAGTCGGACCCGCTCGTTCGCCGCGCCAAGGACGTGACATACGAGTCGGTCGACGCGGCCGACGGTCTTCGGAAGGGCGTCCTTGTCAGCCCAGAACACGGCGCACCGAACCTCGCCATCCGGCGGTTCGAACTGGAGCCGGGCGCCGAGGTGCCGGAACACACCAACGAGATCGAACACGAGCAGTACGTGCTGGAGGGCGAGTACGTCGTGGGGATCAGCGAGGCGCCGGAGGCGCCTCGGGCGAACGGCGACGCCGCGAGCGCGGGCGAAGAGCACGTCGTTTCGGCGGGCGACGCTCTGCACATCCCGGCGGGCGCGGTCCACTGGTACCGCAACGAGAGCGACGAACCGGGCGCGTTCCTCTGTGCGGTCCCGAACGGCGACGACGAGATACGGCTGGTGGAGTGACCGGACCGCCCGCGTGCTCCCGTCCCGTGTGACCTGTCCACACCGCTTCCGGACCACTGAAATGTTCCGGTACACTACTCCCGGGCGTGTCAAAGCAGGTCGCCGACGTCGACACGCTGTTCCTCCACGAGGCCGGCGACGACTACGCCGTCGTCGTCCGCCGGGACGACGAGCGACTGCTCCGGGGGCGACTGGAACTGAAGTCGACCGACGCCGGCCCCCGGCCCGGCCGGTTCCGCGTGAAGGACGGCGACGACGAGGTGCCGCGCCGCCCCGAGCAGTTCGTCGAGATGGCCCGCCGGGCCCGTCGAATCCGTCTCTCCGAGCAGACCTCCCGCGGCGGCCGCCAAGAGCTGGAGGCGATGCTGGACGGCTACCAGCTCGAGGCCAAGCAGGTCCGGACCTGTCGCATCTGCGCCGGCAAAGGCCGGTACTCGCCGTTGACCTCGGAGACCGCAATCGAGGCCGACGATGAGCACATCTGCCCGGACTGCGCAAAGCGGGAGCTCGAGCGGGAGGCCAATTACCGGGGGCTGCGGTCCGGCGCCCGCGACCGGCTGGAGGAGCTGCTGGTGGAGGTCGGCGACCTCGAGCGGGTCCGGAACCTGCTGTCGGGCCAGCTGGACCCCGAGCTGACGAAGTTTGACGAGATATCCGCGACGACCGACGACATCGACCTCGTGCCGACCGCGGAGCTGGACGTCCACCCCGACCTGACGGCGAGCTTGGAGCAGTTCGACGAGCTGTTGCCCGTCCAGAGTCTGGCCGTCGAGAACGGCCTGCTTTCGAGCCGCGACCAGCTGGTCGTCTCGGCGACGGCGACCGGCAAGACGCTGGTCGGCGAGCTGGCGGGCATCGACCGCGCGCTCAAGGGCGAGGGCAAGATGCTGTTTCTGGTCCCGCTGGTGGCGCTGGCCAACCAGAAACACGAGGACTTCACCGACGACTACGGCGACCTGCTGGACGTGTCGATACGGGTCGGCGCCTCCCGCATCCGCGATTCGGGCAACCGGTTCGACCCCGGAGCCGACGTCATCGTCGGTACCTACGAGGGCATCGACCACGCGCTACGGACCGGCAAGGACCTCGGCGAAGTCGGCACCGTCGTCATCGACGAGGTGCACAACCTCGGCGAGGACGACCGGGGCCACCGGCTGGACGGCCTCGTCTCGCGGCTGAAGCACTACTGCGAGACGAACCGCTGTGACACCCAGTGGGTATATCTGTCGGCGACGGTGGGCAATGCCGGCCAGCTGTCAGAGCAGCTCGGCGCCCAGCTCATCGAGTTCGAGGAGCGGCCGGTCCCCATCGAGCGCCACGTCACCTTCGCCGACGGCTCCGAGAAGATAGACATCGAGAACAAGCTCGTCAAGCGGGCCTACGACTCCAAATCGTCGAAGGGGTATCGCGGCCAGACCATCGTGTTCACCAACTCCCGGCGCCGGTGTCACGAGATATCCCGGCGGCTGGAGTACTCCTCTGCGCCGTACCACGCCGGCCTCGATTACGGCCAGCGCAAGCGCGTCGAGCGGCAGTTCGGCGACCAGGAGCTGGCCTGCGTCGTCACGACGGCGGCGCTGGCGGCGGGCGTCGACTTCCCCGCCTCGCAGGTGATCTTCGACTCGCTGGCGATGGGCATCGAATGGCTCTCCGTCCAGGAGTTCGAGCAGATGCTCGGCCGGGCCGGCCGGCCGGACTACCACGACCAGGGGACCGTCTACGTGCTCGTGGAGCCGGACTGCACCTACCACAACTCCATGGAGGCCAGCGAGGACGAGGTGGCGTTCAAGCTCCTGAAGGGCGAGATGGAGCCCGTCATCACCCGCTACGACGAGGACTCGGCCGTCGAGGAGACGCTGGCCAACGTCGCCGTCGCCGGCACGGGCGCAAAGCGGCTCAACGACCGGATGGTCGGCGAGATCCCCACGAAACACGCCGTCGGCAAGCTGCTGGAGTACGAGTTCATCGACGGGCTCGAGCCGACGCCGCTCGGGCGGGCCGTCACCGAACACTTCCTGGAGCCCGACGAGGCCTTCGCGATGCTCGACGCGATCCGCCGGGGGACGGACCCCTACGAACTCGTCGCCGAAATCGAACTCCACGACGAGCACTGATACTGATTGCTGTAGCTGTTTGCCGTACGACCGCCCGCGATCGGGCGGTCGATCCGGTAATGACTCACAGCAATCAGTATGACGCGGATGGTACGGCGCGGTCACGACCGACCGGCGGTCACTCCGCGGCGGTCACCCGCCAGGTGGTCGCGTTCGTGTAGGACCACTTCTCGACGTCGACGTCGCCCTCCGATTCGCGGAGCCGCTTGAGTAGCAGTCCAACCTGCGACGGCGTCAGTCCGACGTCGTCGGCGATGAACTTGCTCTTGACGTAGGCGTCGCCGTCTCCGGCGCGACTCCGGAGGTATCGTTCGAGGCGCTTCTCGTCGGCCTCGGTCACCCGGGCGCGGCTACTCATCCGACCGTCCCCCATACCCGTGCCGGTAGCCGACCACGATGGCGGCGGCGTTGATGAGCCCCAATACGACCAGCATTGACGCCGGGACCGATTCGCGCACGTACAGTAGCCCGGCCGTGACGTGGACGAACGGGAAGGTCGCAGCGGCTCAGAAGGCTACCCCCTCAACGAGCACTAGCAGGCGCCCGAGCGCCCAGCCTAGCGGCTCGAATAGCCGGCCGGGGACCATCGCGTGTCTCATGCTCGAGGCGACAGCCGGGTGTATCAAAGGGGTACGCTAAGCTCAAACGCGTGTTTGTGCTATCGGCCCGCACAGGCACCCGCCTCAAACGAGCGCCAGCGCGGCCAGCGGCGCGATCATGCCGGCGAAGGCGATCTCGAGGTACGCCAGCAGGATGACGAGTACCGCGCCCGGCACGCCGCCGACCGCACAGACCAGCACCGCTATCGGCGTGATGGAGACCCCGAGGCCGGCGACGTTCGCTACCACGAGGATAATTACCCCCACGATGGCGTTCACGATGAGCGGCCTCACCGTCTCAATAATGCGGAAGGCGCCGAACAGTAGCGCCAGTGCCAGTATTAGCAGGGCAATCTCCGTCGTCGAAACCATGGCCGGCGGTTCTCGGTGCCGGGCTAAATCCCTTGGGGCCGACCCGTGGAACGAAACGTTTTCACGCCGGCAGGGGGTAGAACACGATGCGGGATCGTGGGTTAGCTTGGCTATACTCGCAGCCTTGGGTGCTGTGGACCCTGGTTCGAATCCGGGCGATCCCATTGGCGTCTGCGAGGAGTGGATGTGACGAGCGACGCCGTTCGTCGGCCGATTCGAATCCTGAAGACGAGTGGAGCGAGTCTTCGTCCGGTTCGAATCCGGGCGACCCCATATGCATAGAACGTCCGATACCGGGCGTTTCGGCAACCCCCTATTCAGTTATCCGACTCCTAATAGTGTGCACTGCAGACGTACTCGTGAGGTTGATGGCCGTATTTTTACCTTTTGAGGGGACGAGAACCTTCGAACCATGGACGCACATCGAAAGGGAGAACTCACCGAAGCAGCTGTTCTCGCGGAGTTGAAACGCCACGGTATTCCAGTTCTCACGCCGTTCGGTGATAATCAGCGGTACGATATGGTGGTCGAAACACCCGCCGGCGAACTGCTGACGTTACAAATTAAAACCGGTCGACTGAGCAACGGGATCATTACCTTCCACACTAAAAGCCACATACGAACGCGGAAGGCAACGTATACAAGTACTACGACGGTGAGATAGACTGTTTTGTCGTCTATGTTCACGAGCTCGAAACCCTGTATCTGGTATATATCAACGAGTTCGACAGGCGGATTTCGCTGCGCGTCGAGAACCCCGACCAGCCGGACCCATCAATCAACTGGGCAGACGACTACGAGTTCGACGCGCGCTGGCCGCCGAGCGCCCACCGAATCAGGTCCGCGAGCCACGGCCGAGCCCCTGCCGTTGAGCCGGTCGGCGAACGCCTGCAGGAGCACCTTGTCCCGTTCGTTCAGGTCGACGATAAGTCATACCACTTTGTCGCCTGCGATGATTCGGGGACCCAGCACAGGATACGTGCCTGTTCTGGAAGCGTCGTCGACGGTCGGATACGTTTTCCGACCCGGGATTCGGACGCCATCGACGTCTACTGTATCCACTGTTCGGAGACAGAGGAAATCTACTTCGTTACAGACGATGAGTTCGATCAGTCCATCTCCCTGCGCGTCCACCCACCGGATCAACCGGACGCTTCAATCAACTGGGCCGACGACCACCGCTTCGACGAGCGGTGGCCGCCGTAGCCCGACCCGCTTTGGATGCCTTTGTCAGAACCTTTTGTAGGGTGAAAGCAACCACCGGGTAGAGTCACGACTGTGTCCGAGGACCCCTTCGAGACGGCCCCGATATCCCGCCGCCAGTTCGTCCGACTGTCGGCGGCGACGGGCGGCGCGCTCGCGTTGCCGGGCGCGGCGACCGCGGACGTAATGTCTCCAGCGTTCGACGCCAAGTACGAGTACCTGCTGAGCCACACGCCCGACAACTACGAGATACCGACGCTCGTAACGTTCGAGGACGCCGCGTCGACGGCGGCAGTAGAGGAGATCGCCAGCGACGTCCGGACGACAACGGAGCCGCGACCGGCGGCACACGCCGCCCTGACGACGGCCGAGACCGAGCAGGTCGCCGACCTGCTGACCGCCGAGACGCTGCACTTCTCGCCCGGTGCCAACTCGTTCTGGCGGCTGAGCTACCACTACCTCGTGATGACGAACGCCCTCGGT
>PXSL01000020.1 GCA_003022815.1 Halobacteriales archaeon SW_5_68_122 | reverse complement strand
GGCCCCCTCGGCCGCCGAACGGGGGGGACGCCTCCCACTGCAGGCCGTGCTCGTCGCGTGGGCATGGTGGTACACGCGACCGACCGGCGAGGAGTAGGCGGTCTCCCCCCCCGTGGCCGCACGGCCGACCGAACTTTATTTCCGGGGGCGGCGAACCCGCCGCCATGACGTTCGTCGTGGTCGGCGGCGATGCCGCCGGCATGTCCGCCGCGAGCAAGGCCAAACGCGAGAACCCGGACCTCGAGGTGGTCGTCTTCGAGAAGGGCCAGTGGGTCTCCTACGGCGCCTGCGGCCTGCCGTACTACGTCGAGGGCGAGATACAGTCCATAGAGAGCCTGGTGTCGGTGACGCCCGAGGAGTTCCGCGAGGAACGGGACATCGACCTCCGGACCGGCCACGAGGCCGTCGACATCGACGGCGACGCCCGGACGGTCACCGCCGAAAGCGAGGATGGCGAGGTGACGGTCGAGTACGACCACCTGCTCGTGGCGACGGGCGCCGAGGCCGTCGTCCCGCCAATCGAGGGCCGCGACCGGGAGGGCGTGTACACGCTGGGGTCGATGACCGACGGCCGCGACCTCCGGGAGTTCGTGGCCCGGTCGCGGGAGTCCAGCCCGGTCGACCAGCCGGACCGCGGGCCGGCGTGTCACTTCCTCGAGCACTGCGAGGGCGCGGTCGGCATCGTCGGCGGCGGCTACATCGGCGTCGAGATGGCCGAGGCGCTGGCGGCCAACGACTTCGAGGTTCACCTCTTCCAGCGCGGCGACCGCGTGCTGAAGGGGTTCAGCGAGGCGACAAGCGAGGCCGTCGCCGACCACCTCCGCGAGCAGGACGTCGCGCTGTACCTTGACGCGGAGGTCGAGGCCTTCGACGGCGATGGCGCCGTTGAGGCCGTGGTCACGAGCGAGGAGCGCGTCGAGGTGGAGATGGCGCTCCTGGGGACGGGCGTCCGCCCGCGGACCGACCTCGCGGAGGACGCAGGTATCGAGTTGGGGCCGACCGGCGCCGTCGCAACTGACGCCTATCGGGAGACGAACCTACCGGACGTCTACGCCGCCGGCGACTGCGCGGAGGTCGAACACATCGTCACGGGCGACCCGGACTACGTCCCGCTGGCGCTGACCGCCAACCGTCACGGCCGCGCCGTCGGACAGACCGTCGCCGGCGACCCGACCGAGGGCGGCGAAGTCGCCGGGACGGCCGCGGTCAATGCCTTCGAGGTCGAGGCCGCACGGACGGGCCTCCTGGACCACGAGACGGCCCGCGAGGCGGGCTTCGACCCCGTGACGCGAACCATCGACGCGAAATCGCGGGCGGGCTACTACCCCGAGGGCGGCACTGTCACCGTCACGCTGACCGCCGACCGCGACTCCGAGCGCGTCCTCGGCGCCAGCCTCGTCTCCGGGTACGGCGAGGGTGCGGTCCACCGGAGCCACGCCGTCGTCGGCGCGGTCACCGAAGGAATCACCGTCGGCGAACTATCGAACTACGACCTGGCGTACGCGCCGCCATTCAACACGACGTGGGACCCGGTGCTGACGGCCGCGAAGGTGCTCGGCGGGGACCTGTGATGGGCCGCCGCCGCCGACTCCTGTCGGTCGCCGCCGCGACCGTGGCGGGCGGATTCACCGGGTGCACCGACGACCCCGGAAGCGGCGAGGGAATGGCCGACGACCCGGGGACCGACGCGGCGACGCCTGCCACCGACGGTGGAACGGCGACCGGCGCCAACGACCTCGACCTCCGGGAGGCCAACGTCGCGGGCGTCGAACTCGAGGCGCGGGACGGCGGCGCCTACCGGTTCGCCGTGACGCTCATCCACGACGACGACGGCGAGGACGGCTACGCGAACTGGTGGCAGGTCGAGACACTCGATGGCGACCGACTCGGCCGCCGTGACCTCGCTCACGCTCACGGCACCCGGGAGTTCACTCGGTCGGAAACCGTCGACGTCCCGGAGTCGGCCGACTGCGTCGTCGTGCGGGGCCACGACCGGACCCACGGGTACGGCGGCCAGGCGGCGCTCGTCGACCCGGAATCCGGCGTGACCCATCTGGTCCGACAGGGACCCGACCGCTCGGCGTTCGACGCGACCGACTGCCCGGAGTAATCACAAACGTGCATAGATTCGGAAAGCGTAAGCCCTGAAGTGGCACGAACCCGAACAATTGATATGCTCGGCGCCTCGCGTTCCACGCAATGACGGAGATCATCGACGGCAAGGCGGTCGCCGCCGACGTTCGGGACGCGCTGACCGACAGCATCGAAACGCTGGAGGCCGCGGGCGTCACGCCGGGCCTGGCGACGGTGCTGATGAGCGACGACCCCGCGAGCGAGACGTACGTCTCGATGAAACAGCAGGACTGCGAGGAGGTCGGCATCGAGAGCGTCCACGTCGAGATCGACCCCGACGCGCCCGCCGAGGAACTGTACGAGACCGTCGAGGACCTCAACGCCGACGACAACGTCCACGGCATCCTCGTCCAGATGCCGGTCCCCAACCACGTCGACGACCGCCGGGTACTGCGGGCCATCGATCCGGTCAAGGACGTCGACGGGTTCCACCCGGAGAACGTCGGCCGACTCGTCGCCGGCAACGACCGCTATCGGCCGTGTACGCCCCACGGCGTCCAGAAGCTCCTGGATGCCTACGGGGTCGAGACCGAGGGCGCCGACGCGGTAATCGTCGGACGGTCGGACATTGTCGGCAAGCCGCTTGCGAACCTGCTCCTCCAGAAGCGCGATGACGGCAATGCGACGGTGACGGTCTGTCACTCACGGACCGACGACCTGACGGCGAAGACCCGGGGGGCGGACATCCTCGTCGCCGCCGCCGGCCGCCCGGAGTTCATTGACGGCGAAATGGTCAGCGAGGGAACGACCATCGTCGATGTCGGGGTCAACCGGGTGAACGCCGACACCGAGAAGGGGTACGAACTCGTCGGCGACGTGGACTACGGGGCAGTCGAGCCGAAGGCCGACTACATCACGCCGGTCCCCGGCGGCGTCGGGCCGATGACCCGCGCGATGCTCCTATACAACACGGTCAAGGCGGCGGGCCTCCAAGAGAGCGTCAACGTGACACTGCCCTAATGCGCCTCTCGCCCGACGAACTCGCGGCCCGCTACGACGACGTCTACCGGAAGGCCGAGCGCATCGAAATCGACGCCGAGCGGTTCGACCGCGCCCTCGAGCGCGGCGACGACGGCGCCTGGGGGGTCGGCGCGCTCGTCGCCGACGGCGGCCGCATCCTGTTCGTCCGTGAGGACGACACCTGGCT
Source organism: Halobacteriales archaeon SW_5_68_122 (assembly GCA_003022815.1). The sequence goes on along the minus strand of PXSL01000020.1, from coordinate 8,949 downwards.
GCTCCCCGGCGGGCGCTTGGAGGCCGGCGAGACGGCCGCCGAGGGCGCCCAGCGGGAGGTCCGCGAGGAGACCGGGATTGACGTCGAGATAACCGGCCTCGGCGCCGTCGCCGAGCAGACGTTCCAGCGGGAGGGCGGCGACGACTCCTTCGAGTTCTACTTCGCGACGTTCCTCGCGGAACCGACCTCAACCGGCCTCGCGGCGGACCCCGGACGACCCGGCGAGGGCATCGACGAGGCCGCCTGGCGCACGGAGGTTCCGGAGAACACCTTCGACCGCGAACTCGTGGCTCGCCTCGTCCGGAGATTCAAGTAGCAGGACGGGACCAGCGTCGCTGTGCTCGAGTGACTCGCCCCGGAGCGTTCCGCGGGAGTGCGACACGCCGCTCCGGGGGCGACGGTGTCGCCTGTTCGGATTACTCCTCGGCCGCGAGTCCCAGCGCCGTCTCCAGGTCGACCGGTCCCTCCTCGGCCAGACGCTCCAGCAGCGCCCTGGTGCGCTCCTCGGTGACTGCGGTGTCGGCCCGCTCGAGGAGCGTCTCGACGGCGTTCCGCTCCGTCTTCGCGCCGAAGGTCAGCTTCCGACGGCCGCCGAAGCTCTCCGGGTCGAACGGCTCGAATGCCTCCGGGGCCTCAAGTGCGTACGCCTCGTCGACCGCGCGTCTGGTCGCCGCCTCTCCCAGGACGGCCTTCCGCTCGTCGACGGACTCCTCCAGTGCCACGAGGACGTCCTGGCACGCCGGCACGACCCGCTCCGTATCGACATCGGCCGCGGACTCGCCGGCCTCGGTCGCCACGATCACCTCCTCGGTGGCGGCGAGGCCGGCCCGGCGCCCCAGGCCCGCCACGGCGGCGTCGACTCGCCCGACGCCCACCTGGGTCGCCACCAGGGCATTGGCCGTTGCACAGCCGAGGTCGTCGCGGAACCGGACGCCGGCCCCGGAGAGGTCGGCGCTCGCGTCGGCCAGCGTCCGGAGGAAGCCGGCTACGAACGGGGGGGTCCGAGCGCCGACGGAGTCAACGAGGACGATAGGGCAGTCGAACCGACCGAAGGCGCCCGCGACGGCCGGAACCTCCGCCCGGAAGGCGTCGACGAGCGCCAGGCTGACGTCGACGCCGCCCTCCCGTGCACGGAGGAGCGCGTCCGCCGCGCGGTCGAACGCCTCGTTCCGCGAGCACCCAAGCCCGGCGTCCAGTCGTCCCTTTGAGACCGGGACGGACACCTCGATGGTGTCGGCGCCGGCTTCGAGTGCCGCCTCGACGTGGTCGACCGTCGGCCGGCAGGACACCACAACGTCAGCGGTCAACTCCGACGCCAGACGCTCGATCGCCCCGCCCTCGGCCGAATCCGTGTCGGGTGCGCTTACACCGACTAGCGGGACGCCCAGGCCGTCCAGCGCATGCCCGACTTCGACGCGCTGGTCGACGGCGTACTCCCGTCCCGGGCGTTGCGACGCCTCGCGGAGGGTGAGGTCACAGAGTTCCATGATGGCCGGTTGCGAGACTGCCGGAAAAATACCGGCGGTCCCGTCTCAGGGTAGCCGCTCGAGTCTCGACTCCGCCTCTGCGAGAGCGGTCTCGTCGTCGTCGATAAGGTACCGGGCGACATCCCGTATCGCGGCGACGAGGGACTCGGCGTCCCCGGGCGGCACGTCGCCGTCGAGGGCACGCGCTCGCTTTGCGTGGTCGGCGAGACGACCGAGCATCCGCTCTGCCGGCCGGTCCGGATGCTCGTCGAGGTAGGTCCGGAGGTCGGACCGGTACTCCCGGATGGCGTTCGCGTAGGCCAGGCCACGCGACGCTTGCAGCGACTCCGGGACCGACTCCGGCGGCGGCCGCGACCCTTCGTCGGCCCGGAGCAACTCGGTGAAATACAGTTCCTCGTCGTCGGACACCTTGAGCCTGCGGCCGAGTTCGCTCCCGACCGACCGGAGCTCCATCGCCGCGAGGTAGGTGTCGTCGAGCGGTTGCAACTCCCCGGCATCGATGAACCCGTAGCCGCGGGTGAACTCCCGGCATCGCTCGGCCGCTGTCGACGCGAGGCGACGCACCGGCTTGTCATCGACGTCCCCGCGTACCGGCGTGAGGTCGAGCGTCGACGACGTTGCCGTGTGCAACGACCGCTCGTCGTCGACGCCGACGCTGTAGAGGCTCCCGCACGACGGACAGGCGGCCTCGCCGGTGTCGTAGTAGGACCACCGGGTCCCACACTCCTTGCACTCACGCCGGCCTCGGATCTTCATGACCGACACTCCGACCCCCGGGCCCTAAATCTCCCCGGACGGTACCGGAAACGCGTCGAACCGTTCGTCGACCCGCCCGGCGGCCACCGCGAGGAGCAATTCGACCCGCGCGGCCCACGGCGTCCCGTGTGCGAATCGGACGTGGTCGTGGCCGGCTAGCGTCGCCCCGCCGCCGGGCGTCCCGTAGACGGGTTCGGTCGGCCCGGCATGACATCGGGAGGCGACGACGACGGGGCACTCCGCGTCGGCGATAGCTCCGCCCAGCGCCGACGTCGTGTTCCCGAGACCGGTCCCGACGATGACGACGACCAGCGGGACGGTCGGGTGGTCGTCGGGTATCGGCAGGCGGCCATCGCCGTCGGAGGGCCGGCGGTACCAGTGGACGTGCCGGCGGGTAAACCGAGCCACCGGTCCTGCCTCGGGGGATCGGAACGCGTTCAGTGCGCAGGTGTGGGCCTTGCGGGCCGTCGCCGCGGTGTGCAGTTCCTCGTCGAACGCGACGAACGTTCCGCCGGACAGACGCTCGTGGGCGACCGCCCGGACCGCGGTCAGGAGGTTCGTCGGCCCGTCACTGCCCGCCTCGTCTGGACGGCGTTGGGCGCCGGTGACGACCACCGGCGCCCCGCATGTCAGGTCCAGGTACCGCGCGGTCTCGGCGAGTGTGTCGGTTCCGTGAGTGACGACGAAGCCGTCGACCTCGTCACCGAGTTCCCGGATTCTGCGGGCGACGCGACCGCAGACGGCCGGCGACATGTCGAATCCAGGCCGGTCGGCGACCGTCTCGACGGTGATGTCGGCGTGCTCTTCGAGATTAGGGACCGCCTCAACGAGGTCGTCGCCGGAGAGCGCCGGCGCCGCCCCCATTTCGGCCCCGTCGGCGGTCGAGGCTATTGTTCCGCCGGTTGCGATAACGTGAACGCGCATACTCCGACTGTGGAGGGCCGACTGTTCACCATTCCGGTCCGGCTCACGAACTTTCATTTGGCGAGCGGCCGACGTTCAGGTATGCGCGACGAAGAGGAGATCCGCGAGCAGTACGAATTCCTGAAGAACGAACTCGACGACGAGGACATGAACCACGAGGGCGTCCGCCAGATGTTCACCTACTACAAGCGCGCGCTCGGGTGGGTGCTCGAGGAGGAGTACATTTAGGGGCGGGTCTGCCAAACGTGGCCGGTAGATTTATGCCGTGACGACTACTTACTCCAGTCGACGCTTCGCTTGGAGGGCCGAAGCGTCAGCGGGGACCAATTCAGGGCGGCAAGCGCCCGACCGCCTTTTCGTCGGTCGGTCGCTTTCCTCTCTCGCTGAACAATACTCGACAGTTCAGAATACCTCCAGTTCGCCGTCCGCGTCGTCGCCTCACTCCACTCCGGTTCGAACTTGACGCTGTGTTCGATCTTCGTCCCCCGCCGAGAAGGTCAGCGACTCGTCGGCCTCGAGCTTGTCGGCTACCCCGCGAACTATCCCGCCCTACTTGCTCCCTCCCGCCTTGCGGCGGTCGGTCACTCCTCGAGAGCGGGGCGTTACTGCACTGATATTGCGTCCCGCGACCATATATGTAAACGCGGCCCGGCTTCCTTTTCCATCCATGGGCCGGGCAGCAGGTCGGAGTGGGTGCTGCGACCCGCGCTTGCCGGACCCATCCCATGGGTTTTCAGTCGACCCCATTCGCGGTCGTCGGTCCTGAGTGCAGGACCCGAGGGCGTTGCATTCAGGCTACAGGAGTCAGTTTACTCGTGGCTCCTCCCGTCCTCGGCTCGCGCCAGGGCGGCAGTAGGTCGAGAGACGGCTCAAGAGGGGAAAAACGGGTTGCAACACGGTGAAAGTTAAACGAAGACGGGTGCTCCTCCCCTCCCTACCGCTCGCTCGGCCTGCGCTTGAGGGAGGGGGCTCGACGCCCTGTATCGCTACCGTTGAGCGTCTCCACTACCTCGTATCGCAACTGACTCCGCTCGACCTCGAAGAGTGCTCCCATTATACGCGCCCTTGAGGGTGGAAAGTAAAAAGCCTAATCGAGCGAGAAAGAACGTCGACAGATCCTACAAGCACGAAGATAATTCTTGTGCTGTCTCGTGCCTTTACATCCAGGACTCGTTCGCGGAACGAGACATGTCGGCCGTCTGTTGCCCGAACGTGGGAGGTTGACGACGCTCGACGTCGACATATTTAAGCGAATGCGACAGTAACAAGACGACAGAACTTACCGATGCCCTCGATACGCTCGTCGAAAAGGGCCTCGTCGAGAAGGGTCAGCGCGACCGCCGGACGAACTTCTACACGCTGACGCGGCGTGGCCGCCGCGAGATGGAAGCCCGTAGCGAGTGGGAGGACCAGTATGTCGACCTGAAGTGAGCCGTCGTGCGCCCGGGGGGTATAAAGCTCCCGTCAGTGTCCGGTTATCGTTGTAAACGAGGAAAGTACATGCCGCAAACGTCGTTAGGAAAAGTTGGTCTTTTATAGTTTCGGGTAAAATAGGGGGCCATGGACTTCGAGCTATCCGAGGAACAGGAGCAACTGAAAAGCGAGGTGCAGCGGTTCGCGGAGAACGAGATTCTCCCCGTCGCAAAGGAGTACGACCGCGAGGAGAAGTACCCCTGGGAGGTCGTCGAGGAGGCCGCCGAGATGGGACTGCTCGCGCCGCAGATTCCCTTCGAGTACGGCGGCGCCGGCTACAATGTGCTGGACACCGCTATCATCGTCGAGGAACTGTTCGCCGCCGACCCCGGCATCGGCCTGTGTCTCTCCTCGACCGCCTTCGGGAGCGAGGCTATCACCGAGTTCGGCACCGAGGAACAGAAGGAGGAGTACCTCGAGCCCATCGCGACCGGTGACGCCATCATGGGGGCGGCCATCTCCGAGCCGGACACGGGGTCGGACGTCTCAAGCGTCTCGACGCGCGCCGAGAAGGACGGCGACGAGTGGGTGATTAACGGCAACAAAATGTGGATCACCAACGGCTCCGTCGGCGACTTCTTCGTCGTCCTCTGCAAGACCGACCCCGACGCCGAGGGTCGCTACAACGGCTTCAGCCAGATCATCGTCGAATCGGACCGCGACGGCTTCGAAGCCGACAAAATCACCGGCAAGATGGGGATTCGGGCTTCCGACACGGCGGAGCTCATCCTCGATGATGTCCGTGTGCCCGAGGAGAACCTCGTCGGCACCGAGGGCATGGGCTTTCTCCAGCAGATGCAGTTCTTCGACGAAACGCGAACCGCCGTCGCGGCGCAGGGCGTCGGCATCGCCAAGGGCGCCGCCGAGCGCGCCCTTGAGTACGCCCAGGAGCGCGAACAGTTCGGCCGCCCCATCGGCGACTTCCAGGCCATCCAGCACAAACTCGCCGACATGCACACCGAAACTGAGGCCGCCCGCAACCTCACCTATAAGTCCGCCTGGTCAGTCGACCACGCCGACGGCCAACTGACGAAGCTCGCCTCGATGGCCAAGGAGTACGCCTCCCGTATCGCCGTTGAGGCCGCAAACGAGTGCGTCCAGATTCACGGTGGCTCCGGTTACGTCGACGACTTCGACGCCGAACGATTGTATCGGGACGCCAAAATCACCCAGATTTACGAGGGCACCACCGAAATCCAGAAAATGATTATCGCCCGCGAACTCCAAGGCAAGGGCTTTTAAACACCCACTTTTTACTCCTTCGGGTGTCCTCGGTCGCCTCCGGCGACCTGCGGGCACCACTCAGTCGCAAAAACTTGGGGAAAAACTTCTGCCGGCGGCTCACTCCGTTCGCCGCCGGTGAACCGCTCGCGCCCACCAGGCGCTCGCGGATGCTTGTTCGACCGCGTTTGGTAGGGTCGCTACTTAGTGTATCGTCGCGCCCTCGCCGATACGGGTCTGGTAGGCGCGGGCGTCGACGCCCTCGGCTTCGAAGGCGTCGACCATCGCGCTGGCGATCTCGCGGCGGTCCCGCTCTCGGCAGGCGGCGATGACGGTCGGCCCGGCGCCGGAGATGGTGATTCCCGTCGCGCCGGCGTCGGCGGCCGCCTCCCGGACGGCGTCGTAGCCGGCGATGAGTTCGGCGCGGGCGGGCGTGACGATGCCGTCGGCCATCCCCCGGCCGACGAGAATGGGGTCGTCGCGGGCCATCCCGACCGCCAGCGTCGCGGCGTTGCCGACCATCTCGACTAGTTGTTCCATCCGTGCGCCCTCGGGCACAACCTCGCGGGCGTCCCGGGTCGAGATGACGATTTCCGGCAGGCAGGTCACCAGCGGGATGGATGCGTCCACCTGCGTGACGCCGTCCGGGCGGGCGACGGTGAACCCGCCCATAATGGCGGGCGCGACGTTGTCGGCGTGGGCGGCCCCGGAGACGACGGCCTCGCCCTCCGCGGCGATGGGGACGAGTTCTTCCCGCGAGAGCCCCCGCCCGTACAGTTCGTTGAGGCCGACGGCCGCCGCGGCGGCGGAGGCGGCCGACGACCCCAGCCCGGAGGCCGGCCGAACACCCTTGTCGATTCGAATGCGGGCGGGGGCGTCCAGCGCCTCCGCGACGGCCCCCACGGTGTTCTTGTCGGGGTCCTCCGGGATGTACTGACTGCCAGCGCCGGTCACCTCGATGGTGGTGCGGTCGGCCCGCTCAAGACGGACCACGTCCGCCGGCAAAAAGGTAGCGACCCCGCGCCCGGCGGTCGGGTCGACGGCGGACCCGAAAGGCCCATTCCGCCGGCGGCTGACCCCCCGATATGATAGGCATCGTCGGCGGCGGCCTCGCCGGCCTCGCGGCCGCCTACCGCCTCCAGGGGGCCGGTCACGAGGTGCGGGTCTTTGAGGCCGGCGACCGCCTCGGCGGCCTCGCGGCCAGTTACGAGACCCGCGGCGACCGCATCGAGAAGTTCTACCACCACCTCTCGAAATCCGAGAAGACCATCGTTGAACTGGCCGAGGAACTGGGACTGGGCGACCGCATCGAGTGGCACGTCGGCGAGAACGCCTACTACGTCGACGGCGTCGCCCACCCGCTGGATGCCCCCTGGGAGATAGCGGCCTACCCCCACCTGTCGGCCTACGACAAGTTCCGGCTGACGATGCTGACACTAGGGGTCGACGTCCGCGGCGGGGTCCCCCGTCGGGACACCTACGAGAACCTCGAGGACTTCGAGGACGTGCCCATCAAGGAGTTCCTGCTCGAGCACACCACGCGCGGCGTGTACGAGTACTTCTTCGAGCCGCTGTTGGACGCGAAGTTCGGCTCCCGCAAGGAGGACGTCTCGGCGGCGTGGCTGCTCGGCCGCATCAAGTTCCGCGGCGAGCGGGACATCCTGCGCGGGGAGGTTCTGGGTTACTTCGAGGGCGGGTTCGGCATGTTGCTGGACGCGCTCTTGGAGGCCGTCGGCGAGGAGAACGTCGTCACCGGGGCCGCGGTGACCGACCTGACATACGACGAGGGCGGCGTCGAGTCGCTTTCGGTCCGGCGGGACCCCGGCGGCGAGGGCCGGACGGAGACCCACGAGGTCGACGGCGTCGTGGTGGCGACGATGCCGGACGTTCTGGAGTCGCTGACGGGCTACGCGTGCGACATCGACTTCCAGGGGTCGGTGTGTGCGGTGGTGTCGATGGACGAACCGCTGATGGACACATACTGGCTGAACATCGCCGACGAGGCGCCGTTCGGCGCGCTCATCGAGCACACCAACTTCGTGCCGCCGGACCGGTACGGCGGCGAGTACCTGCTGTACGTGGCCAGCTACATCCAGGACCGCTCGGAGGAACTGTGGCAACTGGACGACGAGGGCGTCGAGGAGCTGTGGCTGGACGGCATCGAGAAGTTGTTCCCGTCGTTCGACCGCGAGGCGGTCAACTGGACGCTCGTCGGGCGGAACCCGAAGACGGCGCCGGTATACGAGCGGGGCTACCTCGAGATGGTGGTCCCCTACGACCTCGGGGAGGCCGTCGCGCCGGGCGTCTACTACGCGGGGATGGCCTCCCGAGCGCAGTACCCCGAGCGGAGCCTCAACGGGGCCATCGAGGCCGGCTACGCGGCGGCCGACCGACTGCTCGAGTCGAGTTACTAAAATCGGGTTCAGTAAACTGAGGTGCAGAAATATATTTCGTATTACACTTATGTCGATACGGTCCGTGGGTGTATGTATATGAGAGAGCCACACCACGCCACCGTCGCCGTGCCGTCGGCCGTCCGCTCCGCCGCCGTCGGCGCCCTGCTGGGCTTTCTGGCGATGCTGGTCGCCGTGTCCCACCCGGTACCGGTCGGGACCGCCGTCGGCGGTGCCGTCGCCGGCGTCGCTTTGGGTCGTGCCCGCAGGCGAGTCGAATCGCACCTCCGTCATCCGGCCGCTGACGATGACGACCTGCCGGACCCGAGCCCCGCCTAGTCGGACTCGACGTCCTCGTCGACGCCGGGAGCGTCGGTCGGGTCGACCTCATCGGGTTCGTCGGTGCCGTCGCCGACGAGCGTCTCGCCGTCGTCGATTTCGACGTACACGTCGTCGGCGAACCCCGCGATGGCATTCTCGTACTCAGGTCGCTCGAGTTTCTCGGGCGTCTCGGGCGCCTCGGCGATGCCGTCGGCCGGCCGGAACTCGCCAAGCGGGTCGTCGATGGTGATGCCGTGTTCGACGAAGAACTCCTCGTAGCGGCGGTAGTGGGCCTCCAGTTCGTCGCCGGGGATCTCCATCATCTCGGTCCAGCCGTGGACGAAGAAGTCGAAGTTGGCCTGGACGTGCGTGAT
>PXSL01000019.1 GCA_003022815.1 Halobacteriales archaeon SW_5_68_122 | reverse complement strand
GCGGCCTCGAAGGCGAGCAGCGTCACCATCGGCCGCACCCGCTTGCCCCCCGACAGCGAGACGTGCTCCAGACGCTCCGCCATGGCGTCCGGCTCCGTCGCCCCGAGGACTGGCTCGAGCCGCCCCTCGATGAGCGACCGACGCCGCTCGAGATACTCCATACGCTCGGTAGGCCCGGTCCCCGGAAGTACGTGACGGATGCACTCCGAACGTTCTGCAAAGTGCATCTGCGGCGTCTGCTCGCGGACCGCTGGACGGCTCCGCCGTTCCGTTCGAGGCGGGTTCACCGCCTCGCAGTGCCTCGCCCTTTTTACTCCGCTAAGACCCGACCGGCCAGCCGGCAGAAACGGACCCACTAAATGGTCCGTATCTGAATACCGCCCGCCGGACCCACCCAACAACTTTGTTCGTCTGTTTCGATATGAGTGACATATTTCCTCAAACGCTGGAGACGGAAAATCTCGTCCTCGACCGGTTCTGTGACGAGCAGGTTGACGTTTTCGAGTTATATGACCTCTTTGCTGAAGCGAGGGAGGGAGTCGAAGACGTTTTCGAGTACGTGCCACCTTTGACAGCGAGGGAGTCCCGCCGTTCACGGCGGGCGGGAATCGCGTGCGCTTCGACAAGAACCCACCCAACAGTACCTGTCTGACTCCCAGATTTTATATATACATAACCCCACAAGTGGGATGTAAATGGAGGTTCAGCGTACTGTCGTCGTCAAGCTTTCCACAGCGGTTCGCAAACCGGGGATGGGACGGCGATGACGACGGCTACGTCATCACCTCCCGCTCACGACTCCAACCACTCGTTTACGACGACATCCGAGACGACACCGGACTCCACGCCGACCTGACCGTCGCCGCCGCCAACCACGCTGCCGACGCACTCAGCGGGTGCGTCGACAAAATGAAAGACGGCGAACGCACCTCACGGCCGGTGTTTATGTCGAACACCACCGTCTACAACACCAATGCGGTCAGCTACTTCAACGGCTACTGTACGCTGGCCGCCTACGGGAACGGGCGGGTTCGTGCCGAGTACGTCTACCCGGATGACTCTCCGCAAGCCGACTACATGGAGAGCGACGAGTGGACGAAGCAAGGGGCAAAACTCCGCTACGACCGCCAATCTGACACCTACTACCTCCACGTCTCCGTCACGCAAGACCGCGACGATTCGTCGGGAGAAGCCGAGAGCCGAACAGTTCTCGGCGTCGACCGGAACGTGGATGGGTACCTCGCCGTCACCAGCACGGGCGCGTTCATCGGGAACGCCGACCTGCTGAACCACAAGCGCCGCGAATACGAACGCCACCGCGCCCGCCTCCAGCAGCAAGGCACGCGAAGCGCCCACCTCACCATTCAGTCCATCGGTGACACCTTCGCCAACTGGTCGGAGGACTTCCTCCACCGAGCATCCAAACGGCTCGTCGAGGAGGCTGTCGCATACGACTGTTCGGTGATTGCGGTCGAGAAGTTATCGGGCATCCGTGAGCGTATCTCGAACGCCTCGAAGTTCCAGCAATGGGCGTTCAACGAACTGGTACGGCAGGCCACGTACAAGGCCAAATCGGCTGGAATCGCCGTCGAGACGGTGAATCCGGCGTACACCAGCAAGCGGTGTTCCGACACAGAGTGTGGGTTTACCCACGATAAGAACCGCGACGGTGACGAGTTCTGCTGTCAGAAGTGCGGGAAAGAACTGCACAGCGACTACAACGCGGCACGCAACATCGCACATAAGTTCATCCAGAATCGGCGTAAGTCTGGTTCTGGAGGGGCGACCAATCACCTCGCCCTGAAGTCGGGGACGTTGAACGGGAGCGGCGATTACACGCCCGCCACCGCTGGTGGATAGACCGGGAGTCCACCGACAAACCTCGCCGTTCACGCCGAGGTAGGTGATAGGAGCCGTACGGGTCAGCAAAGGAGGCACGTGACCAACTGGTTGAGGCGGGAACTTCATGGAAAGAAGCTGACTCTGCGCAATACGCTGTCTACACAGCCGAGGATTCGCTCGCGGGCTATACGGGACTGTTCTTCAAGTGGAAACGGCGAACGGTGAGAATTGGATTCACCTTCTCGAAACAGTACTGGGGAAACGGGTATGCGGGCGAATGTGCAATGGCACTAACTCGTCTCGCGTTCGACCGACTCGACTTGGAACTGGTGGCAATCGGCTACGAAGACGGGAATGAGAAGTCGAAACGGGCTATCGAGAAGTTCATCGAGGCTGTAGGAGGGCAGTACGATGGCGTTCTACGAAATCGGACGCCACTCGGTGACGAAATCGCAGACCACCACCGCTACACCGTCACCCGAGAACAGTATCAGCAAACAGTACACGAGAAGTAGTTTCTCTACACTGACAGAGCCATCGATTCGGAGTTAGCATCTGCCGAGAGGGGCGTCCGTCAGGTCGCCCCCGAGGCGGTTCGCGGCGCCGACCGCAGGGAGGCGCCGTAGCGCGCACGGACTGAGGCGGCGTGAAGCGCCGCCGAAAGAGCACGCGCTATGTTTCACGGCGCCTTCGGCGCCGTCTGCTCGCGGGCGTGCCCGCTCGCACGGTCCGCGGGACCGACGGTCCCGCGCTATTCAATGTACCGAGGCGGCTTCGCCGTGGTTCGAGAGACGCCGGAAGCGTCTCTCGTCATTGCGGGAAATCTTTGATTTCCCGCTTGCAGTCAGAACGCCTCGCGTTCTGACGACATCACGAGAGAGCTTCGCTCTCTCGAACGACCTCGCAATTTTTCCCCAAAGTTTTTGCCTGACCGAGCGCGCCGAGGGCGCGCGAAGGAAGTGCAAAAAGTGGGAGTTTATACGTCGGGCGCCTCGCCGCCGAACTGCTCGATGAGTTCGGGGACGACGTCGAAGAGGTCGTTGACGATGCCGTAGTCGGCGATGTCGTAGATGGGCGCGTTGGGGTCGGTGTTGATGGCGATGATGGTGTCGGCGCCCTTCATGCCGGCGACGTGCTGGACCGCCCCGGAGATGCCGATGGCGATGTACACGTCGGGCGTGACCACCTTGCCGGACTGGCCGACCTGGCGGTTCTTCGGCAGCCAGCCGTTGTCGACGATGGGCCGCGACGAGGACAGCGTCGCCCCGAGGGTGTCGGCCAGTTCCTCGATCAGCGGGATGTTGTCCTCCTCGTCGATGCCGCGGCCGACGGAGACGAGCACGTCGGCCTCGGTGATGTCGACGTCGCCGCCGCCGACCTCCTCGAAGCCGTTGACCGTCGTTCCGAGGTCGTCGTCGGTATCGGCGTCAAACGCCTCGACGGTCGCGTCGCCGGTCGACTCCGTCTTCGGCCACTCAGCGGGTCGGACCGTGATCGCGTACTGGTCGGCGTCGATGTCGTAGGTGGTTTCGACCTTGCCGCCGTACTGCTCGCGGGTGACCTCCAGCGCGCCGTCGGCCTCGAAGTCGACGACGTCGGTGACTAGCGGGATGTCGAGGCGCTCGGCGACGGCGGGCGCGTAGTCCAGCCCGTTGACCGAGTTGGGCGCCAGAAGCGCCGTCGGCTCGAGTTCAGCGTGCAGTTCCTCGATGGCCTGGGTGTACACGCCGTGGTTGAATTCCTCGCCCTCGTCGACGGTGTAGATGGTGTCGACGCCCTCGCGGTTGACGTCGTCGGCGAAGCCCTCGACGTCGCCGCCGACGACTGCCAGCGCGAGGTCGGTGCCGAGGTCGTCGGCTAGCCGTCGGCCTGCAGTGACCAACTCGAAGGAGACGTCCCGGATGTCGCCGCGCCGGTGTTCGGTGACGCCCAGGACCGTCATCCCTCGACCACCCCCTTATTGCGGAGGAACTCGGCCAGCTCCCCGGCGGTGTCCTCGGGACTCCCCTCCCAGTAGGTGGCGTCGCCCTCCGATTCGGGTTCGTACATGTCGGTCCGCTCGACGGGCGAGTCGACGACGGAGGCGTCGAGGCCGATGTCGTCCAGCGTGTTGGCCTCCAGCGGCTTGCGCTGGGCCTGCCGGATGCCCCGCAGACTGGCGTACCGCGGCTCGTTGATGCCGGTCTGGATGGTCAGTACCGCGGGCAGGTCGACGTCGGTGAGTTCCTCGACGCCGCCCTCGAGTTCGCGGCGGACGCTCGCAACGCCGGCGTCGGAATCGAGGTCCAGCGAGTTGACGACGGCGGCCCACTCGAAGCCGAGGCGGTCCGCCAGCGCGACGCCGGTGGCGCCGTTGGCGTCGTCGCCGGCCTGGACGCCCGAGAGAACGAGGTCGGGCTCTTCCTCCTCGGCGACGGCCGCCAGAATCTCGGCCTTCGTGTCCACGTCGAGGAACTGCGCGTCCTCGAGGGCGTCGTCCCACACGCGGACGGCCCGGTCGGCGCCCTTCGCCAGCGCCATCCGGACGGTCTCCTCGGCGCGCTCGGGGCCGACGGTGACCGTGACCACCTCGACGTCGTCGGTTGCCTCCGAAATCTGTACGGCCTCCTCAACGGCGTAGTCGTCCCACTCGTTGAGGTCGTATTCCAGGGAGGCTTCGTCGATGTCGAGTCCCGAGATGTGGAACTCGTCGTCGACCTCGGCTACCTCCTTGACGGTGACGAGTATTTTCATGGCGGCTAGTCACCGAATATGACGGCTGTCCTCGGTTAAACGTTTCCGAATGCTACAGTCTTTCCCTACGGCGGCATCCGGGGTGAACGCTGTTCAGCGACGACGCTACCGGCGGCTAGTTCCTTCAGTTCATTCAGGTCTCCTCGCCGTCGGGGTCGAGGTCGGCGACCCTCTCGTTAGGCAGGCTGATGAGGTTCTCCCGGCCGATTCGGAGCTTGTCGACGCGGTCCGCCTCGGCCATTGACGAGAGCAGTTGTGACACCTTGGCGTTCGACCAGCCGGTCTCCTTGACGATGTCGGCCTGCTTCATCCGGCCGCCGTTCTGCTCGAGGAGGTACTCGACCCGTTCCTCGTCGGAGAGCAGTTCCAGGTCTGGTTCATCGTCGGTCGCGGTCTCGGGTTCGGCGTTCGTCGTCCCGCTTGTCGCCAGGTCGTCCGGTCCGTCGGTCTCGGCGCCTTCCCGCTCCGGTGCGGAGGTCCCGTGGCCGTCGCGCCGGCGCCACAGCAGGTACAGCCCCAGCGACAGCGCCGTGGCGCTCAAAAACAGCGCTCCGGTGAGCATCATTGTCGAGAGGTCGAACGCCTCGGGCGGACCCGACGGGGCGGGCTGGTACACTATCTTGAAGTAGCCGGGCGAGAACGTCTGCGGGCCCTCCCACCGGAGGTTGCCGTTCTCGGCGCCGATGGGCGAGGTGGTTGGAGCGGTGTACCCCGGCGGCGACCGGATGACGAGCGTCTGGTTGGGACCGAGGGCCGGCAGCCAGGTCCCGTCCGTGGTGTTGAACGCATCCCCGACGTACATGGTGTCGTTCTCGTCGGTTCGGGCGAACGAAGTCCAAGTGAACGAGACCCGAAGCTCACCGTAGCGGTCCGTCACCTCGCCGTCCTCGGTTTCGTTCACCACGGTCGCCGACCGGTTCGTCTGCCCGACCGACATCTCGCGGTTGGTCGCCCGCGAGGCCTCTGCGGCGGCCCGCTCGAAGGCTTCCACCCCGAGCTGGAGGTCCTGCTCTCCCGCCTTGTAGTCCTCGGCGAACGAGTGGAAGCTCTTGACGTCCTCTTCGTCCTCGAGCGGGACGGTCGTGACGACCGTCCAGCGGGCGTCGCCGTCGTCCTGCAGTTGCGCCTCGAGCCGGGTCTCCTCGGCGGGTGACTGCGCACCGACCGGGGCGACGCCGACGAGGGTTCCGACTACGAAGAGGGCACAGAGCAGCAGGGGGACCCGACACCGCATGACTGGGTCATGCACGCCGATGCGGGAAAACGCTTTCTATCGCTCGATAAAACGTCTGAGCGCTTTGAAGGAGTTCTAACCGTTTCTGAAGCGGTTTCTGTTCCAGCGATTGAGACGGGCGGATTTTTAGTTGCCCGGTTCGAGTGGCCGAACATGGACGGTCTCCGGGCAGTCGCGGTCGCCCTCCTCGTGTGTGCAGCGACGCTCGGCACGGTCTCCGTCGGCGCCACCCAGGCGGACGGCCCGGCGGTGTCGGTACAGCAGGCCGACAACACCTCCAACTACCTCGGTCCAAACGCGAGCGACGTCGACCGGTCCGGCGAGACGACGACGTCGCTGGACGTCGGCGCGGCCGTCAGCGCCGGCGGCGGGCAGGCCCGGTCGACGTACTCTCTGGACACGCTACAAGGGGAGTACCAGAGCGCCGACTCCGAGGAGGAGCGGCGCGCGGTCGTCCGGAATGGAACCAACCGGCTCGCCGAGCGGGTCGACGCCCTCGAGCGGCGGGAGACGCGGGCAGTCGAGGGGTACGCCGGCGGCGAGATAACCGAGTCGAGTCTGTTGCGGGTCCTGTCGACGGTCGGCGCGAAGGCCGGTGCGCAGGATGAGACCGCAGAGTGGCTGAACGCCAGGGCCAGCGAACTCGGCATGCGAGAGGAGTCCAACCGGCTGGACTCGCTGCGGTTGCGGCTGGTCCCACTGCAGGGGCCCGTCCGCGACGACGTGACCGAGAGCCTCGACGGCCGGACGTCGGCCCGCGTCCATGCGGAGGTCGGCCAGGGCGGAGTCGTCCTGTCGACGGTCACGCGGCAGGACGGGGAGTACGTGTACGTCCGGGAAGGGCTCCGACCGGGTCGGGTCGCGGGGGGAACGGCTCTACAGCATGTCGCTGGTCCACGACCACGGGGAGTTGCGGCCGTACCTCGACGGCGGTACGGGCCGGGTCGTCGGGGAGACCCAGCGCAACCGGGTTGAGCAGCTACCGACGACGACCGTGAACGAGACGAGCGGGTCCAGCGACCTCCGGGTCCAAGTGGAGACGACCCACCCCGGCGGGCCGCTCGGCGTGACCGTCGTCGACAACCTCACCGGCGATCGCCTCGACGCCGCCGTCGTGGTTGACGGCGACCCCGTCGGCTCGACGGGCGGCGAGCGGCTCTGGACCGTCGCACCGCGGGGCGAGACGATGATCAACGCCACCCATCAGGGGGAGACGATCACCGTCGAGACCATCGTCGAGTAACCGACATCCGCGGACCGGACGAACTCTCTTGTAGGATGCCGCGGCCATCGGCCGCATGTCCGACCGTGCCGTCGCCCCGGTCATCGGCGTCGTCCTTCTGGTCGCGCTGACCGTCGTCACCGCCGCCGCCGTCGGAGCCGTCGTCGCCGTCGACATTCCCGGCAAGACGACGGCCGTCACGTTCGGCCTTGAGGCGGCGTCCGACGGTGAAATCCGGGTACTCCACCGTAGCGGCGACGCCGTCGACCCCAACTCCCTCCGGGTGCGGGTCCGCGTGAACGGCGACCCGCTGGCCGAACAGCCGCCGGTGCCGTTCTTCGCGGCGCGCGGCTTCGAAAGCGGTCCGACTGGGCCGTTCAACAGCGCCTACGCCGGACAGTGGACCGCCGGCGAGGCCGCGTCGCTCCGGGTGGCGTCGACGAACGAGCCGTCGCCACGGGCGGGCGCCACCGTCGAGGTGCGGATGTACGCCGACGGCCAGAAAATAGCGGATCTTGAGACGACGGTTCGTGCGGCGTGAGGAAGCGCCGGCGAGCGCCCGCCGTGGGTCGATTCCTATTGGCGAAAGACGACAGTCGTATCAGGCGGCCTCGACGGCGTCGGCCTCGGCGGTCTTCTCGGCGCCCTCTTTGGGAACGTAGGCGACGGTGGTGATGGCCCGCGGCGTGCCCGGCGCGCGCTGCTGGATGTGGTGCTCGAACTCTTCGAAGCCGGCCTCGGCGAACATCCGGTCGGCCTCCGCCTCGTCGTAGAACAGCATGATGGCGTCGGCGATCTTCTGGAACACCGAGGAGTTGGGGTAGTCCGGACCGACCACGAGGACGGGACGACCGGGCTTCGTCACCCGGCGGGCCTCCTCGAGGGCGGCGACGGGGTCGGGCCAGTACTCGATAGAGCCCGACGACCAGTAGGCGTCGAAGCTGTCGTCGGCGAAGGGGAGCCGTTCGGCGTCGCCGCGGTGGAACCGCACGTCGCCGCGCTTACCGAACTTGGCGTAGGCCTTCTGTAGCTGGTGGGCCGACTGGTCGAGTCCCCACACGTTGTCGGTGTGCTGGAGGAGTCCCTCGGTTGCGAAGCCGGTCCCGCAGCCGACGTCCAGCACGCGGTCGCCCTCCTCGATGCCGAACCACTCCAGGGCATCGTCGCGCATTTCCTCGTTCCAGATGAACGGGTTGATGATGTCGTACACCTGCGAGAGGTACTTGTAGAACCCCCGCGCACGAGCCTTGTCTTCGAGCAGTCCCATTGCCGGCGTTTGGGGCGGTCCAGCAATAACACCCTCGGAATCGGTGGGCACCGGCCGCCGTGCTCGGTCGGGACACCGTCGCCGGGTCCCTTCCATCGCGGACCGGAATAGGGACCGTGGTCGGCAATCCCACATCCACGATGGCGGCGGGGCCAACTGCAGCTGCCGTGGGCAACACAGCTCCGCCCACCTCACCCGACCGATCCCTGCTCCACGCCATCCTGGCCACTCTCGGCGTCCTCCTCGGGCTCGTTCTCACGGTCTCGCCGCTCTGGCTGGGATCGACAACAGCCGTCGCATGTAAGTTTCCCGGGGGAGTCCACGGGACCCTATACGAACTCGTCGGAATCTATCCGCCGGGGTTCGAGCTTGAAATCGGCTGGCACGATTTACGAGTCTACTGGAACGACGGGTGCAACGGCCACAACAGTCCACTCCTCCCGTCGCTCTTGGGCCTCGCGCTGCTCGCTGCCGCGGGTGCGGCCACCTACCGCACCTTCATCGAGTGATCCTGTCCGGTGGAATACTGCGGGCGTCGTCGCCAGGAGCGGGCCGAAACACGTCCGACTGCCGGGCGCCGACTGCCTGACCGGCCGTACCGTTTCGCAACTACCAAATAGGTCCTTTCCGAACTTTCAGGCGACATAATTATGGCGAGGCCAGAGGTTCTCGACCGAATCAAGGAGGCCGAGCGCGAGGCCGACGAGATCGTGGCTGACGCGAAGGAGGCCCGGGAGGAGCGCATCGCCGAGGCCCGCGAGGAGGCCGACCGCATCCGCCAGGAGGCCGAGTCGGAGGCCGCCGAACACAGAAAAGAGCGCCTCGAGGCGGCCCGCGAGGAGATCGAGGCCGAGCGCGAGGAGATTCTCGCCGAGGGCGAAACCGAGCGCGAGGCACTGGAGGACCGCGCGGAGAAGCAACGCGAGGAGGCGGTCGAACACGTCGTCGAGTTGTTCACGGAGGCGGTAGATGCTTAGACCCAAGCGGATGAGCCGGGTCTCGGTGACGGGGTCCAAGCGGGTGATGGAAAAGACCGTCGAGACGGTCCACGACCTGAACCTGGTTCATGTCACGGACTACGACAACAGCTGGGAGGGCTTTTCGCCCGGCGACCCCGTCGAGGGCTCCGACGAGGTCTCCCGGAAGCTCGTCACCGTCCGGGCGCTCGAGAGCACGCTCGGCGTCACCGACGACGACGCCGGCCGCGTGCGCATTCTCGACGACGAGGAACTCGACGAGGAGCTCGAGCGGACCCGGACCCGGGTCAACGAGCTGGACGACCGTCGCTCGGAGCTGGAGGACGAGCTGCGGGACATCGACGAGCGCATCGAGACGGCCCGTCCGGTCGCCGAACTCGGCATCGACCTCGACCTGCTGTCGGGATACGATTCGCTGTCGACGGCCGTCGGTGAGGGTGACGCCGACGAACTTCGGGCCGCCCTCGGGAGCGCCGACGAAATCGACGCCTTCGAGCTGTTCGAGGCCGACGAGTACGTCGCCGTCTTCGTCGCCCCCGACGTCGACGTCGAGGACGCCCTCGCCGGGACGCCGTTCACCCGCTACGAGGTACCGGACCCCGAGGACACCGAGGGCGCGACCAGCCCCGATGCGTACATCGACCGGCTCGAGAGCCGCCGGGGAGAGATCGAGTCGAAGCTCGAAGGCGTGGAGAACGAACTCGAAGACCTAAAACATGAGGTGGCGGACTTCCTGCTTGCCGCCGAGGAGAAGCTCTCCGTCGAGGCACAGAAGCGGGAGGCGCCGCTGAGCTTCGCGACGACGGAGAACGCGTTCGTCTCGGAGGGGTGGATTCCGAGCGAGCGGTTCACCGACCTCGCGGAGGCGCTGGAGTCGTCGGTCGGCGACCACGTCGAGGTCGAGGAGCTGGAACGGGCCGACTACCGCGACCGTGAGTTCGTCGGCGGCCACGGCGGAGCCGACCACGACGCCGGAGAGCCGGGCGCCGGGGATCCCGTCGCGGCCGACGGTACCGGCGGCGCGGAGGTTCGGTCCGACGGCGGCTACGCCGAAAACGAGCGGGCGATGAGCGACAGCGAGCCGCCCGTCGAACAGGACAACCCGAAGGGCGTCCGGCCCTTCGAGTTGCTCACGCGGGCGGTCGGCAAGCCGAAGTACACCGAGCTGGACCCCACCGTCGTCATCTTCCTGACGTTCCCGCTCATGTTCGGGTTCATGATCGGGGACATCGGGTACGGGATTATCTACACCGCCATCGGCTACTACATGCTGAACAGCTTCGAGTCGGAGACGTTCGAGGACTTCGGGAAAATCGCCGCGGCGGCCGGTATCTCGACCGTCGTGTTCGGCGTGCTCTACGGCGAGGTGTTCGGACTCCACCTCGACACGCTGCCGTTGATTAGCTCGGTGTACGGCCACCCGATCATCGAGAAGGGCCTCTCGCCGGCCAGCACCGAGTGGGCCGAGGCGTGGTTCGTCATCACCGCGCTGTTCGGTGTCTTCCACCTGAACCTCGCGTGGGCCTTCGAGTTCGTCGAGGAGTACACCTTCCACGGCCTCCGGGCGGCCCTCGAGGAGGTCGGCGGCTGGCTCCTGGCGCTGAACGGCCTGTGGCTGTTCGTCCTCACCCGTCCGCCAACGAAGATCGAAGACGGCGAGACGAAGTTCCTCGGGCCGAAGCCCGACCTGGTATACCGGGTCTTCGATACGGGACCCGAAGCCGCGATAGAGCTCGGGTTCGGCGGCATACCGGGGCTGTTCACCGTCGGCGTCCCCTCCGTCGGAACCGTCCCGTTCATGGAGCTGGTTGGCGTCGGCGTGTTGGTGCTGGGGCTGGCACTGCTGGCTATCGGGCCGACCCACGAACTCATCGAGGCCCACCAGGTGCTGGCTCACGTCCTGTCGTACCTCCGCATCGCGGCGGTGCTGCTCGCAAAGGCAGGAATGGCCTTCGCGGTCAACCTGCTGTTCTTCGGCGCCTACGAGCACGACAAGGAGTTCCACTTCCTGTTGGGCCACGGGCCTTCCTGGGCGGCCGAGAAG
>PXSL01000018.1 GCA_003022815.1 Halobacteriales archaeon SW_5_68_122 | reverse complement strand
CGTGCAGCACGACGGCGTCGTAGCCGGGCAGGTCGGCCTCGGCGTTCGCCTCGGTCACCGACCGGTAGGTGTCCCGCATCGAGTCGGTCAGTTCGCCGGCCTCCCCCTGCAGGCCGTTGTGGAGCGCCTTCGTCACGTCGAAGAACGGCTCCGGGGCCTCCATGACGAGCCAGTCCGTCTCGACGCCAGCGTCGTTCAACAGTGGGACGAGCGAGTCGAGTATCTCCGCGACCCCGCCGCCGCTGGCCGTCGAGTTGACGTGGGCGACCCGGAGGTCGTCTAGTCCGGCCGCCGTCTCCCGTATCTCCCGTCGGCGGCCGTCGTCCAAGTACGCGTCGTACTCGTCAACGCGCAGGTCGTCGGTCGCTCGGTGGTGCATGCTAGCTCCTGTGTGACCTGTTCACGACCAACTCGGATTATCGTTTGGTTGGCGGGGCTACCCGCCCGGTTCACGGCTCAGAGGTCGTACGTCGGGCCGTCGTCGGTGTCCTGAACCTCGACGCCGAGCGCATTGAGATCGTCCCGCAACTGGTCGGCCCGCTCATAGTTGCCTACCGCGCGCTCCTCCTCGCGCACGTTGAGGACGAGCTCGACCAGCTCACCGGCAAGGGTCGCCGTCCCCTCCGTGGCCCCCTCGAAGTCGAGCCCGAGGACGCCCTCGCCGAGGTCCTCGAAGGCCTCGACCGTCTCCCGGAGGCCGCGATAGTCGTAAACGTCGGCGTCGTCGAGGTAGCCGTTGACCGCGCCGGCGAGGTCGAACAGCGCCGCCAGCGCCTCCCGCGTGTTGAAGTCGTCGTTCATCGCCGCAGTGAATGCCTCGCGGGCCTCGGCGGCCCGCTCTTCAAGTTCCGACTCCACCTCGGTGTGGGCGTCGGCGGAGTCGGCGGCCGCGGCGGCCCGCTCGTGGGCCGTCTCCAGCCGTTCCCACCGCTCGATGGCCTCCTCGATTGCGGCCTCGCTGTACGTCTGCGTCGAGTTGTACGACGCCGACAGGAAGAACATCCGCAGGGCGTTGGTACCGAACCGGTCGACGGCCTCCCGGACCGGGATGAAGTTGCCGAGGCTCGAGGACATCTTCTCGTCGCCCATCCGGAACAGATCGGCGTGGAGCCAGTAGCGAGCGAACGCCTCGCCGGTGGCCGCCTCGCTCTGGGCGATCTCGTTTTCGTGGTGGGGGAACACCAGGTCGCGGCCGCCCATGTGGATGTCCAGCGTCTCGTCGAGGTGGGTCATCGACATCGCCGAACACTCGACGTGCCACCCGGGCCGGCCCTCGCCCCACGGCGAGTCCCACGTCTCGCCGGTCGGTGTGTCGACGGCGTACTCGGCGTCGTCGCTGCGGTGCTCCGCGACCGCCGGCTCGTCGACGCCGCCGGCCTTCCACAGCGCGAAGTCCGCCGGGTTGCGTTTCTCGGCGCGCTCGTCGTCTGCGCCCTGGGCTTCGACGTCCTCGAGGCGCTGGTTCGAGAGCTTTCCGTACTCGGGAAACTCCGTGACATCGAAGTACACCGAGCCGTCGGACTCGTAGGCGTAGTCCTCTTCGAGGAGCGTCTCGACGAGGTCGATTATCTCGGGGACGTGCTCGGAGACGCGGGGGTACACCTCCGCGCGCTCGAGGTTCAGCGCGCGCATGTCGCTCAGGAGTCGGTCGGTGAACCGGGTCGCCACCTCGCGTTCGTCGTCGCCGAGCGTCTCCCCGTCGGTCCGCTCGCCGACCCGGGCGGTTATCTTCTCATTGACGTCGGTAATGTTCTCGACGTGGCGGACGCCGTAGCCGAGGTGTTCGAGCCACCGGTGGATGGTGTCGACGTGGACCCAGGTCCGGGCGTGGCCGAGATGTGCGTGGTCGGAGACCGTCAGCCCGCAGTAGTACAGCAGAACGTCGTCGGGGTTGGCCGGCTCGAACTCCTCGCGTTCGCCCGAGAGCGTGTTCAGAACGCGCAGCGTCATTACTGGACGGTCGCCCCCGGTCGGTTTCAAACCGTCGCTTGCGCCGGGACCTGACCCGGCGACACCGGGGGAACCTTGATGCCGGTCCCTCGCGGTGGCCTTGTATGGAGGGAACAGAGGCGGAGCCGTCCGCGTCCGGTGCGGTCATAGACGCCGCCCGACGGGTCGCTTCCCTGGTCGGGCCGCGCCTCGACGCGGCCGTGACGGCGCTCGTGCTCCTCTCGGTCGTCGGCTTCCTGCTGGACGTCCGGTCGCACATGGCCGGTCTCGACTTCGCCGAGGAGGGCTTCGCCACTCCGGAACACACCGTCATTTACGGCGGCGTCGCCCTGGCCGCTGTTCTCGTCGTGGTCGTCACGGTCGCACGGGGTCGCGAGTCGGCGGGTTGGGTCGCCGCGGTCCCCGAGGGCTACGGCCTCGGGTTCGTGGGGTTAGGACTGTTCATCCTCGGCGGTCCCGGCGATTTCCTCTGGCACACGACGTTCGGCGCAGAGGCGGACATCGAGGCGCTTGTCAGCCCCACGCACCTCCTCCTGGCGACCGGCGCGGTCCTGTTCGGCACCTCCCCGCTCCGTGCGAGCTGGCGGCGGACGGACGCCGTCGGCCCGTTGGCGCAGTTCGCTGTCGCCGTCCCCGCCGCACTCGTCCTGACGGTGTTCACCGGGTTTACCCTGTACGCCCATCCCGCCGTCGTCCTGCCAGGCACCGGCCATACCCGCACCGCCCTCGCGCTGGCCGGCCTCCAGCTCAACGCCGCCCTGCTGGCGGGGACCGTTCTCCTGCTCGTGGGCCGCTTTCCGCTGGGGACGGGCTGGTTCACGGTCCTCGTGGGGTTCAACGGCGCGGCGATGACGGTGCTGGGTGAGTCGTTCTTCCTGCTGCCTGCGTACCTCCTCGCCGGTGCCGTCGCGGACCTGGTATCCGCGACCTTCCGGCCGTCCGCCGACCGTCCGCTGGCAATGCGGGTCCTCGGCGCGACGCTTCCCGGGACGCTCGCGGCGACGCACTTTGCGACGCTGTGGCTCCGCGGGGTACTGCGCTGGTCTGTCCACCTGTGGGCGGGCGGGGTGTTCCTCGCGACCGCTGCCGGCCTGCTCGTGAGCTACCTCGTCGTGCCGCCGCGCCGCCCGTGAGTAGAAGCGTCCACGTTCAGAATGCCCGTTCAGAGCGCCGACTCGACGGCCCGGACGGCGTCGGCGCCGTCCCGGCGGCCGACCACCGCCACGAGTGTCCCGGCGGCGCCGGCGGCCGCCTCCACCTCGACGCCCGCCGTCTGGAGCCGGCCCAGCACGTCGGCGAGCGCCGCGGCGTTGACGTCACCCTCCGCGAGAACGGCGGTGAAATCACCACCATCGGGGGCGAACGCCCGCCCCCCGACCGAGAGCAACGGGTCGTCACCGTCGGCGGGACCGACCCCGGACCGCATCGAGACGCTCGCTCGACGGTCGGGCGGCTCGTGGTCGTCCAGCTCCTCGGCGTACCGCCGCAGGGCGGCGGTCACCGCCTCCTCGTCGCCCACGTCGAGGAACCGGGCCGCGGCGGTGTAATTGACCACGCCGGCCCGCAGTGCGGTCTCGAGGAACGGCCGCTCGCGGACGGCCTCCCGGGTCTCGGCAGCGACTGTCATGGGTGGCCCGTCTCGCCGACGGCCCAAGCCGGTGTCGGTTCCGGCGGCGGCGCCGACCGTTGCTCGCGGTTGGTTTTTTGTCCGTGTCGCCCAACCGAATCGCATGGACGGCATCGTCTTCCAGCGGACCGAGCGGCTCGAAGCGGTCGTCGAGTTCTATACGGAGCGAATCGGCGCCGAGGTATGGCTCGAACAGCCCGACTGCACCATTCTCCGGGCGGGCGGCTTTCGACTCGGGTTCTGCGAGCGGGAGGGCGCCGAGACGGAGGGGATTCTCACGTTCGTCGTCGGCTCGCGGGCGGCGGTCGACGACCTGTACGACCGCCTCGCGTCGGTCGCGGACGCCGAGCCGCGGTACAACGAGACCTACGAGATATACCAGTTCTTCGCGACCGACCCGGAGGGCCGGACCGTCGAGGTCCAGACGTTCGAGCACGACGAGTGAGTCAGGCGTCCGCGAGAAGCGCCTCGAACCGGCGCTTTCCCGTCCGGACGTACTCGAAGGTGTCGTCGAACCGAAGCATCTCGTGGGTGCAGGTGCCGCGCCAGCCGGTCTCGACAATCGCGGCCGCGATGGCGTCGAAGTCGACCCGTCCGAGGCCGACGGGCAGGTGCTCGTCGTTTTCGTCCATGCGGGTGTCGTTGAGGTGGACGTGGGCGATTCGGTCGCCGTACTCCCGAAGAAACGCGGCCTGCTCCGTGCCGTCCATCCCGGAGACGTAGGCGTGGCCGGTGTCGAGACACATCGCCGCGTCGGTGGCCGCAAACAGCGCGGGGAAGTCGGTCGCGTCGACGAAGTCGCCCTTGAGGTTCTCGGCGCAGACGCTGAACCCGCGTTCCTCGGCGTACTCGTCCGGTCGGCGAACCGACTCGTGGACGGCGTCGACGACCGTCGACTCCTCCCAGTGAAACGGTCGGGCCAGCGAGCGCGCGTGCAGGACGCCCTTTTCGGCGCCGAACTCGACGGCGGCATCGATGCTGGCTTCCAGTTCACGGCAGGCGCCCTCGCGGGCTGGCTCGTGCGGCGAGCCGATGTCCACGGTGTAGGGAAGATGAACGATCAGGTCGAGGTCGTGGTTGGCTGCGGTCTCTCGAAGGGTTGCGGCGTCGACGGTCTCCCGAGAGAATCGGGCTTCCATGTTCAACTCGACGTAGTCGAAGCCCGCCTCGGCGGCAGCATCGAAGGCAGGCCGGTAGTCGCCGCCGTGCTCCATCATGAACCCCTGTCGGACATCCATACGACGAGATTGGCGGCGATGGACAAACCCGTTCCGCCGGGGAAGTCCGGGCGATGCGTGCCGGATCGGTGATACGGTCACGGGCCGTTCGTAGGACGTAGAGTTTCGACGAGCCAATCGACGTATACTGCGTTCCGTAGTGGCAGTCTTCTCACCCCAAAGAATACATTTTCTCCGTGACGTGGTTGCAGAAATGAGAAGACGCCCATTACTGGCGGCGGGGACCGCCCTCGCCGTCCTGACCGCCGGCTGTTCGGACATCATATCCGACGAGCAGCAGCAGGATTACGAGCTTAATATCTACAATGGTTCAAAGGACTCCCACACGATCACGGTTCGGATTGCAAACTCCATAGAGGGGTACTTTCAACAGGAGAGGTCCGAGATGGGCGCTGAGACAGCCAACGAGGACATTCCGGTAGAGGAGACTCCGTCCCGTATCTATCTCAAGGTCGATTCGTCTGACTGGATGCCGTTTCCGTGGCCAGCGTCGACTTTCGAACCGGGGGATATAGCCTCGAAGGCAGATGTGTGGTACGAACCGTCGCTCGAGCAGAGGGTTCTGGTTCAAGAAACATAGGCGGGTCGGCCCCGTCCGATACGCTCGCTCTCGCGGCCGATTCGGTTGAGTTCGAACGGACGGAACGGGCGTCGTCTGCCGGACGGATGCGCTCCGTCTCGCACTGCCGTCGAGCCGGCCGGGGGACGGACACTACCGTTTGGCCGTGCTCAGCGAGCGTCTACCAGCAAGCCGCCCGCTTCCCGAAGCCCCTAAGAGCGGGCTGACCATTGTCTCGGACATGCAATCGCTCGTCATCGTCGCCCACGGGTCGCACCTGAACCCGGACGCGAGCACCCCGACCTACGAGCATGCCGACACCATCCGCGAGGCCGGCGCCTTTGACGAGGTCGGGACCGCGTTCTGGAAGGAGGAACCGTCGTTCCGGGAGGTGCTGCGGACCGTCGACAGCGAGGAGGTGTACGTCGTCCCGCTGTTCATCTCCGAGGGCTACTTTACAGAGCAGGTCATCCCCAGGGAACTCCGGCTCGATGAGTGGGCAGAGGACGCCTGGGACTCGGACGGCACGAGCGCCACCCACGCGACCCTCGGCCTCGCCGTCGTCGGCCACGGCACCGAGCGCAACGAGAACTCCGCGAAGGCCATCGAGTACCACGCCGACCGCATCGCCGAGCGGGACCGCTTCGACGAGGTGAAGGCGCTGTTCATGGACGAGGACCCGGAAGTCGACGACGTGACGGAGTTCTTCGAGTCGACCGACATCATCGTCGTCCCGCTGTTCGTCGCCGACGGCTACCACACCCAGGAGGACATCCCCGAGGACATGGGCCTGACCGACGACTACCGGACGGGGTGGGAGACGCCCGCCGAGGTCGAGGGCCACCAGGTCTGGTACGCCGGCGCCGTCGGCACGGAGGCGCTGATGGCCGACGTGGTCCTCGAGCGGGCCGCCGACGCCGGGGCCGATGTGGGCGACGCCGTCGCGGAGGTCAGACGCCGGACCCGGGTCGCCGGAACCGACGCCGAGACCGACGCGGGCGCGGGGAACTGACGTGAACGACGACCAACTCGACGCCCTGGTGGCGGCGGCCGACGGCGGCGTTGACTACGACGGCCTCCGCGTCGGGTACAGCGACGACGGCTACCGGTTCGAGACGCCCGACAGCGCCCGTACGGGCCTCGAGGAGGCTGGCCTCCGGTCGGTCGCCGCCGAGAACCCCTGGTTCGTCTCGAACTGGTACTACTGGTCGACCGTCGACCGGCCCGTCGCGGAGACGGCGTTCCTCCGCTGGCTGGAGGGCGCCGCCGGCCAGGCTGTCCCGGAGCGCTACGAGGCACTCGCGGAGGGTATCGAGGCCTCCTGGGGCGAACTCGCCATCAAGGTCACGCTCGGCGATGACGGCCACCGCACCTACGCGGTTCGTCACGCCGAGGACGCCGACCGCGAGTACGGCGCCCTCGACGTCCACGCCGACCCGCTGGAGGCGCGCGAGCTCGTCAAGTACGACGACCGCGGCCGCTACCGGCCGCTGAAGACGGCGCCGACGCTGCAGACCGGGTGGGCGTTCGTCGACCTCGACGGCCGGTCGCTGGTCCGGGCCGTCGACGTCATCTACCCGGCGACGGTGACGAACTGGCACCTCGAGCGGGAGGGCAAACTGGACATGGCGAGGGCCACGAGCACGTCAACTGGGTCGCGGAGGCCTGCTGTGACGACTCCCAGTGCCTGAAGCGCCGGGAGTGGGAGTACGACGACGAGACCGACTTAGAGGTCGACGGCGGCGATGGGGCGTTCCCCTGTCGGGAACCCTGCTCGCTTGTCGTCGCGGCGGCCCGGCAGTGGACCAAACTCGAGGGCGAGCAATCGAGGACCTACGAGTTCGAGCTGACGCCCAGCGAGAAGGAGCAGATAGAGGAGATAATCGACACCGTCGCCGACGGCGAGGCCGACGACGTCCGAGAGGCCGACGTGTACGACGGCGCCAACCGCTACCGGGCGCGGTTCCTCCGGGGCAAACGGTTCGACGACGAGGGCCGACTCTGCGGCGTGCCGACCGACGAGGAGTAGCTACAGGTAGTAGCCGGCCACCGCACACAGTGCCGCCGCGAGCACCGAGAAGCCGCCGAAGAGGAACTCGAGGCCGTCGGCCGCGAACAGCGCGCCGGCGGCCAGGAGAACGGCGACCACGCCCAGCACGGCAACGGGGATGACCCGTAGCGCCGAGGAACCGTCGGAGGCGGCGGTCGGCCGGGAGCTACCCCCGCTTCCGGGGGTGGCGAGTTCGGGGTCGACCTCGACAGGTTTGTCGTCGGGCGTCCGGTCGAACACCACGTCGACGAACCGCTTCTCCTGGCCGTGGGCGGCGACGACCTTCAGTTTGCCACGTATCGTATCGCCCGGCCACTCGCGGGGGTTCAGCGCCTTCACCCGCACCGATCGGCGCTCGTCGCCATCCACGTAGTGGTTGGCCGCCTCGAGCCGCGCTATCTCCGAGAGTTCGTCGTCCAGGTGGAGATGGACGTGGGTCGCCTCGCCGTGGTTCGACAGCTCGACGACGAACGGGCCGTCGGTTTCGAACCGCTCGTCGACCTCGAGGGTGTGGAGCCCGCTCCGGTTGACGTCGACAGCGAGGGTGTCCATCACGAGGGAGGGTGAGGCGGTGAGAACAAAAAGCCTCCCCTCGAACGCATCGTCCCGGCTGTGGTTACGGCGCCGTGCTAGTCAGGCCGCCGCCTCCTCGCGCATGTCCGGCGGCAGCAGGTTCGGGATGCCGTCCTCGATGGGGTACTCCTCGCCACACTCCGTGCAGACGAGACGGCCCTCCAGTACTTCCTCGTCGTTCTCCCGGATGACCTCGAGTTTCAGTTCGCTCTTATCGAGCGGACAGCACAGGATGTCCATCAGCGACTCCCTCATACCGTCGTCTCGGGGGGGCCGGGGGAAAAGTATGGCGGGTCACGACGCGGCAGCGACGCCGTTTTGACGGCGGGCCGCAAAGCGAACCCTGTGACGGGCGGCACCTACACGCTACTGCTGTGGCGCTCCGACCCGGCGACAATCGAGGTCGGTGCCCTCGGCGAGCGGGAGTTCCCGGCGGGGTGGTACGCCTACACCGGCAGCGCGCTCGGGGCCGGCGGGTTCGCCCGGGTCGACCGCCACCACGAACTCGCGGCCGGCGACCGGACGACCCGCCACTGGCACGTCGACTACCTGCTCGGACACCCGGAGACGGAACTCCGCGGCGACGTGCGCTCGCCGGGGGCGGACCGGGAGTGTGCCGTCGCCCGACGACTGCCGGACGGCCCGGTCGAGGGGTTCGGCGCCTCCGACTGTGACTGTCGCTCGCATCTCGCACACGGCTCGAAACAGTTGCGCGAGCGCGTCGCCTCGCTCCACCGCCGGAACGGCGAGTAGTAGTAGTTACTGTGACTGTTTCCCGGTACGACTGTCGTCCGTCGTCTCCTTCGTCTTCACCGTCGGAGCACAGCGTGTCCGAGACCGCATATATCAGGCCATCGTCGCCGGAGTCCTCCGGAGGGTCCAGGAGACTGCCGGCTACGGCCGTCGAAAACGATGCTACGAGTCAGTAGAACCGTTGCGAGAACAATCCGCACCTTCGTCACGTTCATGCCGTCCAGCATCAGCTGTAGTGTTTGACGAACTCCTTACGCCGTACATTTGACCCGCTCTATACCGACCTGGACGTGAGGTAGATGCCGGCCATAACGAAGATTGCGCCCAAGACGGTCGTCGGGCCGGGCACTTCCGAGAGCAGGATCAAGGCGAGCACCGTCGCGCCGACCGGTTCGCCGAGCAGCGAGACGCTCACGACCGAGGATTCGACGTGCTCGAGCGCCCAGTTGACGACGGTGTGGCCGAACAGGCCCGGGCCGACCGCGAGGCCGAGAAAGATGAGCCACTCGCGGGCGCCGTACCCCGACAGCGGCGCCCCCTGGAAGAGCGCGACGATCAGAAGCGTCGCGGCACACGCCGCGTACACCACGAGGACGTACGGAACGAGCGCGACGCGCTGGCGGAGCGACCGGCCGACGAGGACGTAGATGGCGGCCATCACGGCCCCGAGCACCGCCAGGGCGTTGCCGTACACGGGATCCTCGCCCCGCACCGCGGCGCCGGCCAACAGGTCGCCGGCGGACATCGCGGCCATCCCGACGACGGCGACGGCGATGCCGGCAGTCCGTCGCGGTCCGATGCGCTCGTCGAGGACGAGGGCGGCGCCCAGGGCGACGAACAGCGGTTGCGACTGGACGAGCGTAACGCTGGCGGCGACGCTGGTCCAGGCGAGGCTCTCGAAGTAGGCCGCGAAGTGGACCGCGAGGGCGGCGCCGGTCGCCGCCGCGACGGCCCAGTCTCGCCGGCGGAAGGCCGAAAACTCCCCGCGGTGCCGGGTCTCCACCGGACGAGAACGGCGCTGGTCGAGACGGCGGCGATGGCGACGGTCAGCGCGGCCATCGGCGGCGTCCGCTCCTCGAGACGACCCAGCACGGCCTCCTCTCGAACCCGGGCCGGCAAGTCGGTTCCGCAATCCGTTCATCCCCCGGGGCTGGCGGGCGTATGGATGACGCCCGCGTCGGTGCGCTGTTCGTCCTCTGTCCGAGGGCGGGGTTCGGCACGCCCGGCGTCCTCGGCGTGGTGGTCGGCGACGCAGGACTGTCGGTTCTGACGGTGTGTCCCTACGGTTCGGCCTGGCGGCGGTGGTCGTGTAGACCACACCGACCGCTCGGGGCGAACTACGGCGCCTCCGGGGCCGAAACCTAATGGTCGGCCTCGCGCTCGTCACGGGCGCGGACTCGGCCGTTATGATCGGCGGCGGCTTCGTGTCGATCGGCGTCGTCGTGGTTCCGCGCCGGTAGGTGCGGTTACTCCAGCAGTTCCTTCGTCTTCCCGTGGCGGCCGCGGAACATCGGCTCGAAGCCGACCCACCCGAGCGGCGACACCGCTCGGCCGAGGGCGCCGCCGGGCAACTGGTACTCGACGCGGTCCGAGAGTACCGTCGCGCCGTCGTCGGCGAAGAACCGGTGGGTGTGCTCCCAGGTCGGGAACGGGCCGCCCTCCATGACATCGTGGAACATCGCGGCCCCCCCGGACTCGGTCCGTCGGGTGATGACGGAGGTCCACTCCTGTCGGGGGCCGACGCCGAACGGCCGCATCGAGAGGTCGATGCGCGACCCCGCATCCAGCACCTCGGGGCCTGACTCGCTGTCCGGGCCGGTGACGCGCCGGACCTCGAGGTTCATGAACCCGGGCGTCAGCGCCTCGAGACCGTCGACCGTCGAGTGGAACTCCCAGACCTCCTCGAAGGGCGCCCGGACCCGCGTCTCCCGCGTGTACGTGGCCATGCCGGCGGTACGCATCCGAGCGTCAAAACGGCACGGACGACGGAAAGACGGCACCGGCGTTACTTCAGTCGTTCCTGGAGGAAGGAGGGGTGTGCGGCCTCGACGCCGTTCATGGAGAGAATTCGTTCCTGGATGACCTCGCCGACCGCGTCGCCGTCGGAGGCCCGGACCTCGGCCATCAGCATGTGGTCGCCGCTGGAGGTGTACAGCGACTCGACTGCGTCGAGGTGCTTGAGTTCGCCCGTCACCTCGACGTACCGCTCGCTGGCGACGTCGATACCCACGAGGGCGATGGACTTTTCCGAGAGCTTCTTGGGGTCGACGTCGGCGGAGTAGCCGACGATGACCCCCTCGGACTCCAGTTTGTCGATGTACTTCCGGACGGTCGGCTTCGACACGTCGGCTCGTTCGGCTATTTCCGCGTAGGAGGCCTGGGCGTCGTCCTCCAGAACGGATAGAATCCTGTCCTCCGTTTCCACGCTCATGAAGATGCTCTTTTACGTCCGTGAAAAAATATCTTCCGAATCTGAAAACAGGGGTCGCCCCCGCGTCGATCTCGGTGTCGCAGTTTACAACTGTTGGAGATGCCGGCCTTAACTCTAACAACGATAACACTGGGAGGTACCATTAAGAGGGTTCCGGCGGCAAAGCAGTCGTATGACGCTCGAAGACATCGACCGCGTCGCCGTGCTCGGCGCGGGAAGCATGGGCCACGGCATCACGGAAGTCGTCGCCATTGCCGGCTACCCGGTCACGATGCGCGACATTGAGACCGAGTTCGTCGAGGACGGCTACGAGGACATCGAGTGGTCGCTTGAGAAACTCGCCGAGAAGGACCGCATCGACGAGGCGCCCGCCGAGGTGCTGGACCGCATTGAGGCCACGACGGACCTCGAGTCCGCCGTCGCCGACGCCGACCTCGTCATCGAGGCCGCCCCCGAGGAGCTGGAGATCAAACACGACATCTTCGCCGATCTCGAGGAGATGGCGCCCGACGACGCGGTGCTCGCCTCCAACACCTCCTCGCTTCCCATCACCGACATCGCCGAGGCCACCCGCTCGCCCGAGCGGATTGTCGGCACCCACTTCTTCAATCCGCCGGTGAAGATGGACCTCGTGGAGGTCATCCACGGCGAGGAGACCGCAGACGCCGTGGCCGAAACCGCCTACGAGTTCGTCGAGTCCATCGACAGAACCCCTATTCACGTCCGCAAGGACGTCCGCGGGTTCGTCGTCAATACCGTGCTGGGTCCGTTCGGCGACGAGGCCGCCTGGATGGTCTCGGAGGGCGAAGCCGAGATCCGCGAGGCCGACGCTACGATGGTCCATGAGCGCGGCTACCCGATGGGACCGTTCGAGCTGTCGGACATGACCGGCATCGACATCGGCTACCACGTCCGCAAGGAGGCCGGCCAGCCGATTCCGCCGGTCGTCGAGGAGAAGGTCGAGGCCGACGAACTCGGACAGAAGACCGGGAGGGGCTACTACGACTACGCCGAAGGCGACGGCGCCGACTACGGACCGGCGGACGCCTCGGAGGCGTTCGACTGGTTGCGGGTCGAGGCCCGCATCATCGACGAGGCGGCCGACCTCGTCGGCAACGACGTCGCCACGCCGGAGGCCATCGACACCGGCCTCCGGCTGGGCGCCGGCTTTCCCGAAGGTCCCTGCCGGCGGGCGGACAAACTCGGTCTCGACGGGGTGCTGGAGAAACTCGAGTCGCTCCACGAGGAGTACGGCAAGGAGCGGTACGAACGGTCCAGTTACCTCCGCGAACTGGTCGAGGCGGGCCACACGGGCGAGGACGCCGGGTCGGGCTTCTACGAGTACGGCGACGATACGGACCGGGATTACACCACCATCAACGCCGAGTTGGACGACAACGGCTTGCTGACGGTCGAACTGGACCGCCCGGAGCGGCTGAACGCCATTAGCCCGGACCTCATGGACGAGGTCGTCCACCTACTAGAGACGGTCGATGCCGGCGAGGTCCGGTGTGTACTGTTCGAGGGCGCCGGCGACCGGGCGTTCTCGGCCGGCGCGGACATCACGGCCTTCAGCGGCTACGAGCCACACGAGGTCGAACCCGGCGAGGTGTACCGGGCCATCGAGGAGTTCCCCCGGCCGACAATCGCGAAAATCGACGGGTTCTGTCTCGGCGGCGGCCACGAACTCGCGCTGGCGTGTGACCTCCGGGTCGCGACGACCGACTCGGAGTTCGGCTTCCCGGAGATCGACCTCGGACTCATCCCGGGCGGCGGCGGCACCCAGCGGACGGTCCGGATGGTCGGGGACGCCCGCGCCAAGGAGCTCATCTACCGCGGAGGCGTTCGAGGACGTGGTCGGGGAGTTCGTCGACGACATCGTCTCGGGACCGCCGGTCGCCCTCCGGAAGGCAAAGCGGGTCATCAACCGCGGCCGCGACCAGGACCTCAGCGCCGGCCTCGAACTGGAGTCCCAGGCGTTCGGCATCCTCCTCGAGACCGACGACATGATGGAGGGTGCGGAAGCGTTCATGGCCGACCGCGACCCCGAGTTCGAGGGGAAGTGAGATGAGCGGCTCCGAGCCGGCCGGAACGCCGACCGACGACCTCGAGGCCGTTCTCCGGTCGCACGGCCTCTTCGAGTGGCTGAACCTCGACATCGAGACGGTCGAACCGGGCCGCATCGTCTTCGAGTTGCCGTTCGACGAGAAGTTCGCCAACCTCGCCTCGGGGACGGTCCACGGTGGCGTCACGGCGACGGTCATCGACACCGCCTCCGGGTTCGCGCTGCGGTCGACGTTCGAGGACCCGGCGACCGCGCGGCTGACCACGACCGACCTGAACGTGCGGTACGTCCGGCCGGCCCGCGACGACCTGCGCGTCGAGGCCGAGGTGGTCCGGGCCGGCGGGTCGATGGGCGTCACCGAGTCGGAGGTGACCACCCGACACGAAGGCGAACGGAAGGTCGTCGCCACCGGCGGCACCAGCTACCGGCTGTTCCGGGAGGAGCCATGAGCGACGAGCCGTCGGTGTTCGCCGACACCGAGGAGGGCGACACCGCCGTCACCCAGGGCCGGACCATCACCGAGGCCGACGTGACGAACTTCGCCGGCGTCTCCGGGGACTTCAACCACCTCCACACCGACGCCGAGCATATGGGCGAGTCGATGTTCGGCGAGCGCATCGCCCACGGCATGCTCGTCGTCTCGGCGGCGACGGGGCTGCTGTGGCAGGCCCGGTCCCCCGAGGAACGGGAGGCCGTCGTCGCCTTCTACGGCATCGACGACCTGCGGTTCCGGCAGCCGACGTACGTCGGCGACACCATCCGCGTCGAGACGGAGGTGCTCGAGACCCGCTCGAAGGACGAAGGCCCCGGTAACGGCACCGTCCGGACCGCAGTCGAGGTCAGAAACCAGCGTGACCAGGCGGTCGTCTCCTGTGAGATGACAACGCTGCTGCGGTAGCGGGACCCCGCCATTCGAGACCGTCGCTCCTGTCGGGAACGGCCCGTCAAACTACTACAGGGTGTCGAGCCGCCGTGTGGATAGATACCATTCCTGTAATTACCAGGAAACAGTCAGCATAATAAATATGTACCATGCGTCTCACTCTACACCTGCATTATGAAACATAAATCAGTATTGGTAATCGGAGCGGTTGCCCTCCTGACGGTTCTCGCGGCAGTTTCGGGCTCGATAGCGGTGGCCCAGACGGACAGCTCCGACGACCCCGACATCTCGAACTACCAGGTGACCTCCGACGGCGACGAGATAACGGTCTCCTTCGACAGCAACGAGACCCTCGTCGACATCGAGGTCGACATTCGCGGCCCCGACAACGGCACGCTGACCGAGGAGGACTTCGATGGCAGCCGGGTTGAGGGTTACGAGGCGACCTATCAGGCCGGCGAGGACGGCGACTACACCCTCGAACTGGTGACCGCCAAGGACTCCTCCAACGACGACGGCGCCGACGACGGCGACTACAGTGACTCGGCGAGCGTCCAGACGTCGGACAACGGCACCGCGACCGCCTCGCCGACGCCGACCGCCTCGCCGACGCCAACCGCCTCGCCGACGCCGACCGCCTCGCCGACGCCGACCGACGAAGAGACCCCAACCGACGACGAGACCCCGACCGACGATGACTCGATGGACGACGACACGCCGACTGACGGCGACTCGATGGACGACGAGACGGAGTCGCCCACCGACGGGGACGGCGCAGGGTTCGGCGGTGCCATCGCGGTCGGCGCGCTACTCGCGAGCCTGTTGCTGTTCTATCGGCGGCACTGACGGTCCCGTAGCGCTTCAGTCGACCGATTCTTTCTTCGACGCTCGCTTTAGGTCGTGCAGTACCGACCGTACCGCCCGGCGGCACCCCCTGTCCGTCGGCGTCGCCGGCGGGGTTACGAAGAGGCAAGGAGAAAGCCCCGCCCTTTAGGGCGGGGATGAATTCGACACTCCGCCATCCAGTCCACCGAGGTGCGAACGCCCGTAATCCAAGCGTTTACACAGCTATACATCCATTCTTGGCGTGTGAGCGGTCGGCCACAGCGCACGAACGAGTACACGGCGGAGCCGATGAGCGACCGATACCGTGAATGCTTGTATGACTGGCTGGCCGCACACGCCCCCTTGTGGAACCAACTCACCTACCGACGCCGCCAACAGTACTTCACCGAAGACGGCGACGTCTGGGACGTCGAATATCAAGACCTCTACGACGACTACGCCCCCGTCATCGGCAAGGCCGCCTGCCAGCAACTCGCCCACAAAAATAGTGAGGCGTGGCGGTCGTTCTTCGCCCTTCTTGACCAATACCACTCCAACGATTCCACCGTGGCGGAGAGACCGAGCCCGCCCAGCTACTGGGGTAACAGAGAGGAGAGCTACGACCTCCACGGTCTCGTCCGCAATGACCTCTACGCCTTCGACTGGGACGAGACGCGGAGTACCCTCGAGTTCGGTGTCGGGGAAGTATTAGAAGACCGCTACGACTTTGAGTATCAGGAACGCCTCATGCTCGAAGTCCGTGGTGATCCGCAGTGGGACGGCGACAATGGGAGGTTGGAACTCGTCTACGACGAGGCTGCCAACCAGCTTCGCGTCAAGCATCCGGTTCGCATTCGGCCAGACGACGTGCAGAGACAGCGACTGGATGCCTTCACTCACACACTCAACTCGGAGAACGCGACGCAATCGGCGGCCATCGACGTGGGCGTAAACAACACCCTCGCCATCGTCACCTCGCAAGGTGAAACCGCCGTCTACCACGCCCGACCCCTATTCAAGCAGTTCCAGCAGTACACAGAGCAGATCGCCGCGTTGCAGTCTGAGCTTCCAGTAGACCGGTACACGAGTCACCGGATTCAACGACTGTACGATGAACGCGGGGAGAAACGTGACCACAGCCGAGATGCTGCCGTCAGGCACGCCGCTGAATGGTTGTTGGCGCGCAACGTCGATACCGTGTACGTCGGGGATTTGACGGAGGTACTTGACACGCACTGGAAGGCGAAGGTGAACGAGAAAACCTATGCCTTCTGGAGTCACCGGCAACTCCTCGACCGGCTCGAACTCACGTTTGGTGATGTCGGCATCAAGATCGAGTCGGTGAGCGAGGCGGGGTCGAGCAGTCGGTGTCCGAAGTGTGGATCGGAGAATGTGAGTCGGGACGGTGACGCGTTCCGGTGTTGCGGGTGTGAGTTCGGGGGGCACAGCGATGTGGTAGGGGCGTGGAATATGTTGCAATCTGAGGCGGGGCCGATGGCTCGGCCCGCCGCCCTCGCGGCTGAACGCCCGAGGGACGCACCCGATAACTCTCCAAATAGCGAGTGTGACGGGGCGTACTGGGAGTGGGACGGACACGACTGGACACCCGCCGGTTTGGGGGAACAGTCGAGTCCGGTTGACCAAACCAGCGTCGGCAAACCCGCAAGTTCACAGCCGGGGTAACCCACTGGCCGGATTACCGAGGCTCATGACCCACTGCGAGAAGGCGTCGCTCTGGGGGTCGATTTCCTCGTCGCCGACGAACGGCGAGAGCATGTCCCCGGCCATGAGCAGCGAGAAATCGAGGTCGCGGGGGTCCCGGACGGGCGCGACGAGGTAGGTGTTGTGGCCATCGTACACCGTCTCCTCGCGCTCGACGAGGCCCAGTTCCTCGAGTTTGTCGATAATGCGGCTTCCCTTCCGGGAGTCGACGTCCAGCTCCTTCCAGAACTCGCTCTGGTGGATGCCACCGGTCTTCCGGATTAGCTGTAGCCCTTCGCGCTCGACGTCGGAGAGGTCCTCCTCGACGGTGGTACTCATTACGTCCTACTCGGCCGGCCGACGGTTTAAATGCTGTCGTCGATTCGCTCGTAGGCCGTCTCGCAGGGCGGCCCGTCTGCGAACTCGAAGGCCCGCTCGGTGCCGAGTCGGACCAGCGACGACGAGCGGGTGCCGAACCCCTCGGCGTGGACGCAGACGCCGAACTCGTGGTCGCCGAGCGCCTCGCCGGCCCGCCGGGTCCAGTCGGCGGCGCCCTCGTCGTCCGTCGGTTCCAGCGCCGCAACCAGCCGTTCGGCGTTCTCGGCCTGCCGCCGGCCGGCCTCGGGACGGGCCGCCGGCACGAACCACTCGCCGTCGGCGCCGACGTTGACGACGGCGTGGACGCCGGGCGAGAGCGCCCGCGTCCGGTGGCCCTCGAGCGCCTCGCCGCCGCCGTTCTCGACGAGCAGGCAGTCCGAGGCGTCGGCGGCGACGAGGTGGAAGGGGGCGTACTCGCGGGCGGCGAGCTCGGCCTCGACACGCTCGACGGCGGCCGTCGCGGTCCGCTCCTCGAGCGCGTCGGTCACGAGAAGCCCCCTCGAGCGGTCGCCCTCGCCGGCCGTCCAGCGATTGGTCACGGCGACGAGGACGCCCGCCTCGTTGTAGCCGAGCCACGTTCCGCCGGCGCGCTCGTCGCGGGGCGCCAGGAACCGCGGGTCCGAGCCGCGGACCGACGGCGCCGACGACGGCCGACCGAACCGCTCGTCACGGTTGGCCGCCACACAGACCGGGGCCGCCTCGAAGGCTCGCCAGGCCACAATAAGGGTACACACGCCCCGGTCTACGGGTCGGCGTCGGTTAAGTTCGACCCGCCCTCGGTGTCCGTCCCCTCGAGCAGTCGTCGGACCGCCTCGCGGTCGACGGTGCCCGAGGCCGTCCGCGGGAGTTCCGCCGCGAACTCGACCGTCCGCGGGCGCTTGTAGTCGGCCAGTCGGCCCCGGCAGTGGGCCCGCAGGTCGTCGGCCGTCGCCTCGCCGTCGAGGGCGGCCAGCGCGGCCACCCGCTGGCCCCACTCCTCGTCGGGGAGGCCGACGACCGCACAGTCGGCGACGGCCACGTGGCTCCGGAGGGCATCGGCCACCTCCGTCGGGTCGACGTTCTCGCCGCCGGTAACGACGGTGTCGTCGATTCGGCCCTCGACGTGGAGGCGGCCGGCCTCGTCGCGGTAGCCCCGGTCGCCGGTCCTGAGGCCGCCGTTGGAGAAGGCCTCGGCCGTCGCCGCGTCGTCGAGGTAGCCCGGCGTCACCACGGCCCCGCTGACGACGAGTTCGCCGGTCTCGCCGGGGTCGCAGGGGGCGCCCGCCTCGTCGACGACCGACAGCTCCGCGAATATCAGCGGATGGCCGACCGATTCGGGGTGCTCGGCGGCGTCCCCGGGGCGGGCGGTCGCTATCTGGGAGGCCGTCTCGGTCATCCCGTAGGTGGGCGCGACCGGGACGTCCCGGTCGTGGGCGCGCTCTACTAGGCCGGGCGAGCAGGGCGCCCCGCCGACGAGGACGAACCGCAGGTCCGGCATCCGGCCGGCCGCGAGCAGTCGCTCGAGCATCGTCGGCACCACGGAGAGACAGGTTGCGTCGGCCGCCCGGAGGAGTCCGAGCCGGAACGCCGAGGCCGTCGCGCTGGCCAGCACGTTCGCCAGCGTGAGCACGACCCCCTTCGGGTCGCCGGTGGTCCCGGAGGTGAACATCACGACCAGCGGCTCGTCGGCCGTCCACTCCGGCAGGTCGAACGGCTCCGGGTCGACATCGCCCAGCCGTTCGGCGCCGGCCGACGGGTCGTCGAGTGCCAGGACCGGGGTGTCGGCGGCCGCCACGACGGCCGCCTCGGAGTCGCCCGAACAGACCGTCGCACGCGGGCGCACCCGCTCCAGCCGGGTCTCGAACTCGGCGGCGGTCAGCCGGGGGTCCAGCGGCACCAGCGTCGCCCCGAGACGCTGGGCCGCGTGGACCAGCTCGACGAACTCGCCCCTGGTGGGCGAGGCGACTGCCACCGCGTCGTCGACGCCGACCCCCCGGGCCGCGAGCCGACCGGCTAGCACCTCGACCCGGCGGTCGAGGTCGGCGTAGCTCGACGCCGTCCCGGTGTCGCCGGCGGCCGCCAGTGCCGTCGCCTCCGGGGTCGCCTCGGCCCGGATGGCCAGCCAGTCGCGCATCGTCCCTGAACCGTTCAGGGTGGAGGGACATTGCCTTTTCCCTGCGGGACGGCGACCGTCCCGTCGGCGACGGGCGCGACTCCTTCACGGAGGTCGGCGGCGAGGCGGTCGCCCGTCGCCAGCCCACAGGCCGGACCCTCGGGCAGCGAGGCCGCGAGGTGGGCCGCCCCGGCCCGGGCCACCGCGCCGTCTATCGTCGTGGTGACGACCGCCGGACGGCCGGCTTCGCGGGCGGTTCCGGCCGCCGACCGGGCGCGGTCGAGGCCACCGAGCGCCATCGGCTTGCAGACGACGACGTCGGCCGCGCCGGCATCGAGGACCGCCTCGACGCCGTGCTTGAGGAGTCCTTCGTCGAGGGCGACGCCCACCTTGCCGCCCGAGAGCGCGGCGTGGCCCGCGAGGTCCGCCGCCGGCAGCGGTTGCTCGACGAACGTGACATCGAACGCGGCGAACCGCGCGAGTGCGCGCTCGGCGGTCGACTCGTCCCAGGCGCCGTTGGCGTCGGCCCGCAGCTCCACTGCGGGACACCGCGCCCGGACCGCATCGAGGCGGTCGAGGTCCCGCCCGAACGACCCGGCGCCGACCTTGAGCTTGACCGCGGGGTAGCCCTCGGCGCCGGCCTCGGCGACGGCGGCGGCTGTCGCCTCGGGGTCGCCGTCGCCGACCGTGGCGTTGACCGGCACCCGCTCGCGCCCGGGCCGGCCGCCCAGGTGCCGATACAGCGGCACGCCGTTGCGACGCGCCCGGGCGTCCAGCACCGCTAGCGAGACGCCGTGTCTGGCGGCCGGGCTGTCGTCGAGCACATCGCGCTCGAGGGCCGCGACCGGGTCGTCGACGTCCTCCAGGGCCGCCGCACAGTCCTCGATGGATTCAGTCCACCCGGACAGCGGCGTCGCCTCGCCGAGGCCCTCCCGGCCGTCGACCCTCGCGCGGACGAGAAAGCCCTCCCGGGCGTCGATGGTGCCGGCGGCCGTCTCCAGCGGCCGGGCGAGCGGCAACGAGAAGCGTTCGGTTCTCATAGCAGGGCGGGCAGCGCGAACCCGGCGGCGAACAGCACCGAGTGCGCGAAGAGCAGTTTCCCGGTCCGCTCGAGGGCGGGGTTCAGCGCCTCGCCGCCGGTCCGGGTCCAGACGGTCTCCCCGAGGCTGACCGCAAGCGGCGCCGTCAAAAGCGGCGACAGCACCGTCGGCGCGTAGCCGTCCAGCCAGAAGACGACCGGGACGACGTAGGCCATCCCGACGAGTGCGGTCCACTCGAGGCGACTGGCCCGGTAGCCGAGGATGACCGCGAGCGTCCGCTTGCCGGCCGCGGCGTCGGTCTCCCGGTCGCGGACGTTGTTCACCACGAG
Organism: Halobacteriales archaeon SW_5_68_122; assembly: GCA_003022815.1. The sequence goes on along the minus strand of PXSL01000018.1, from coordinate 17,978 downwards.
GATGGCCGTCGAGAGGCCGGCCGCGGGCAGGCCAGCGACGACGGCCGCCGCCGGGACCGTCCCCGCCGGAACCCCGAGCGGGAGCGGCGTCGTCACCGCCTGGACGTAGTAGGTGCCGGCGACGGCCACGAGGCCGAAGAAGACGAACACGAACAGGTCGCCGAGGCCACGGTAGCCGTACGGCAGCGGCCCGCCGGTGTAGGTGACCCCGGCGGCCACCGAGGCGAGGCCGACGACGAGAATCGGGAGACCGCCGACGTAGACGAGATAGACCCCGACCAGAATCGCCAGCCCGAACGCGCCGATCATCGCGCGCCGGACCGCCTCGGGTTCGATGAGGCCGCCGGCGGTCACGCGGGTGAACCCCTCGCGGTCGTCGGTGTCGGCCCCCCGAACCGCGTCGTAGTAGTCGTTGGCGAAGTTGGTTCCGACCTGCAACAGCAGCGCGCCGACGAGCGCGAAAAGCGCCGCCAGCGGCGCGAACACGCCGTCGTGGACCGCCAGTCCGGTCCCCACGACGACGGGGGCGCTGCCGGCCGGCAGCGTCTGTGGCCGGGCCGCCATCATCCACGCCCGGGTCCGCGAAACCGTCTCCGTCATTGTCGGCTCTCGGGACGGCACTCCCAAAAGACCGGGGGAAACGGCGGTCTCGCGGACGGGCGCAGTGCCGTCGCTCGCGGCGTGGCGGCGAAAGAAGGACGAGTTGGCCAGTTACGCGGCGGGGGTGGCGTCGTCGACGGAGTCGGTGGCGTCATCGAGGCGGTCCTGCAGGGTTTCGGTCTGGTCTTCGATCTGCTCCTGGAGGTCCTCGAGGCGGTCCTCGAATCGGTCTTGGAACTCCTCGCTCTGTTCTTCGAGTTCGTCCTGGAGGTCCTCGACGGCCTCTTCGAGCTGGTCGAGGGCCTCGGTGGTCTGGCCCTCGAGGTCCTCGTGGGCCTCGAGGACGGAGTCGATCTGCTCGTCGAGGGTGTCGAGGAACTCCTCGAGAAGCTCGTCGACGGAGCCGGAGCCGTCCTCGAGGTTCTCCTCGATGGCGTCGAAGGCGTCGGTCTGGCCGTCCTCGAGGGTGTCGAGCTGGTCGTCGATGGTGTCGCGGAGGTCGGCGACGACGTCCTGATCGCCGGGGACGGCGGCCTCGATGGCGTCGAAGTAGGCCTCGAAACCGGTGCGGACGAGGTCGTTGCTACGCTCGGTCACGTCACGCGCGGGGTCGACCGCCTCGACGAACCGCTCGTTCACGTCCTGCTGGACTTCGATGGAGCGCGTCACGACGTCGTGGGTCTGCTCGACGGCGCTACGCTGGGCTTCGAACACGGCACTGATAGGGGAGTCGTTCTCGCTCATTGTACCCGAACGGACGGTACGGAGGGATATAAAATTTACCCTTCTATACCATCTACTGCCGGTCAGATACACTCAATACCAAAACGTCCGGGTACGGTGGGTCGGTACCGCCGGGTACCGCTCCGGAACGCGTCGGCCGCAGAACCGCCGTATCCAGTTCGATTGCGCGCACGCACGTCAGTAGTACCAGTCGTACTCGTCGAAGTCGGGCTCGCGGCCCTCGTTGAACGCCTGCCGGCCCTCCCGGGCCTCCTCGGTCATGTAGCCGAGGCGGGTCGCCTCGCCGGCGAACACTTGCTGGCCGACCAGGCCGTCCGAATCCATGTTGAACGCGTACTTCAACATCCGGACCGCCATCGGCGACTTCGAGAGAACCGCCTCGGCCCACTCCAGGGCGGTCTCCTCCAGGTCATCGTGGGGGACCGCCTCGTTGGCCATCCCCATCTCGACGGCCTCCGCCGCGGAGTAGGTTTTCCCGAGGAAGGTCGCAGACGACGTGCAGCGAGTGGCCGCCGCCGACGGCCCACCCCGGCACGACGGCCACGACCGGCTTGGGGACGTGCCGGATGAGCCGCTGGACCTCCAGAACGTGGAGCCGCGGGGCGTCCTGGGACTCGGCGTCACTGTCTTCGTACTCGTAGCCCGCCTCCCCGCGAACCCCCTGGTCGCCGCCCGAGCAGAACGCCCAGCCGCCGTCCTTCGGCGACGGGCCGTTACCGGTCAGGAGGATACAGCCGACGTCGGTCTGTCGCTTCGCGTGGTCCAGAGCGGTGTACAGCTCGTCGACCGTCTCCGGGCGGAACGCGTTGCGGACCTCCGGCCGGTCGAAGGCGATGCGGACCGCGCCCACGTCCGTGCCGCGGTGGTAGGTGACGTCCTCGAACTCGTCGGTGACCGGCTCCCAGCGGTCCTCGTCGAACAGTTCCGAGACCATACCCCCGCTGCGACCGGCGGCGTCAAAAGCCACCCGACTGCACCGACTCGTGGACCCGCGCCTCGAGGTCGCGCCGCTCGTCATGGGACCGCTGGCTGTCCGTGGCCACCTCGATGACCTGGGTGCCGTCGGCGGCCACCGAGTCGGCGTACAGCTCCCGGAACCGCTCGCGGCCGTCGGTCCGGGCGAACTCCAGGCCGTACAGCTCTCCCGTGGGCTCGAAGTCCAGTCCGTGCGGTGTCCGGAACCACTCGTCGAACGTCTCGTGTGCCTCGATGGGCAGGAGGCGGAAGATGCCGCCGCCATCGTTGTTGATGCAGACAACGGTCGCGTCGAGGCCGAACCGCTCGGCCGCGAGCAGGCCGTTGGTGTCGTGGAAGTACGCCAGGTCGCCGGTGACGGCCACGAGGGGGTCGTCGGTCGTCGACCCCGCGCCGAGCGCCGAGGAGGTGATGCCGTCGATGCCGGAGGCGCCGCGGTTGCCGAGCACGGTCAGGTCGGCGGCCCGCGGGCGGCCGAATCGGTCGAGGTCCCGGACCGGCATCGAGTTCGAGACGAACAGCGTCGCCGGGTCCGGCGCGAGCTCGACGGCGTCCGCGAGGACGGCTCCCTCCGAGGGTTCTGCCCCGGAGACGAGGTCCCAGTAGTCGGCCTCGACAGCAAGGAGTCGCCGGCCGTATTCGCCGCGCTCGCGGTCGAGGTCCGACGCGAGGCCCCTTGCCAGCCGCGTCGGGTCCGCAACCAGCAGGTCGGTCGCCGTGAATGTGGCCTCCCGCCACCCGCTGGCCGGGTCGATAACAAACTGGCGGGCGTCGGCGTCCCGGAGGTAGCGCCGGAGCGGCTTCGAGGTGGGCGAAGCGCCGAACCTGATGACCACGTCCGGCGTCGCCTCGACGGCGGGAAGGAACCCGTCGTAGCCGCCGCAGACCACGCCGGCCTCGGCGGCCGGGCCGAACCGGTGACCCGACAGCGGGTCCGCGAGCACCGGGAACCCGGTCGCCGTCGCCAACTCGAGCAGGGCCTCCCGCGTCGGGGCCGGGCCGTCGGTCGGGCCGCAGACGACGAGCCCGGAGTCCACCTCAGCGAGCGCCGCCCGCACCCGGTCGCGCTCGGCGGCCGACAGCGTCGGCCGACCCCCTGTGACCTCGACGAATGGGCCGTCCCGGCCCTCGACCGCAAGCGGGTTGGCCTCGCGGAACCCCTCGGGGACCGCCCCGTTCGGGACGCCAGCCGGGGCATCCTCGCCGCCGGCGTTTGGCTCCAGCGGCTTCCGGAACGGGATGTCGAGGTGGACCGGGCCGGGGTTCGTGCCGGTCGCGGTCGCGGCCGCCCGCGACAGCGCGACCCGCAGCGACCGGAGCTTCCGGTCGGCCGCCTCCGGTTCGGGCAGTTTGCGGTACGCCCGGACGGAATCGCCGTAGGGCTTCTCCTGGTCTACGGTCTGGTTCGCGCCGCTGTCCTGCAGTTCGGGCGGCCGGTCGGCCGTCAGGAGCAGCATCGGCACGCGGGCGGCATCGGCCTCGACGACGGCGGGGTGGAAGTTCGCCAGCGCCGTCCCGGAGGTGCAGACGAGCGGCGTCGGCCGGCCGGTGCGCTTGGCCTGGCCCAGCGCGAAGAAGGCCGCCGACCGCTCGTCGAGGTGCGAGAGCGTCTCGATGCGGTCCTCTTCGGCCAGCGCGACGGTCAGCGGCGTCGAGCGGCTGCCGGGCGCCAGCACGGCCGTCTCGATGCCGGCCGCGGCGAGTTCGTCCGCGACGACCCGGCCCCACAGGGTGTTGACGTTCATTCCAGTTCGTCGAGAATCGGCCGGTACTTCAGCTGTACCTCGTCCCACTCGCGGTCGGGGTCGGAGTCGGCGACGATGCCGACGCCGGCGAACAGCGTCGCGGTGTCGTCGCGGGCCACCGCAGAGCGGATGGCGACGCCGAAGGAGCCATAGCCGGCGGCGTCGAACCAGCCGACTGGCGCCGCGTACCAGCCCCGCTCGAACGGCTCGGTGTCCCGGATGGTCCGCAGGGCCTCGTCCGGCGGGAGCCCCCCGACGGCCGGCGTCGGGTGCAGCGCCTCCACCAGCGTGAGCACGTGCTCGTCGGACGCCAGTTCGGCGGTCATTGGCGTTTCGATGTGCTGGACGGTCGCAAGCCGGCGGATGCGTCGCTGGCCCGCCCGGATCGACGCCGCATAGGGGGCCAACTGTTCACGGATGGCGTCGGCGACCAGTTCGTGCTCGTGGACGTTCTTGTCATCGTCGAGCAGTTCCTCGGCGAGCCATTCGTCCTCCTCGGGGGTGTCGCCCCGGCCGGTGGTCCCCGCCAGCGCGCCCGTCTCGACGGTCCGGCCGCGGAGGCCGACCAACTGTTCCGGGGTCGCGCCGAAGAAGCCGGCCTCGCCGTCGGCCGGTTCGAATAGGAACCGGACGCAGTCGGGGTAGGTGTCGGCCAGCCGCGACAGGGCGTCCGGCACCGAAAGCGGGCCGTCGAGGCGGGTCTCCAGCGCCTGCGCCAGGACGACCTTCCGGAGCTCACCGGCCTCGATGCGGTCGGTCGCGGCGGTGACGCTGTGGCGCCACTCCTCGAGCGAGGTGGTCCGCTCCCGCGAGCGGACGCCCGGTGGGCCGCGGCCGGTGCCCCCGGGAACGCCGGTCGTCAGCAGGTTCTCGCGGGCCGACGCGAGGCGCTCCTCGACGGCCTCCGGGTCGGCGTCGACGGCGTTGACCGACAGCCACGCCGACTCATCGTATGTCACCTGCACCCGCGGCAGGACGAACTCGGCGCCGGGGTAGCCGCGCCAGGAGCCCTCGGCGCTGTGCTCGTCGTGGAAGGCGAAGCCGCCGAACAGCCGCGGACGGGCCGACAGCGACCCGGCGTGAACGTCACCGCTTGAGAACAGCTCCTCGGCGGCCTCCCGAACGGTGGCGAACCGGCAGGGGCCCCCGTCGGTGATGGTGGCTGCGGCGCCGCTCCCGACGACGGTTGGCTCCCCCGGCGCCGACCAGAACGTCCGCGGCGCGGCCGCCGCCCCGAGGACGGCGTGGGGGCGCGGCGGGTCCGGTATCCGCACCGCGCGACTGACAAGCCCCTCCCGCCCGGCGACGGACTCCTCGCTCCGCAACGGTTCCATTGGCCGCACTTGGGGTCCCCGTCGTTTTAGAGTACCGTTCGGCGACAGGCCTACAGTTTGGACTCGGCGTCCTCGGCCAGTTCGGAGCACGAAAACCGCGTGTTTGTGCTCGCTCTTGGACTTGTGGACGTCGTCGGGCGTCACGTCGAGTTCGTCGTAGGGGTCGAACGCGGAGGCGTCGACGCCGTCCATCTCGCGGAAGTGCTCCATTATCGATACCATCTTCGCGTGCAGCTCCAGAAGCTCGTCTTTGTGCATGTTCGTGCCTACAGGAAGCGTGCGTTTAACCTTTGTGCGGCAACAGGACCCACACAGCCGTCTCGACCGGCGCGACGGTTGGTGGAGTGCGCTCAGAAGACGTACTCGTCGTCGTGGCCCATCATTCCATCCTCCTCAAGGCCCGGTTCCTCGTCCTCCATCGGCCCGCTCGTCTTGTAGGCCCGGAGCCCGGTCGACAGCAGTTCCTCGATTGCTTCCTCCCGGTTTACGAACTCGCCCTTCTCCACGAGCTGGGCGATCTGCATCTCGAGGTGTTCCGGGACAGTCAGTTGTACCTTCGGCATCGGGACGGTTGACGCTTCGAGCATAGAGTATTTAAGATTGACGGGGATTTTTCGGACGCGCCAAAGTCAATCCCCGCTCACGGAAAGTATCTTTCCGGAACGTTCAGACTCCTTCCCCCAGCGGTCGGTGTCAGCAGCGTTTTCGTAACGACAGACCTACGAACTCGCGGCCGCTACCGCCAGGTATGAACGACGTGACGGACCTCCACGCCGAGTTCGACGGCAAGCGTCTCCCTCCGGGCCAGCGCGAGACCTCTCGGTTCCCGGTGCTCTCGAAGGGCGGTACGCCGTCGGTACCCGACGAGCCGACCCTGGAGGTGTGGGGCGCCGTCGACGAGGCGGCGACGCTGTCGGTCGAGGACCTCGAGTCGCTGGGCGCCGAGACCCAGCGACAGGACTTCCACTGCGTCACCGGGTGGTCGCGGTTCGATTGTGAGTTCCACGGGCTCCCGTTCCCGAGACTGACCGAGCACGCCGGCGTCGACGACGACGCTGTCCACGTGATGTTTCACGCCCACGACGGCTACACGACGAACCTGTCGCTCGCGGAGTGCGACCGCGAGGAGGTGCTTTTCACCTGGCGGCTCGACGGCGACCCGTTGCCGGCCGACCACGGCGGTCCGCTGCGGGTCGTCACTCCCCACAAGTACGCCTACAAGGGCGCAAAGTGGGTCTCGGGCGTCGAGTTCCTGACCGAACCGGAGCGGGGCTACTGGGAGAAGCGCGGCTACTCGAACACCGCCGACCCCTGGAACGAGGAGCGGTACGCTTGATAGGAGTCGTCGCGGTCCTCGATGAACACCCGCCATGGGTCGGTGTTAATCGGTAGTTCGTCACGGCCATCCGTACGACGGGAGGGGCTGGCGGTACCTATATGTCGCTGCTGTGACTTCCGCCTATATGGACGCCGACACCGTGGTGGACGAGTGGGAGGCGTCGCCGTTCGACGGCGGCCTCGACGAGCTGGGCCGGCTCCGGTCCCGCGGGTTCAGCGGCGCCGTCGAGGCGGGCTCCGACTGGCTGTTCCTCGCCGGTGGCGAGCCGGTCGCCGTCGTCTCGGACCTCAAGGAAGCGCCACAGCCGGGCGACATCGACGCCTTCGAGGGGGCCAGCGGCCGCGCCCACGAGGCGCCGCACCCGACGGCCGCGCGACTGGTCCCGATGTTGGCCCTCGAGGGGGAGGTCCGCGGGGAGTACTTCACCGACGACACCCCGCTGTCGACGGTCCACGAGACGCTCTCGGATGGTGGCTTCTCGGGCGAGGAGGCCGAGTCGAAGGCCAAAAACGAGGTGGGCATCTACGGCGTCGTCGCGGTCGACCTGCCCGACCTCGACCTGCCGGAGGCGGCGGACCCAGCCTCGGCCGGAGCGGGCGCGGCGGTGAGGCCGGACGACGGCGGCGGGTCGGACGCGACGGACGGGGCCGACGCGGGACCGTTCGAGGAACCCGGCGGGACGACGGCTTCCGGCGATGGCCACGCGACCGAAGGGCGGGAGGCCGGGTCGGAACCGATGGCCGGTGGTCCGGGAAGCGAACCCGGCGAGGCGGGAGCAAGCGAGACGGAGGCGCCCGCGACCGACGACGACCCCGGCGGGACCGACGAGCCGGACGAGGCAACGGCGGTGCCCTCCGTAGACCCGGAGCGGAGCGGGCCGGCCGACGCCGTCGAGGCCGATGAGTGGGGCGATGCGACCGAGGACGCCGACGCAGCACCCGAGACAACGCCCCCCGCGACGGGAACGGCCGATACGGCCACGGGAAGTGCGGGCGTCTCGTCGGAACTGGACGCCCTCCGGAGCGAGCTGTCGTCGCTCCGGCGGACCCAGAAACGACTCGAGGAGCGGGTCGCCGCGCTCGAATCCGGCGGGACGACCGAACCTCGTGGCGACCGCCCGGGGACCGGTCCGTCGCTGTCGCCCGCCGAGGCGCTCGAGAAGACGACCCTGTTCGTACGCGAAGGCACGCGCGGCGGGCCGACCCTCGAGGACATCCATGCCGGCCGCGCCGACCGGGAGTCGCTCTCGGCAAACGTCCGTCTGGAGCCGCACACCCGGTTCAACAGTGAGGGCGCGGGAGTCGATGCGGTACGCCTACGACGCGCTGCCGGCCGTCGACCGCGTCGCCTTCTCCGAGACGGTCGCCGTCGGGGACGGCCCGGAGGCCACCTTCGATGTCGTGGCCCGCGACCAGATGGGACAACCGCTGTTCGTCGCCTCCCTTGAGGGGGGTCCGGACCCGACCTCGGCGGCCGCCATCGAGCCGTTCATCACCGACGCCTCGGACCTCTGTGCTGTCGAGGACTCCCTCGGCGGTGCCTTCGTCGTCACCGGGAGCTACTTCGAGTCCGACGGCCTCGAGTTGGTCCGGGAAGCAACGAGCCGGAGCCTCCTCAGCCGCGACAAGCACCGCAGTCTGGTGTCGCTGACCCGGAAGAACGGCTACCACCTCTGTCTGGTCGAGGCCAGAGAGAACGCGCTATACATGACGGTGCCAGAACTCTGAGCGGGACGGAGTGGGGTGGATGCTGACCGTCCTCCGGTGCGAGCGACAAAAGCAGTTCCCGTCAGCCTTCGATTTCGGGGACTTCGTCTATCTTCATGCCCTCGAGCTTCTCGATGATCTCGTTGATTTTTGAGTCGAGGTCGCTGACGAACTCGGCGGTGTCCTCGGTGGTGATGGCGCCCTGGCTGGACGGCTCGATGAGGTTCTCCTCCCGTCTCGTTGGACATCTTCACGATACCGATGGGCTCGTTCTCGATTACCATCCGCAAGACCTGCAGATGGCGCTCCAGCATGTCGACTTCCTTCTCTAGTCGATCTATCATGGCACTTGTTAACTTGTGTTTGGTCGATTTAAAGGTTGCTGTCTGTTTGACGGGGACTCGCCGCGAAATCGGCAGTCGACTCGAAGTTACCAGTGAAAAGTATAAATCCCTTGTGACCACGGCACACGCTCGGGGCCTCTCAGGGTGATCGTGGAAACCGGGCCGGGGCGGGCGTCGGGTCGGTCGCCATACCGTAATCTGTTTAGCCCGCTGGTTGGTACGTCGCTCCGATGACCGTCACCATCGTTGGTTCGCAACTCGGCGACGAGGGGAAAGGGGGGATCGTCGACGTGTACGGCGATGTTGCCGACGTCGTCGTGCGGTACCAGGGCGGCGACAACGCCGGCCACACCGTTGTCCACGGGGGCCACGAGTACAAGCTCTCGCTGGTCCCCTCGGGGGCCGTCCGGGGGAACGTCGGCGTGCTCGGCAACGGCTGTGTCGTCAACCCCGGGACGCTGTTCGACGAACTCGACACCCTCCGGGAGCGCGGCCTGAACCCCGACGTCCGGGTCGCCCGCCGGGCCCACGTCATCTTCCCGTACCACCGGGTGCTCGACGGCATCGAGGAGGAGGTCAAAAGCGAGGACGACAACGAGGTCGGCACCACCGGCCGCGGCATCGGCCCGACCTACGAGGACAAGGCCGCCCGCCGCGGCGTCCGCGTCGGCGACCTCGTGGCGCCCGAGGTGCTCCGGGACCGCCTCGAGTACGTCGTCCCCCAGAAGCGGGCGCTCGTCGAGGGCGTTTACGGCGCCAGCCTCGAGCAACTCGAGAACCCGGAGGCGTTCGACCTCGAGGTGCTCTACGAGGAGTACCGCGAGTACGGCCGACGGCTCCGCGAGGAGGACATGCTCGTCGACTGCGGCGCCTTCCTCGCGGAGCGCCGCGGGGCCGGCGACGAACTCATGTTCGAGGGCGCCCAGGGGACGCTTCTGGATATCGACCACGGCAACTACCCGTACGTCACCTCCTCGACCCCGACAGCGGGCGGCGCCGCAACGGGGTCGGGGCTGAGCCCGGGCGTCGTCGGCGGCGAGGTGGTCGGCGTCGTGAAGGCGTACCTCTCGCGGGTTGGCAGCGGGCCGATGCCGACCGAGTTGGCCGGCGTCGAGGGCGACACCCCCGGCTACGACGGCGACACTGGCAACGCTGAGGAGGAACTCGCCGAGCACATCCGGGAGGCCGGCGGCGAGTACGGCACCGTCACCGGCCGGCCACGCCGGGTCGGCTGGCTGGACCTGCCGATGCTCCGGCACGCCGCCCGGACGAGCGGCTTCACCGGCCTCGCGGTCAACCACGTCGACACGCTGGCCGGCCTCGAGGAGGTGAAGGTCGCAACCGCCTACACCCTGGACGGAGAGACCGTCGAGACGGTGCCCGCGACGGCCGAGCGGTGGGCCGACTGCAAGGCCGAGTTCCGCGCCTTCGACGGCTGGCCCGACGTTGAGTGGTCGGCCGTCGCTGACTCCGGCTACGACGCCATCCCCGAGAACGCCCGCCGGTACCTGGAGCCCGTGCAAAAAGTGGGCGTACTACCGCATGCCGGGAACGCGGCGCTGGAGCTTCAGCAGCCGGTTCATGAGCTTCTCGTAGAGCCAGTAGGGCACGCCGGGGGGCGCGGTCATGCCGAGATGCTTCTGGATGGCCACCGTCTGCGGTTCGGTGTACTTCATCAGGCCGTGCTCGCCGTGGCGGCGACCGATGCCGGAGTCGTTCATGCCGCCCATCGGTGCGTCCAGCGCCACCCAGGCGGCGGCGTAGGCTTCGTTGACGTTGACCGTTCCCGTCTCGATGCGCGTTGCCATCTCGCGGCCGCGGTCGAGATCCGCCGTCCAGACCGAGGCGTTCAGGCCGTACTCGGAGTCGTTGGCCCGCTCGATGACGTCCTCGGTGTCGCTCCACTCGTAGACGGAGACGACGGGGCCGAACGTCTCCTCGGTGCACAGCGCCATCGACTCGTCGACGTCGGTCAGCACCGTCGGCTCGTAGAAGTACGGCCCCAGATCCGGGCGGCCGGTGCCGCCGGTCAGCACCGTCGCGCCCTGGGCCTTGGCCTCCTCGACGTGCTCTGTCACCTTCTCGAGCTGCTGCTCGGAGATGAGGCTGCCGACGTCGACGTCGTAGCTGTAGCCGGTCCCGAGATGCAGGGCCTTGACCTCGTCGACGAACGCCTCGATGAACCGGTCGTAGACGTTCTCGTGGACGTACAGCCGCTCGATGGAGATGCACAGCTGGCCGGCGTTGGTGAAGCAGCCGCGGATGAGGCCCTCAACGGCCCGGTCGATGTCGGCGTCGTCGCAGACGATGCCGGGGTTCTTGCCGCCGAGTTCCAGCGAGCAGTCGGTGAGGTGTTGGCCGGCCTGGCTGGCGACGATGCGGCCCGTCGCGCCCGACCCGGTGAAGCAGACGTAGTCGGCGTTGGCCACGAGCGGCTCCCCGAGCGGCTTGCCGAAGCCGGTGACAACCTGGACGGCGTCTCGCGGGAGGCCGGCCTCCCGGAGCAACTCGACGGCCTTCAGCGCGGTGTAGGAGGTCTGTTCGGCCGGCTTGAGGACGACGCTGTTGCCCGCCAACAGCGCGGGGATGGCGTCGGAGACTGCGAGCGAGAGGGGGTAGTTCCACGGCGAGATGATGCCGACGACGCCGGCGGGATGGTGGTGGACGGTCGTCTCCGAGAGCCCCGGAGTGGCGGCGGGCCTTCCCGCTCTCGACCTGGATGACGTCGAGCAGTTCCTCGCAGTGCTCGATCACGAGGTCGTGGTACCGCTTGAACACCGCCGCGCGTTCCTCGACGGAGCGGTCGGCCCAGGCCGTCTGTGCGTGGTCGGCCCGCTCGAAGGCCTTATCGACGTCGTCGGGGCCGCAGGCGGGCAACCGGCCGATGACCGCCCCGCTGAACGGCGCCTCCACGTCGAAGCGCTCCTCGCGGGGTCCCGACGTCGTCACGAACGACTCCAGTCCGGCGAGCAGGTCCGGCTCGACCGATAGCTCGCTCTCGTCGATGGTCTCGGAGACTGTCATGTGAGAGGATAGACGCTACACCGTGTTAACACTACGGGAACCACGGACAACGGTTCGGGTGTTTCGGCGGGTAGCGGCGTTGAGACCGGAGAAAATCGTCGAGGTCGCGGTCAGTGGATGCCCAGTGCTTCGATCTGCTCTTGGTAGCGGTTGCGGATCGTCACTTCGGTCACCTGGGCGACGTCGGCGACCTCCCGTTGGGTTTTCTTTTCGTTGCACAGAAGCGAGGCGGCGTAGATGGCGGCGGCGGCGTAGCCGGTCGGGGACTTGCCCGACAGCATCCCCTTCTCGGCGGTCACCTCGATTATCTCGCGGGTCTTCTGCTCGACCTCCTCCGAGAGGCCGAGTTCCGAGCAGAAGCGCGGGACGTACTGGACGGGGTCGACGGGTTCGAGGCCGAGCGACAGCTCCTGGGCAATGTAGCGGTAGGTGCGGCCGATCTCCTTCTGCTCGACGCGGGCCACCTCGGCCACCTCGTCGAGGCTCCGGGGAATTCCCTCCTGTCGGCAGGCGGCGTACAGCGCGGCGGTGGCGACGCCCTCGATGGAGCGGCCGCGGATGAGGTCGTCGTCGAGCGCCCGTCGGTAGATGACCGAGGCGACTTCGCGTACCGACCGCGGGACGCCGAGGGCGGACGCCATCCGGTCGATTTCCGAAAGTGCGAACTGCCTTGTCGTGCATTGTCTGGGTCGTCGGCGCCCCCACCCGGGATTTGGACTGGCGCTCGGAGTGGTTGAACGCCCGCCACTCCGGCCCGCGGTCGATGTTCTCCTCCTCGATGACCAGCCCGCAGTCCTCGCAGACGAGTTCGCCGCCGTCGCCGCTTCTGACCAGCGAATCGGACTCGCACTCCGGACAGCCTGTCTCCTCCTCGCTCTCCGTCTCGTCTTCGGTAGTGCGCTCTCGCTGGCGGGTGGGCCCTGGCATTATGCTTATATGCTTTGCCTACTCCACATATAAATGCTTTGCACCACCCGGTTCTTGCCGCTCGACCGCCGCCTATCCGGCCGACGCCGGGGCTGACGCGTCGAGTCGGCCGCCGAGACCGGGTTCCGAGCCGCCGCTCCGGCGGCACTCACAACTGAACGGTCGCTCACCAGAGACCGGCGACGAAGGCGCCGGCCATCGCCAGGGCGGGCGCCCGCGCCAGCAGCGCGAACAACGCGAAGGCGGCGAGGGTACCGACGGCGAGTCGGCCCAGCGTGCGACCGCTGGGCGTTCGTTCTTCTAGCTGTACGTTAGTGGTGTGGGCGTCCGTTCGTCGCATCGAATCACGGGGCGGATGCCCCAAGGGTTCCGCCGGGAGTCTAACCCGTGGAGCCCCGAGCGGCGCGGAACTGTTAGTCGACCGCGAGGACGCCGAAGCCGTCGCGGAGGCGTTCGCCGGGGTCGGCCACGTCGGCGTCGAGTTCGACGGTGACCGCCGCGTCGACGTGGAGGTCGAGCGCGTTCGGCCGAACGCCAGCCAAGTCGTGGACCTCGACGTATTCGACGCCGTCGACGTCGCCGACGACGCTCTCAACGCCGCCGTCGACGTCGCCCGCGGCGCCCCTGGGCACTCGGACCGAGAGGGTGACTCGGTGGGTCTGGGTGAGCATACGTCCCCGGCGGGAGTCGAACCCGCGGTACCGGCGGCTGTCGGGGGTCAGATGTCACTCGGGATCCGCGGCGTCGGGCCGACCGGACGGCGGACGGCCGGCGGGCTTCCGGCGAATCGGCGGCGCAGAAGGCGGGTCACGCCCGCGAGAGCGGACCGCTCCGGACCGTGGAGTTCGGAGAAGTCCGTCGCGCCGCCGGGCCGGCGGGCCTTACGCGGCGCGAATCGCAAGCGCGGACGAGGCGTCGGACCACCCGCCCACACCCGCGACGCACCGCTTTGTGGCGGACGCGTACGGCGGGGTGGTAATGATGGTGGTCATCGTCTGCCTCCGTCTCGCTTGAGATGATTTCCGGGAGGATATTAGTAGTTTTGGAGGGGTGTGATCGACTCTCACGCCGATTTCTGGACAGCAGTGTACGGACCCGCCCGCGAGCGGACAGGTCTTCCCAGCCGTCGGAGAACGGGCCGGCGCAGGTCCCGGGTCGAGCGCCCGCAAACGGGTTACAGCCGCGCGCGCCGCGCCCTCCGGGGTCGCTACAGCTCGTCGGCGCGGACGACGGCCCCGCGGTCGACCGCTTCCACGTTGTCGTAGCCGACCAGTCCGAGCGTCAGGTCCAGGTCCGCCAGGAAGTTCTTGAGCACCGCCTCGACGCCGTCGGCGCCGTCGACCGCCAGCCCGTAGGCGTACGGCCGACCGAGGCCGACGGCGTCGGCGCCCAGCGCCAGCGCGACGATGGCGTCGGAGCCCCGCCGAACCCCGGAGTCGAAGGCCACCGGCACCGCCTCGGGCACCGCCGAGACCACCTTCGGTAACGCCTCAAGGGCGGGCACGGCGTTGTCCACCTGCCGGCCGCCGTGGTTGGAGACGACCAAGCCGTCGGCGCCGCGGTCGACCGCCTCGCGGGCGTCCGCCGGGTGGAGCACTCCCTTGACGACGACCGGAATCTCGGCGAACTCACAGAGCCACTCAAGATCGTCGAACGTCAGCGAGGGGTCGCCGAACACGTCGACGAACGTCCGGATGGCGGCGAGTTCGGCCTCCTCGGGCGGCGCCTCGAGCAGGTTCCGGAACGCCTCGTCGGCGAAGTAGTTGGCGACGCCCTCGCCGTCGAGAAACGGGAGGTAGCCGCCCGAGACGTCCCGCTCGCGCCACCCGAGGGCGTTGTTGTCGACCGTGACGACCAGCGCCTCGTAGCCCGCCGCCTCCGCCCGCCGGACGAAGCTCCTCGCCACGTCGTCGTTCGACGACCAGTACAGCTGGAACCAGCCGGGCGTCCCGCCGAGCTCCTTGGCAACCGACTCCAGGGTGTGGGAGGCCGCCGAGGAGACCACCATCGGAACGTCCTGTGCGGCGGCCGCCCGCGCGGTGCCGAGTTCGCCCGCTTCGTGGATAATGGACTGGACGCCGATGGGTGCCAGGAGCACCGGCACGGTCAGCTCGGTCCCGAACAGCTCCGTCGAGAGGTCCCGCCCGGAGAAGTCCCGGAGCACGCGCGGCCAGAGGTGCCACCGCGCGAAGGCGTCGCGGTTGTGGCCGACGGTCCGCTCGCCGCCCGCGCCGCCGGCGACGTAGTCGAAAGCCCGCTCGTCCATGGCCTCCAGGGCCGCCGCCTCCAGTTCCTCGAAGGAGGGCGGCACGTCCGGGGTCACCCCCGCCATCCCCTCCATGAACACCTCAACGAGTCGGTCGGTCCCGCGGTCGGAGTCGCTCATGCCCGCCGCGAGGGCCGGCGGCCGCTTATAGGTTCATACGAACTGCCGTAGCTGTTCACCACGACGACCGCTCGACCTCGGGCGGTCGGTGTGGAGATGACTCACAGCAGTCCGTATCATAGTGGTTACTGTAAGTCATTACCGGATCGGCCGCCCGACTGCGAGCGGTTGTACCGGTAAACAGTCACAGTAATCACTATCAGTCCCCGCCGGCCGTCGCGGCCGGCAGGGTGACCACGAACCGGGCGCCGCCCTCCCGGGACTCGTCGACGGTGACCGACCCGCCGTACACGTCGGCCAGCCGCGCGACCAGGTACAGCCCGAGGCCGTCGCCGCCGCTCTCGGAGCCCTTCTCGCCCAGCTCGAGGATGGAGTCCCGGGCGTCCTCGGCGATGCCCTTGCCGTCGTCGGCGACGACGATTTCGACGACGTCGTCGTCACGGGTCGCCTGGACCCGGATGGTCAGCTCTTCAGGGTCGTTGTGGGCGACGGCGTTGCCGAACAGGTTCGAGAACACTTGATGGACCAGTCCGTCGGTAACGACCCACAGCCCGTCCGGGACATCCGACAGGATGGTCGCCTTCGGGTGGTCGTCCGTGACAGACGTCATCTGGTCGTCCAGCACCGCCGAGAGGTCGACCGCCTCGAACTGGTGGTCGCCGTCCAGCGTCTCGATGAGCGTGTCGGTGTCCTCGAGGAGCCGGATGACGGACTCACTGCGCCGCTGGATGACCTCGACGAGCTCCTCGCCCTCCGGGTCGACGTGTGGCTCGACGAACTCGGCGTGGCCGCGGATGGCCGTCATGTCGTTGCGGATGTCGTGTCTGAGCAGCCGCGTCAGGAGGACCAGCGTCTCCCGCTGGTCCTCGTTGTGCTCGGCTAGTCGGGCGTTCCGGACCGACCGGCCGTGGTTAACACCGGCGATGACGCCGAAGGCGCCCCCCATGCTGCCGAACACGACTACGTCGCTGACAAACGGGTCGGTCACCCGCGCCGCGAGCAGCGACGTGAGGTTCGACCACGCCGCCAGAACCACGAAAAAGAGGAACGCCGAGAAGCACCACGTCATCACGGTGAACCGCTCGTCCGGCGAGAGCTCGCTCCGCTCAATGTGGACCCCGAGCGCGAGCACGACGCCGCCGAACAGAACGTGGACGACGAGTTCGTACAGCGCGGCCCCCGCCGTCGGACTCGCCGGGAGCCGCGACTCCCACCAGAGGGTGACCCCGCTCACCACGAACACGAGACCGAGGGCCGCGACGAGTTCCGAGCCGTCGAGGCGGCTCCGTTCCATTGTTTGACCTTTCGACAGGTCGTGGTGAGTTAAGTGGTTCGATGGACTCAGTTCCGAACCCGTACCGGCGGTCGGGTCCGAAGGTCTCGCCGTCCGCGTCCGACCACGACGGGTCAGGCCCTCCCGCACGCCGAACCCTGCATGCAGGTCACGGTCATCGGCGCGGGGAGCATGGCGACATCGCCCAGGTGTCGGCGATGGCGGGCCACGGCGTCCGCCTCAATGACGTCGACGCCGGGCGCATCGAAGCCGGCATCGAGGCATGCGTCGTCCGCGACAGCCGGCTTCGCCTCATCGCGGTCGGGGTCGCGCTCGGTCTGGAGGCAATCCAGATGGTCGAGAGCGGCGTCGCCGGCGTCGAGGACGTCGACACCGCGATGGAAGTCGGCTACGGCCACCCGATGGGTCCGCCGTTGCTGACCGGCCATGTCGGCCTAGAGTCCGCCTCGACATCGCCGAGCACCTTTGCGAGGAACTTGGGCGAGCGGTTCCGGCCGCCGCAACGGGAGGACGGCGAGGCCGTCCGGCCGGCCGACGGGTGGGCCGCCGGTGTCGGCGCCTGAACACTCAAGTGGCCGGCCGCGGAGTTGCGGCCGTGAAGCGCTACCCGCCCGTCCCGCACGTCGACTCGGCGCCGGAGGGGCTGTTCGAGTCGGGCCACCTCTGGGTGCAGGAGCTGATCGACGGCGCACAGCTCCGGTTCCGGCTGCGTGCGTCCGGACCCCTCGAGTTCGGCGACAACCGGCGGCAGTTCGGCGACGACCCGCCGGAGCCGTACCGCCACGCCGTCCGCCACGTCCGGGAGACGCTGGACCGCGAGGCACTCCGGAGCGCCGTCGACAGTGTCGAGACCGTCGCCTTCGTGGCCGAGGCCACCCATCGACAGGCCGTCGACTACGAGTTCGGCCGGATGCCGTCGGTGCTCGGGCTGGACATCTGGGACGCCGACCGCGGAGCGTTCCTGCCGCCGGACGGCGTCGAGCGGGTGTACGACCGCCTCGGACTTGCGACGGTCAACACCTTCGACCGGGAGGTCCGGGCCTCGGACTTCGACGCCGACCCCGACGCGATACCCGACTCGGCGTGGTACGACGGCCCCGCCGCCGGCGTCGTCCTCCGGAACAAGACGGGCGACCGGGCGAAACTGCCGACCCCGGCGGTCGACCGCTCGGTCGACCCCGAACCGCTGGATGGCGACGCCGCGGCGCTGGCCGACCGGTACGTTACGGACGAACTGCTCCGGCGAGTGCGGGCGGACCTGCCGACCGACCGGGAACCGACCTCCGAGGCGCTGTTCGAACGGACCTGCGAGGCGATTCTCCGGCGGGCACACGGCCGACTCCTCCACGGCGGCACCGACCTCGACGTCGGCGCGTTCCGGTCGGCGGTCGCCCACCGAGTGCGGGAGTGGTGTAGCGAGAACTCCGGGTGAACGTCGACGCCGGGGGGAGGGCGGCGCGCCATCAGACGACTACCTCGGAGCCGTCCGTCACGGTCGACCCCGAAGCTCACACTGCCGGCTGTAACTATCTCAAACCTCGGTGCCATGAAACGGCGGTG
>PXSL01000017.1 GCA_003022815.1 Halobacteriales archaeon SW_5_68_122 | reverse complement strand
CGGTTTCGAGGGTGGCCGTCGCGGGCGCGCTACCCGCCGTGGCGATGCGAACCGACCGGTCGCCGGTCGTCTCCACGTCGCCGTCCTCGTCCTCGTAGTGCTGGATGAGATTGTTCAGCCCCGTCGGAGCGCCACACAGGAAGCTGACGTCGTACTCGCGGACTCGCCGGAAGGTGTCTTCGGCGTCGAAGGTTCGCTGACAGACGTGGGTACCGCCGGTTCCCGTGATGGCGTAGGTGTGGCCCCACCCGTTGCAGTGGAACATCGGTAGCGTCCACAGGTAGGTGTCGTCGTCGCGGATCTCCATGTGCTGGTTGAGCACCAGCGCGTGCCAGTGTTCGGTCCGGTGGGTCCGGACTACCCCCTTTGGGTCGCCGGTCGTTCCCGAGGTGTAGTTGATGCTCGCGTCGTCGTCCTCCGCGACGTCCGGTCGGTCCGGTTCGTCGGTCGATCCCTCCGAGAGCACCGCCTCGTAGTCCACCCAGTCGCCGTCGATGTCGTCGGTCCGGTAGCCGATGAAGTGCGACGCCGGCACGTCCTCCCGGACCGGTTCGATGTTGGCGGCGAACTCGTGGTCGGCAACGACGACATCGGCCGCACAGTCCTCGAGGATGTACGCCAGTTCATCGGCGGTCAGCCGGTAGTTCATCGGCACGAAGACGGCGCCGAGTTTGTTCGTCGCGTACAGCGTCTCGATGAAGTAGTGGGTGTTGGTACTCGGTCCCGTCGTGAGCGACGACCCCGGTCACGTCGCTGTAGAGGTCGACCGCCCGGTCGAGAAAGTCCGTGGTGCGCATCTCACGTCTCATCGATGTCCGAACCTCGCGGAGCGCGAACTAAACTCTTGTCACGGATTTGCACGGTCGGAGAGACGACCGACTGTCGGTGGACGGGTCGGGGACCGCCGTCGGACTCGGCCCGTGGCCGTCAGTACCCGCGCTCGACGAGGAAGTCGGCGATGTCCTCGAGCAGCGACCGTGGCTCGCCGGACGGGAGCACTTCGAGTCGGCCCTTGCCGCGCTCGACGAGGTCGGTCGCGAGCCCGCGGGCGTACTCGATGCTGCCGGCCTCCTCGAGTCGTTCGACGGCCGCCTCGATTTCGGCCTCCGTCGGGTCCCCGCCGACCAGGCCGTCGACGTCGACGCCCTGGTCGCGGGCGTGCAGTGTGACAACGGTCTGTTTGCCCTCGATGAGGTCGGAGCCGCGCTGCTTGCCGAGGGTGTCGCTGGAGGCCGTCAGGTCGAGCAGGTCGTCCTGAATCTGGAACGCCCGGCCGACGTCGAGGCCGTAGCCGTGCAGCGCGTCGACCGTCTCGGCGTCCGACCCGAGCAGGATGGCGGGAATCGAGGCCGCCGCCGCGTACAGAACCGCGGTCTTGAACTCCACCATCTCGAGGTACTCGTCGGTCGTCACGTCCGGCCGGCCCTCGAAGTCGACGTCGAGCGCTTGGCCCTCGCAGATTTCGGTGCAGGTTGTTGCCAGTTCGTCCAGTGCTTCGACGCTACGCTCGGCTGGAGCACCGGTCGTACTCGCGGTGGACCGCGGGCACGCCGCGCCGCAGGTCGTCGTCGTCCATGATGTCGTCGTGGATGAGGGTGAACGACTGGATGACCTCGATGGCGACCGCCGCCGTCAGCACGTCGATGTCGTCGCCGGAGGGCGACGGGAACGCCCGGTAGTCGGCTCCGAGCGGCTCGACCTCCGAGATGGCCTCCGCCGTCAACAGCAGGATGGTCGGGCGGAGCCGCTTGCCGCCGGCGTCCAGCAGGTACCGGGAGGCGCCGTACAGCCGCTCCGGTCGCTGGACCGGCAGCTGTTCCGTAATCGCGTTGTTGACCAGCTCGCGGCGGTCGGCGATCGCGGCCTCGACGCGCTCTGAGGTGGTCATTCCGTTATCTGGATGATGTCGCCGTTCCGGGAAACGTGGAGGTCCCGGCCCATCTCGTACCCCTCGTTCTCACAGAGGTTCACGTAGTCGGAGAACCCGCTCATGTCCTGGTGTGCCGGGACGATGTTCTTCGGCTGGAGGGCGTCCAGCATCTCGTAGTGGCCCTCTCTGTTTAGGTGACCGGAGACGTGGATGTCGTCGTAGATACGGGCGCCCTGCATGCCGAGGAGCTTTTCGGACTGGTAGCGCTGGCCCTCGTTGGTCGGCTCCGGGATGACCCGCGCCGAAAAGATGACCTTGTCGCCCTTGTCCAGCTCGTACGGCGTCTCGCCGCGGCCCATCCGGGTGAGCATCGCGCGCGGCTCGCCCTGGTGGCCGGTCACGACGGGGAGGTAGTTCTCCTTGCCCTCCTCCATGATGCGCTTGAACGTTCGGTCGACGGACTTGCGGTGGCCGTACATCCCGAGGTCCCCCGGGAAGTCGACGAAGCCGAGCCGCTCGGCGGTGCCGCTGTACTTCTCCATCGAACGACCCAGGAGAACGGGCTGGCGGCCGATGTCCTCGGCGAACTCGACGAGGCTCTTCACGCGGGCGATGTGGCTGGAGAACGTCGTCGCGACGATGCCGCCGTCGTAGTCCTCCATCGAGTAGATGGTGTCTCGCAGGTGCTCGCGAGCGACGGACTCGCTCGGCGTCCGGCCCTTCTTGCCCGCGTTGGTGCAGTCCTCGATGTACGCCAGCACGCCCTCGCGGCCGATCTCGCGGAACCGCTCCATGTCGATGGGGTCGCCCAGCACGGGCGTGTGGTCCATCCGCTTGTCCAGCCCGTAGACGACGGCGCCCTCCGGCGTGTGCAGGACGGGGTTGATCGCGTCGATGATGGAGTGGGTGACGTTGACGAACTCGAGTTCGGTCCGCTCGCCGATGTTCATCGTGCCGCCGGCCTCCATCTTCACGAGGTCGTTCTCGACGCCGAACTTCTCCTCGCTGTCGATCTGCTGTTTGACCAGCTCGATGGTGAAGGGCGTGGCCACGATGGGGGCGTCGTAGCGGTGGGCCAGCTTCGAGATGGCGCCGATGTGGTCGAGGTGGCCGTGCGTCGGCACGATGGCCTGCACGTCGCCCTCGATGTCGGACATGACGCGGTCGTCCGGGATGGCCCCCATGTCGATGAGGTCCAGGCTGTGCATCCG
>PXSL01000007.1:1650-4731 GCA_003022815.1 Halobacteriales archaeon SW_5_68_122 | reverse complement strand
GCCGTCGTATCAACGTACGGTGTGCCGGCCGTCGCCGCCGGTTCCGAAAGCCCGACCGCGGCGTATATGTCGCCCGGAGTCGAACGCCACGACGATGCATGGTCCCTCCGGACGCGAAGGCCTCGGCCCCCGGACCAGCAGGCGCCGCCTACTTGCGAGCCTCGGGACCGCGGCGACCGCTGGCCTCGCTGGCTGTTCGAGCCTCGCGGGCGAGGAGTTCGACCGCGACCAGGCGGCCTTCGATCCGGAGTCCCGCTCGTACGCCGAGACGTACCCGCCCCGGGAGGACGTGACGCACTTCCGGCGCGGGACGCGCCGCCTGGGCTACTACCCGGACGCGACCGTCCCCGACGCCGTCGAGGTGGCGTGGTCGGAGCCGATGAACGGCATCGGGCACACGGCGGCCAAGTCCAGCCCCCGGCCGACGCCGGACGGCGAGACACTCATTGTCTCGGACGACACCGGCCGAGTCCACGCCTTCCGACCGGACGGCCGGCGACGATGGTCCGTCAAGACGGGCGCCGCCGACAGCCTCGGCTTCCACGGCACGCCGGCGGTCGTCGGCGATACCGCCTACGTCGGCGGCTACGACGGCGCGATGTACGCCCTCGACGCGGCGACGGGCGAGCAGGTCTGGAAGACCACGCGGTGGCAACTGGGCGGCGCCATCGCCATCGGCTCCAGCCCCGCCTACTGGGACGGCACCCTGTACTTCGTCGCCGAGTACAACTACCCGGGGATGGACCCCTCGGGGACGATGTGGGCGGTGGACGCCGCGACCGGCCGGCCGCTGTGGCACGACGACCGGCCGTGGGGGATGCCACACCCGTCGCCGGCGGTCGACCCCGACGCCGAGCGGCTGGTCATCGGCTCCAACGACGGCCTCGTGTACGCCTGGGAGTTTCCCTCGCTGGAGTTCGCGTGGTCCTTCGAGACGGACGCCCAGGTGAAGGGCACCATCCCGACGTACGAGGGCGGCGCTTTCGTCGGCTCCTGGGACGGTCACGTCCGGCGGCTGGACCTCGAGGACGGACGCCTCGAGTGGACCTTCGAGACGGGCGAGGTGACGATGTCGAACCCCGGCGTCGACCCCGGGGCGGGCGTCGTCTACGTCGGCAGTGCCGACCGCCACGTCCACGCGCTGGACGCCGAGACGGGCGAACAGCTGTGGTCGCGGAACGTGTTCGGCACCGTGCTCGGGTCGCTGACGGTCACCCCCGAGTGCGTGCTGGTCGGCTCCTACGACGGCCACCTCTACGCCCTCGAGAAGGCGACCGGCGAGGTCCGCTGGCGGGTCGGGGGCGTCGGCCTTCTCGAACTACTGGACCGACGAGGAGACGGTCCTCGAGGAGCAAGGGCGGGTGTACGGCATCCGGCCGGCGTAGCCGCACCGCTCGCCGCCGAACGAAACTTTTTCCGTCCGATTCGGCTACGTTCGGGCGTGGGTTCTCCGTTCGACGTATTGAGTGTCGACCCGGACGCCGAGGACGCCGAAATAAAGCGGGCCTACAGGCGGCGCGCCAAGGAGGCACATCCGGACCAGGGCGGCTCCATCGAGGAGTTCCAGCGTGTCAAGGCGGCCTACGAGGCGATCCGCTCGGGTGCCGTCGAGCGGTTCGACGGCGCCGACGCCGACGAGGCCGACGGCACCGATTCGGAGGGGGTGACGGACGACATCGACCCGGACCGCACCCGGGTCGAGTACCTGAACTACGAGGTGTTCGACGACCACGGGTGGTCGCTGTCGGACGAGAACCTCTTCGGGCGGGCCGCGGCGGCGGACCTCGGGGCGGCGGACTACGGCCGGTTCCCGGTCGACCCCGGCGAGACGCTGCTGGAGGCCGCCGAGAACCGCGGCTTCGCGTGGCCGTTCGCCTGCCGGTCGAGCGCGGGGTCCGGCTGTCCTGCGTCGGCGAGCCGCTGACCGACGAACTGTCGGTCGTCTACAACGTCAAGCACATGCCGGACCTCGAGGAGCTACGCCTCCCGCCGCGGCCCTTCGAGCGCGCACAGGACGACTGACGCCGTTCGCGGCCGGTCCGCCGGGTCCGGGGGCTACTGTAGGTCGGTGACAATCCTCCGGGGAGCCGCACATTTGAAACCGCTCGACGTTCCAAAGGCAGGTATGTCTGCCTCAGAGCTCGCGGCGCGGGTCACCGAGGCGCTGGCGGTCGACGACGACGAGTTCGCGTCGCGGGTGGCCGAGGAGGTCGAGGCGCTACGCGATGAGCTGGCCGACGGCACCTTCGACAACCCGCAGGCCATCGTCGGCCTCGAGTACGAGTTCTACGCGGTCGACGCCGAGACGGACGCGCTGATGCGGGTCCCCCGGCGGCTGCTGGAGTACATCGGCTTCGAGAAGGAACTCGGCCTCCACAACGCGGAGCTGTGTACGACGCCGCAGCCGCTGTCGCGGTACGGCCTCCGGGCCCAGGAGGCGGAGGTCCAGGCGAAGCTCGACGCCGCACAGCGGGAGGTCGCCCGCGAGGGGATGCTACTGGTCAGCGACGGCATCTGGACGGTCCCGCCCATCGGCGAGACGGCCACGGAGTACCTCACCGACAGCGTCCAGGAGGAGGGCGTCCGTATCGCAACGAACATGACCAGCTCCGTCCGGTACCACGCGATGGCCAACACCGACTACGCCGCGGAACTGCAACTGGACGCTCCGCACGTCTCGATGAACGCCGACACGGTGATGCCGGAGGCGCTCATCACCTCCATCCAGCCGCACTACCAGACGGCCCACGCCCACGACCTGCCGGAGAACTTCCGGTACGCCCTCCGGGTTGCCGGGCCGATTCTCGCGGTGGCGGTGAACTCGCCGTTCTTCCCGCCGGACCTCTACGACGCCGACGCCGAGACGGTGCTTGCCGACGGCTACATGGAGAACCGCGTTCCCGTCTTCGAGTCGGTGCTCAACCCCGCGGATTCCGAGAAAGTGGCCTTCCCCGAGGACATCGACAGCCTCGACGAGGCAATCGAGCGAATCGCCGACGACGAAACGGTGGTGCCGGCACTGGTCGACGACCGGGGACGGTTCGACGACCGCTTTGCGCACTTCCGGCACAAGCACGGCAG
>PXSL01000007.1:0-1606 GCA_003022815.1 Halobacteriales archaeon SW_5_68_122 | reverse complement strand
CGCGACAACTTCTACGCGGCGGTCCGGGACGGCCTCGACGCGGAGATGCGGTGGTTCACCGCCGACGGCACCGAGACGACCGACACCGAGGAGCTGTACGCCGAACTGTTTGAGCTGGCCCGTGACGGCCTCGGGCTGCGGGGGCTGGACGCCGAGGAGGCCAACCGCTACATCCAGCCGCTCCGCGAGCGGGTCGACCGCCGGGTGACGCCGGCCGGGTGGAAGCGCGACCTGGTCGAGGCACGTGTCGCCCGCGGGGAACCGCTCGGCGAGGCCATCTGGGGCATGCAGGCCGAGTACATCGACAATCAAGACAGGACGCTCGTCGAGGAGACGTTCGTCGACTGGCTCTGACCGTCGTGTCTTCGGCCGTCCCGTCGATAATTAAACCCTTGGTGTGCAATGCAGAGAAACCAATCGCGTCCGAGCGGTCATTGGTGTATGGCACAATCAACCGATGGTACACTGACGTCGGTGTACGAGAACCGTATCGGACGGGAGACGAACGCCAACGAAGCGATAGGGTTGGGGGTTCGTGCTGGGGATCGTTACAGGTCTCTCGGGAATCGTGCTGGTGATGTTCAGCAGCCAGGGAGAACTAATTCGAGGGGCGGGTATCGCGCTGGCGTCGCTCGGGTTGTTGATGCTGATGATCGGGCCGATCCTCCGACTCCCGCTGGAGCGGAGAGCGACACTGCTCTCATATGTCGGAGCAACGATCAGCCTGCTGGCGATTGCGTGGTTCGTGGTGGCATACCCGAGCGAGTGGAGAGCCGCCCTCGGTAACCAGGAGGTCGAGATCATGGGATTGTACGTGGTCGGCATCCTGGTCGTCGCCGGCGGCGGCGTGTTTGTGCCGCTGTTGACGAGATCGACGGCGGAACGGGATGCTGCCGAACACAGAGCGGCGCAGGCCGAGGCCGAGCGCGATGCGGCAATCGAGGAGATTGAGTCGACGACGGAGCGAGATGCTGCCGAACACAGGGCGGCGCAGGCCGAAGCCGAGCGCGACGCAGCAATCGATGAGGTCAATGCGAACGACGAACGAGACGAGAGGATTGCGGACCTTGAGCAGAAACTAGCCGCCAGGGAACGCGAAATCGAGGAGCTACAGGGCAAGCTGTCCGACAAATCTTCGGATCAGGATGCACTCGTGGCAGGAATCGAGGATCTCAGGACCAGCGAGTCGCAGTTCGAGCTGTACGAGGACCGTGGCGGACGGTGGCGCTGGCGGCTCCGTCACCGAAGTGGTGACGTCATCGCGGCCAGCGACAGGGGATACGAACAACAGCACCCCGCGCAGACGGGGGTCCGGGCGGTTCGACGCGACGCGCTCGGCGCGACCACGCTACTCGTCGAAAGCGAGGATGAACTCCCCGACGAGGGAACCAGCGACGGGATGGTACTCCCCGACCACACGGAAAGTCAGGCAACGTTCGAGGTTTACGTGGGCAAGGGCGAGGACCATCGATGGCGACTCGTCCACGACAACGGGAACATCATCGCCAACGCCGCGCAGGGATACGCTTCCCGGAGCGGCGCCGAGCATTCCATCGAGGCCATTCGGGAGTACGTCGGCCCGGCGGAGTACCTGCAGCCGGACCCG
>PXSL01000006.1 GCA_003022815.1 Halobacteriales archaeon SW_5_68_122 | reverse complement strand
GGCGTTGCCGGAGCCCTGGTCCTCGGCCTGGACGTTGACGATGCCGTTCTCGTCGATGTTGAACGTCACCTCGATCTGCGGCGTGCCGGCCGGGGCCGGCGGGATGCCGGCCAGCTGGAACGCGCCGAGCAGTTCGTTCTCCTCGGCGATCTCCCGTTCGCCCTGGAAGACGCGAATGTTGACCGAGGTCTGGTTGTCGGCCGCGGTGGTGAATATCTTCGACTCCTCGGTCGGGATGGTGGTGTTCTTGTCAATGAGCCGCTCGAAGATGCCGCCCTTGACCTCGATGCCCAGCGACAACGGCGTCACGTCGAGCAGGACGATGTCGTCAACGTCGCCCGAGAGAATGCCACCCTGGATGGCCGCGCCCAGCCCGACGGCCTCGTCGGGGTTGACGTTCTTCTTGGGCTCCTGACCGGCCAGCTCCTCGACACGATCCTGAATCTGCGGCATCCGGGTCGACCCACCGACGAGGATGACCTCGTCGATGTCGCCCTTCGAGTAGCCGGCGTCCGACAGCGCCTGCTCGGTTGGGCCGACGGTCCGCTCGACGAGGTCGCTCGTCAGCGACTCGAACGTCGCCCGCGAGATGGTCTCCTCGAGGTTGAGCGGCCCCTCGTCCGTGGCGGCGATGAACGGCAAGTTGACCGTGGTCTCCTTCCGGGAGGACAGCTCCACCTTGGCCTCCTCGGCGGCTTCGGTCAGCCGCTGGAGTGCCTGGCGGTCCTTGCGGAGGTCGATGCCGTGCTCGTCCTCGAAGGCGTCGGCCAGGTGGCCGATGATGGCCTCATCCCAGTCGTCGCCGCCGAGTTCGTTGTCGCCGTTGGTGGCGACGACCTCGTAGACGCCGCCGCCCAGCTCGAGAATGGACACGTCGAAGGTGCCGCCCCCGAGGTCGTACACGAGGACGGTCTGGTCGGACTCGTCGTCGAGGCCGTAGGCCATCGCCGCCGCGGTCGGCTCGTTGACGATGCGCTCGACCTCGAAGCCGGCCACCTCGCCGGCGTCCTTGGTCGCCTGCCGCTGACGGTCGTTGAAGTACGCCGGCACCGTGATGACGGCCTTCTCCACCTCGTCGCCGAGGTACTCCTCGGCGTCGCGCTTGATCTTCTGGAGGATCATCGCCGAGATCTGCTCGGGTGTGTACTCCTCGTCGTCTATTTCGACGGTGTAGTCGTCCTCGCCCATGTGGCGCTTGATGGACTGGATGGTCCGGTCGGGGTTCTGGACGGCCTGGTTCTTGGCCGGCTTGCCGACCAGCCGCTCGCCCTCGTCGGTGAAGG
This sequence comes from Halobacteriales archaeon SW_5_68_122, assembly GCA_003022815.1. The sequence goes on along the minus strand of PXSL01000006.1, from coordinate 8,167 downwards.
CGACGACCGACGGCGTCGTCCGCTCGCCCTCCTCGTTAGTGATGATTTCGGGGTCGCCTCCTTCCATCACCGCGAACGCGGAGTTGGTGGTACCGAGGTCGATACCGAGAATCTTGTTGCTCGCCATGTTGTCCGTAGCTATCGGGCTGAACCGGTTAAAAGTTGCTAGATACGACGACACACGGCCGAGAGGGAGAGCGCCCCCTCCGGCGGTTTTCGGCGCTGCGACCCGCCCGGACCGGGAAGTATAAACAGAACCGCTATTCGGGCTCGCCCTCGGCGACGGTCACCTGCGCCGCCCGGAGCACCTTCCCGGCCATCTCGTAGCCGGGGCGCTGGACTTCGGCGACGGTTCCGTCGGGCCGGTCGCTCTCGACGTTCAGCAGCACCTCGTGGCGCGTCGGGTCGACCTCGGTGCCCGGCGACGGCTCGATCGGCTCGACGTTTTCGGCGACCAGTATCTCGTCCAGTTGCCGGAAGGTAGCCCCGACGCCCTCCCGGATATCGGCGCCCTCCTCCTGGTCGAGTGCCCGGTCGAGGTTGTCCCGGACCTCCAGCAACTGCTCGACGAGGTCCTCCGTGGCCCGCTCGCGGACCTCCTCGCGCCGTTTCTCCTGGCGCTTCTTGTAGTTCCGGAACTCGGCGGCCTTCCGCTTGAGGCGGTCCTCGAGGTCGTCCCGTTCGGCCGCCGTCTCCGCGAGGTTCGCCTCCAGTTCGGCGACCCGCTCGCGGAGGTCGGCCACCTCGGCGGCGACCACCTCGGCGTCCTGCTCTTCGATCTCCTCGCGGACGGTCTCGACGTCGGTCGTCGGCCCCGCCTCGGCGTCCTCGGTGTCGTTCGTGGCGTCCGTTCCGGCCTCGGCGGCCGCCGCTTCGTCGGCTGTCTCCTCGAACGTGTCCGACCCGTCCGGCGTCCCGTCGTCGGCGTCGGTCGCGTCGACGGTCTCGCCCTGCTCGTCGCTCATGTGCGAGTCGAACCGTTCCGGGCCATCGACGGCGAGGGCGCCGACGCGCTGGACTCGCTGTCGTTCGTCCGGCGGGACGACCGCTCGGAGAGCCGCCGCGCCCCCGCCTTCCGGTACCCGTTCCTGCGGGCGACCTGCCGCAACCGCGGACTCTCCCTCGAGGACGCGGTACTGTCGACGGCCGACGTGGACAGACTGACGACCGACTACGAACTGCGCGAGTACCAGCGGGCGGCGCTGGACGCCTGGCGGGAGGCCGGCGACCGCGGCGTCGTCGAACTGCCGACTGGTAGCGGCAAAACCGTCATCGGAATTGGCGCGATAGTGGCACTGGGGGTCCCGGCGCTCGTCGTCGTCCCAACCGTCGACCTGCTGGAGCAGTGGCAGCGGGAACTCGAGGCGGAGTTCGACCGGCCGGTCGGCCGCCTCGGCGGCGGCACCCAGCAGGTCGAACCCATCACCGTCTCCACCTACGACTCGGCATACCTGCAGGCCGAGGACCTGGGCGACCGGTTCGGCCTGCTCGCCTTCGACGAGGTCCACCACCTCGGCGGCGAGGGGTACCGCGACATCGCCCGGTTGTCGGCGGCACCGGCCCGTCTCGGCCTGACGGCGACGTTCGAGCGGCCCGACGGCGCCCACGAGGCTGTCGAGGAGCTGGTGGGCTCCGTCGTCTACCGACTCGACGCCGACGACCTCGCCGGCGAACACCTCGCCGACTACGACATCAAGCGCATCGAGGTCGAACTCACCGACGAGGAGCGGGACCGCTATGAGCAACATCAGGGCACCTTCACCGACTACCTCCGGGAGTCGGGCCTGCAGCTGCGGAGCGGCAGCGACTACCAGGAACTCGTCAAGCGCTCGGGGTCGGACCCCCGGGCCAGGGAGGCGCTCCTGGCCAAACAGCGGGCCCGCGAGGTAATGATGAACGCCGACCGAAAGATGACGGCGCTTTCGGACCTCCTCGAGCGCCACAGCGAGGACCGGGTCATCGTGTTCACCGCCCACACCGACCTCGTGTACGATATTGCCGAACGGTTCCTGGTTCCGCCGGTCACCGCCGAGACGGGCGCCACCGAGCGCCGCGAGATACTCGAGCGGTTCCGACGTGGCGAGTACTCCCGCGTCGTGGCGGCGAACGTCCTCGACGAGGGCGTCGACGTCCCCGACGCCAACGTCGCCGTTGTCCTGTCGGGGTCCGGCAGCGAACGGGAGTTCACACAGCGTCTGGGCCGGGTTCTCCGCCCGAAGACCGACGACGCGGACGCTCCCGCTGGCCGGGCGCTGCTGTACGAGGTGGTCACCGCCGAGACGGCCGAAGAGCGGGTCGCCCGCCGTCGGCGCTGACGCTTTCCGGACGACCGGGTCGTCGTCGAGACGCTGTCCGGCGCGCCAGCGCACTCCTCGCTTGCCGTGTGGTTCCCGGAGCGGGACCGAGGCAGTGCTCAGACAAGACCGTTCAGTGGGTCCGTTTCTGCCGGCTGACCGGCCGAGTCCTGGCGGACTGAAAGGGCGAGGCACGCTCGGCGAACCTGGACGAAGCAAGCACCGCAGGGAGCAGCGCGACCGAGGAGCGTGGTTCGAAAGACGGCTCGCGGAGCCGTCTTTCGTCATCACGAGAGAGCTTCGCTCTCTCGAACGACAGCGAGTCCCGGGCAGCGAGGCGACGGAGTCGCCTCGAGCCGTGCGAGCGGGCCGAAGGCCCGCGAGCAGAAGTCGAGCGTGCCGAGGGCTTTCTGGATTCCTCAATCCTTATTTGAACACTACTGGGGCCGACGACGAAACGCCCAACCCTCCGGCGGCGCTTGCGGCCGGCATGGGCGAACTGACGACCGCGCTCAGCAAACAGGAGGGGTGGCATAGCGAGGGGTACGCCGCCCGCGTCCACTACGAGGGCGCGGGCGACCGCTACAGCGTCGAGTACTACGAGCCGACCGGACGGGTGGTCTACTGGCGAGTCCGCGGCGACGGCGAGGCGGTCCCCGTCGAGCGCGGGACGGTGCCCGACCCGCTCCGGCGCCGGATACGCGAGGACCTCTCGGCGGCGGGCGTCGACCCCGACGTCGAGCGGGACCGGCTGTAGCCGCCTCACAGCAGGGCGAGGCCGCCGCCGATGACGCCGATGACCACCAAGAACCGGCCGACGCTGCCCGCAAACGTCGCCAGCGCGAACTTCAGGTCGTCCTCCTCGATGACCGCGAAGGCGTACACCGAGATGGTGTCGGGGAAAAAGGGCACACAGAGCGCGAGCGCTAAGCCGACGTAGCCGTACTTCCTGGCGATCTCGACGGTCCGTTTCTCCGACCACTCGATAATGTCGAACCGCGAGCGCCGGAGCCACGAGACGACCGGGTCCGACTGCCGGACGCCCTTGCCGACCCGGAAGGCGACGACGCTGCCGGCGGCCTTGCCGACCGAACTCACGAACACGATGAGCGAAAGCTTGGCCGGGGTAGACAGCCCCAACTCGAGCGGCGCCGCGAGCACGATCTCGCTCGGGCCGGGGAGGACGAACGCGATGAGAAACGAGTACACGAAGATGATGCCCAGGCCGGGCCACCCGGTGGCGGTCTCGACGATTCGCTCTATGGTCTCCACCACTGAGGGACCCGATACCAGAAGCGCCGGCGCGTCAACGAATGCCGAGCAGAAGGCCGGGAGCGTGGAGTCAGACACGGCGGCTCACGACGGAACCGTTCGTCGGTCGTCGCGGTCGGTGCCTGCGGGGCATCGGGCGGGACGCTCGGCACTGGAACCTACTCGAACCTGAACGTTTCGAGATTCTTCGGCGCGAAGGTCCGCATGTTGAACTCGTGGTACAGCGCCGAGGAGAGGTCCTGGACGGAGGACTCGTCGCCGTGGACACAGAGCACCTTCTCGGGGCGGGGGTTCATCGTCCGCACGAAGTTCTCCAGCCCCTGGCGGTCGGCGTGGCCGGAGAAGCCGTCGACGGTCTCGACGTCCATGTTCAACTGGAGCGTGCTGCGGCCCTCCACGCGGTCGTTCATCGGTATCTCGTCCCAGCCGTTCTGGATGCGGCGGCCGAGCGTCCCCTGGGCCTGGTAGCCGACGAACGTCAGCGTCGAGTCGGATTCGGTGCCAAGGTGGTTGAGCCACGACATGATGGGGCCGCCCTCGACCATTCCGGACGTCGAGAGGACGATGCAGGGGCCGCCGTCGGCGACCTCCTGGCGCTCGTCCTCGCCGCCGTCGATGTGGTTGAACTGTTCGGCCAGGAACGGGTTCTCGTCGTCGTGGAAGATGCGGTCCCGAAGGTCGTCCCGGAGGTACTCGGGGTAGGTGGTGTGGATGGCCGTCGCCTCCCAGATCATCCCGTCGAGGTGGACCGGCACCTCCGGGATGTCGCCGTTCCGCATCGCCTCCTCGAGGACGAGCATGATCTCCTGTGAGCGGCCGACCGCGAACGCCGGAATCAGCACCTTTCCGCCGCGCTCGGTGGTCCGGTTGATGACCTCCTCGAGTTTGGCCTCGGAGTCCTCCTGGTCGGTCTGGTAGTCATTGCGGCCGCCGTAGGTCGACTCCAGGACGAGCGTCTCCACCCGCGGGAACTCGTTGACCGCGCCGTTGAACAGCCGGGTGTCCTCGTAGTGGATGTCTCCGGAGAAGGCGACGTTGTAGAGGCCGTCGCCGACGTGGAAGTGCGAGACCGCCGACCCGAGGATGTGGCCCGCGTTGTGGAAGGTGAGCTTCAGGTCCGGTGCGACGTCGGTCACGTCGCCGTACTCCAGCGAGATGCAGTGCTTGATTGCCTCCCTGACCTGTTCGGACTCGTAGGGCGGGGCGCGGCCCTCTTTGGCGGCGACGTCGAGGTAGTCCAGCGTCAAAAGCCCCATCAGGTCGCGGGTCGGCTCCGTACAGTAGATGGGGCCGTCATAGCCGTACTTGAACAGAAGCGGGATGAACGCCGAGTGGTCGAGGTGGGCGTGGGTCAGCACCACGGCGTCGATGTTGGCGGCGCCGGCGCCGAGCGCCTCCGGCACCTGGAGGTACGGCACCTCGCCATCGGCGCCGGGCTTGTCGCCGCAGTCGATGAGGACGCGCGTCTCCGGGGTGTTGAGGATGAACGCGGCGCGGCCGACCTCCCGGCAGCAGCCGAGCGTCGTGATGCGGACCCACTCGTCGTCGGCCATCTCCTCGCGGTGAATCTGGCGGCCGACCCGCTCGAGAATGTCGCGGCGCTCGTCGCGCTCCTGCTTGAGGAAGTTCCGGACGTTCGAGACCGTCGAGGACTCGATGGGTGGCGTTCGAACCACCTCGGGCGTCCAGCCGACCTCCTGGGTTATCTCCCGGAGCGTCGAGCCGTGGCGGCCGATGACCATCCCCGGCTTCTCGGCCTCGATGACCACCTCGCCGGTGTCGGCGTGGAAGTCCAGGTCGGTGACGCCGGCCTCGTCGGGGATTATCTCGCGGATACGGTCGCGGGCCTCGCCGGGCCGGGAGAGCACGTCCGGGTCGGGCCGGACGGTGATTCGCTTCCGTAGCTGTGAAGCCAGCCGTCGGATCAGGTCGCCGTCGCCGGCGAACCGCTTCGGGTCGCGGGTGTACACCACGAGTTCCGGCCCCTCGTATTTCACGTCCGAGACCGAAACGTCGTTCGGCACCTCGCTTGCGATCGTTTCCTTGATATCCTCGAGTTGCCGCTCTACTGCACTCATAGTACAGACCTTCGAACTGGGCGTTCCGGCGCTGCGGTGGTCGTCTTCGTCGGCATCCAACGGCCCGCTCACCGCCGTGGCAATGGGTCGCTGGTCCGGACGTACCGTCGTTCGACGACTCCCGGAGACACCGGAAAACCCGCTCGTGCTCGGGCCTTACCCACCACTCATATAAAATCCTTCGCAAACGGTAGTCATGCGTATTACACGGGAGACGGTGCTCAAGGAACACGACCGGGTCCGCGACGACGAGCGGGTGCTGGCGCTGATAAACGACGTACGGGGACGGCTCGGCCCCCATTTCGGCGTCGAGGTCGACCGGATCTCCGTCGAGCGGTATCGCCGGGAGGTCGACGCGGTGTTCGCCGACGGCGACCGCGCGGTCAATGTCGCCGCCCTCGCGGCACTGTTGCGGGACCTGGACTGTGCGGGCGACTACCCGGGGTTCGTCGTCGACGAGTTCCTCGGCCGGAAACTGGCGGCGACGGTAGCCGGCGGCCAGCCGCTGGCGCTGCTCGCGGAGGCGACCTTCCACTTCGCGGACGTTCACGTCCAGGGCGCCGAGGGCGACGCCGCCGGCGCAGACGACCTCGAGGCCGCGCTTGCGGCGGGCTTCCAGACCCGGCTGCCGGGCTGGTCATGGCGCGAGACCGAGAGCCCCTTCGCCGTCGACCTGGAGTAACTGACCGGCGCTCTCCGGTCCACCGTCAGGGACCCTTCTCCTCGCCTGCGGTCACGCAGGAGGACGCGACAGCGACGACGCTCGCGGTAGCGAACGGAAACACCTGTATTCCCGCCCCGACATCCGGGTGCATGGACGCGCCCCGGGAGGACGCCGACACTGGACCCGACGGGTGCGGCCCCCGGGACGGGACCTCCTCGTCCGAGGTCGACCTGACGCCGTCGCGCAGGGGGTCGTTTCTCGGCGGCGTCCGGGCGGTCGCGCCCGTCCTCGTCGGCATCGTCCCGTTCGGCCTGGTCGCTGGGGCCGCCGCGGTGCGGGTCGGCCTTTCCGGGTTGCAGGCGGTCGGCCTCTCGGTCGTGGTATTCGCCGGCGCCTCCCAGCTGGCCGCCATCGAACTGCTCGGGAGCGACGCGCGGGTGGCCGTCGTCGTGGCGACGGCGCTCGTCATCAACCTGCGGATGGTGATGTACAGCGCCTCCCTTGCGCCGTACTTCCGGGAGACGGCGACGCGATGGCGCGCCGGCCTCGCGTACCTGCTGACCGACCAGGCGTACGCGCTCGCGGTGACGCGGTTCGGCGCCGACCGGCCCGTCAGGCGGCGGTGGTACTACCTCGGCGCCGCGCTACCGCTGTGGGTCGTCTGGCAGGTCTGTACGGTCCTCGGCGTGGCCGCCGGCGCGCGCGTCCCCGATTCGTTGCCGCTTTCGTTCGCCGTTCCGCTGACGTTCCTCGCACTCCTGGTGCCGGCGGTGACCGACCGGGCGAGCGGCACCGCGGCCGTCGTCGGCGGCGCCGCTGCGGTGCTCGGGGCGAGCCTGCCGCTCAACCTCGGCCTCGTCGCGGGGGCCGTCGGCGGCGTGCTGGCGGGCCTGCTCGTCGAATCGGGGTGGGGACGGTGAACGCCGCCGGCGTCTGGACCGTCATCGTCCTCGTCGGGGCCGGCACCTTCCTCATCCGACTTTCGTTCTTCGTCCTCTTCGAGTACCTCGAGACGGTCCCGGAGGGTCTCGAGCGGGCGCTCCGGTTCGTCCCGGCGGCGGTGCTGGCGGCGCTCGTCGCGCCCGCGGTGATCGTCGTCGACGGGACGCCGGCCGTCTCGCCCAACAACGAGCGCCTGCTGGCCGCCGGCCTCGCCGTCGTCGTCGCCTGGCGGACCGAGAGCGTCCTTGCGACCATCGCCGTCGGGATGGCGGCCCTCCTTGGTCTGCAATTCGCCCTCTGACGTAGCCACGTTAGGTTACATTCTGATGAACAATAACGCCAAAAGGTTACGTCGATGCCGCCCCCGGGCGGTCGCCAAGACACTGGGCTACCGCCTGCTGATGGTGTGCATCACGGTCGCGGTCGCCTTCCTGGTGGTCGAGGACGCGGGGCAGGCGCTCAGCATCGGCGTCGCCGCCAACCTGGTGAAGACGGGGACGTACTTCGCCTACGAGCGGCTCTGGGACCGGGTCGACTGGGGGGTGTAGGGATTCTTGCCTTCCGCCAGCTTTTGCGGAGGGTGGCTCTACCGGGGGCACGAACATCGTCATCTAGTTCTGCGACGCTCGCGGACGCCCTGGACATCGACTGGCGGTAGGGCGCCGCCTACTTCGAGTCGCGGCTGGTCGACTACGATGTCGCCTCAAACTGGGGCAACTGGGCCTACCAGGCTGGCGTCTGCAACGACTCCCGGGACGACTTCTTCGACGTGCCATCGCAGGCGGAGTACTACGATGACGACGCCGCCTACGTGCGGACGTGGCTGCCGGAACTGGAGGCGCTGCCGCCGGAGTACGCACACCGTCCCTGGCGGCTCTCGGAGGACGAGCAGGCGCAGTACGGCGTCGAGTTGGGCA
>PXSL01000005.1 GCA_003022815.1 Halobacteriales archaeon SW_5_68_122 | reverse complement strand
CGACCGGGAGTGGTCGCTGGGCAAGCTGGCGAACGAACTCGGCGTCTCCCGGCGCACCGTCTCGAAGTACGAGGACGGCATGAACGCGAGCGTCGACGTGGCCGCCGAACTCGAGGAGATGTTCGACACGCCGCTGGCCAGTCCCGTCAGCGTCCTCGAGGGTGCCGAGGAGGTCCGCGACGACATCGAGGACCCTGATGAGCCGGAGGCCGACCCGGACGACGCCCACCTGATAACCGTCCTGACGCGGGTCGGCTTCGAGGTCCACCCGACGATGCGGGCGCCGTTCGAGGCCGTCAGCGAGGACGAGGACGCCGAAAAGAAGGTGCTCACCGGACACTCCGAGTTCAACCGCACCGCCGAGAAGCGGGCCCGCATCATGTCGTCGGTCGGCCACGTCACCCGCACCCGGTCGGTGTACGTCGTCGACCGTGCCCGACAGGACTCCATCGAGGGCACCGCGCTCGTCGAGCGCGACGAGGTGGAGCACATCGACGACGCCGAGGAGCTGGAGAACCTCATCCGCGATCGCGCCGAACTCGAGGTCTGAGCGGCTCTCCTCCGTTTTCGACAGGTCGACAGTGGCAACTGTCCGCGCCGCGCCCGGACTCTCGTCACAACCTCGGAGGATGGCATTGATGCGTGTGTTCTGTTCTCTCTATCCAATAAAATCCGCCACAGGTTTCCGACCGACCCTGAGATTTGTTCTAGTTATAATCCGGGATTTCGGAGCCGCTCGGTGCTCTTATGATGTTAGTAGTCCACTCTCTTTGAAGAACGTATTCACAACCACGGCAACACCATCATCGGGGACGACAATCCTTAACATTTCAGGAGGCCCGTGTTGTTATATGAGCGTGGTCAGCGTCTCAATGCCGGAAGAGTTGCTCAATCGAATCGACCAGTTCGCGGACGATCACGGCTACACTGGTCGCAGTGAAGTACTCCGTGAGGCAAGTCGAAACCTCCTCGGTGAATTTGAGGATAAGAAACTCGAAGGTCGAGACTTGATGGGCGTCGTCACGGTAGTTTTCGACTACGAGACGACGAGCGTCGAGGAGAAAATGATGCATCTCCGTCACGAGCACGAGGACATCGTCGCTTCGAACTTCCACAGTCACGTCGGCGGCCATCATTGCATGGAACTATTCGTCTTGGAAGGGTCGCTCGAAGAGATATCGACGTTCGTCGGGAAGATCCGGGCAACGAAGGACACGCTCACAATCGACTACTCCGTGCTGCCGGTGGATGACTTCGGCCCGCTCGCTGATATGAACTGATTCTGTTTTCCCCTCTCGCTGTATTCACAGGCTGTCAAGGCAGATGCCATGGGGTTGTCCGAAGGGCGAAGCTTTTTGGGATGACGAGACGCCTTCGGCGTCTCAAACCACTTGACCCCGAGGCTGTTGACGCCGACCCTAGCAACACCTACACTCCTGAGCCCCCACTAGTATTAATTCTATCTAACCAAATCAAATATATTATTATAACGTATCCTAGTATTAGCAACACTAACGGTCCATATCCCGCGTCGAAGATTGCTCCAGACGGGGGCCAACCACGGCTGCTGCAGCGGGACTCGCCGGCTGTCTCGGTCAGAGAGGCCCATTACTCGATTCCATCACAGTCGCGTACGTCCCGATCTACCCGAACATGCAACACTATGTTATGGAACGAGAGGGCTACTACCAGGACGTTCCAGCAGCTGTCACAATAGAACGGTTCAGCTCCGGTCCCAGCATCGTCAAGGCGTTTGCCAGCGGGGACATCGACGTTGCACTCTTCGGGATCACTTCTGCGATGGTCCTCGTCGACAAAGGTACTGACGCCGGCGTCCTCGCGGCGAATTCAAGAAACGGCTTCAAACTCATAGGAACGACAGAACTCGCTGATTTCTACGAACAGGAAGGGGCGGCCACGTTCGACCGCTTCGAGGAAGAACATGGTCGTAAGGTTCGATTCGGCGCCCCACCGGACGGGAGCGTCCCCGACATCGTCCTCCGATACTGGATTCAGGAAGACCTCGACGTCGGGGAGATGGAATCCGTCATCGACAAATCGAAGATCCCACCGGCGAAGGCGGTCCAGACGGTCCAGTCGGGCGACATCGACGCGACGATCATCCAGGAGCCGTTTGCGACGATCATCGGTCAGGACGACGACTTCGGCGAACTCGCCTGGTCCGGAAACGTACTGGAAAATCACCCGGTCACAGTGCTGTTCGCAAACCAGCAGGTACTCGACGACAGCGACATCGCGGGATCGCTGGTTGAACAGCATATAGCGGCGACCGAATTCACGGGGGATTCACCGGACGCCGCTGCCGCCCACGCTGCCTCGGTGATCGGCTCCGGCGTGAGCGAGGGGCCTGCTCGACCGATAGGCACGAGACGAACCCTTCGAAGATTCGTGTTCACCGCATCGGTGTTTCGAATATTGTCTCATTGAATTGACGGCAGGGCCGCCTTCGAAGGTCGCTCGGAATCCGCTCCGTTCCGACCTAACCTTACCGCTATATGGTGGTTCCTATAGTTTGAAAGTACGGATTGGAAACTCAGACTGACGACCTGACTGTGAGTAGTTCAAGGATTGTCGGATTTATTCTGCGGCTAAAAACACAGGCATTTTCCTCGTTCTTTATACAAGGTTCGAAATCCCCGTGTCGATGGAAGTAGACGCCTCTCTCAATACACAGCGGCATTCAACGCTATGGTTGTTATCTAATTTGGGCCAGTACAGCAAAGTACAGCAACTTTATTATAGTTGCTACTAAAATTGGCAAATCAGAGATGGCACACATTCACCTCGGAGAGGGCTCGTTTCCGCTGTGGGCACTGATGCTCTGGACACTGCTTGGCGTCGGACTGATCGGTGCCGTCGTCTACCGAGTCCGGAAAGGCGGTATCAAGACACACCAGATCGCGCTCGCGGGCATTGCCGCGGCTGCGAGCTTCGCGATCTTCCAGCTGAACATCCCTGTCTGGGGTGGCATCCACATGAACCTCACCGGCCTCGTGGGCATTCTCGCAGGGCCGCTGCTCGGGGCGCTCATCGCGCTGGTCGTGAACATCTTTTCGGCGGCACTCGGCCACGGCGCAGTCGGCCTGCTCGGCGCGAACACGCTCGTCAACGCGAGCGAGGCCATCGTCGCCTACTACGCGTTCAAGAGATTGATGGGGATGGACTGGGACGTCTTCCCCGCTGGCGCCAGCGCGGCAACGCTCGGCCTCTCGGCAGGGGCCTTCCTGATGGGTGCGATCATCGTCATCAGCGGCGTGAACGGGAGCACACTGCCGCGTGGTGACCTCACCATCGCCGTTGCAGGGCTCGTCGGGCTCAACCTCGGCGTCGCCGTCATCGAAGGCCTGCTCACGGGCTTCATCGTTCAGTTCCTCGCCTCTGTGCGCCCCGACCTCGTCGGTCTCGCCGACCGTGATACCCAAGAAGATCCGACTGGGGTGACCGCCTGATGGAGCGCTGGAAGCAGTACGGCGGACTCCTCGGTCTGTCCGCCGCCTTTCTCGCCGCCGGGTACTGGGGCTTCACCGCGACCGGCGGTGCCCTGCCGTGGGCAAAACGCTCTGCGAAAGCCCTCCAGCGCGGCGTGCAGGAGGGCGGCGGTTCGCTCGTCAACTTCGGCCGCGGTATCGTCGTCGCTGGCCCCATCCGGAAGGGCGGGCTGATGCTCGAATTCGGCGCTATCGTTGCCCTCATGATCGTCCTCGGTATCGGGCTGTATGTCTACATCGACCGCTACGGCGGCTTCGAGGACGGAGAACGGCCGGCTCGGCAACCGTGACGACACTCTCGAACCACGTTCCCGACCCGCGGCTCATCACGGCGTTCGCCGAGCAGCGGGACGGGCCGCTACACCGCGTCAATCCATGGACGAAGATAGGTATCGTCGGCGCACTCGTTCTCGCCGTCACGGTGGCCGACCGCCTCGTCCTCCTGGCCGGCCTGTACGGGGCCGTGCTGGTGGTCTACGGGCTCGCAGGGCTGCCCTATCGACGGCTCGCCGGCTGGTACACGCTCCCGATGCTGTTCATCGTCTCCGTCGCCGGGCCGCTGGCGTTTCTCGAACCGGGGACCCCGATCGGTGGCGCGCTCTCGACGCCGCTTGGCGACCTCTCGGTCACGTGGGAAGGGCTCGTCCTCTTCGGGGAACTCAGCTGTCGGTCGCTCACGGTCGTCACGTTTGCCCTGACGGCGTCGATGACGACTAAATATACGGACGTGGCGTACATGCTCGGGCGGTTGCTCCCGCGGCCGATCGACCAGATTGCGCTCTTGACCTATCGGTTCACGTTCGTCATGCTCGAGACGCTCGAGGACCTCGTGAAAGCCGCTCTCTCCCGGGGTGCGAACTTCTCGGAGTTCTGGTCGAACAAGCGGCTGTACGCCAGAATCCTCGGCATGACGATGCTGTCGGCAATCGAGGGGTCCGAACGGCTCGTCAAGTCGATGGAAGCCCGTGGCTACAACGGCGACATCACGCTGTACGGCGATGTCTCGCGGCCACCGATTCACGAACTGTTTATCGTGGTCGGGTCGTACGTCGCTGTCGTCGGGTATGCGGCGGTGGTGGGACTGTGAGTCGAGACGCGACGGGACCGTCGGCATGCACGACGTCGACTTCTCGGTGTACCCCGACGAGGTCGTCGCGCTCGTCGGCGGCAACGGCACCGGGAAGTCGACGCTGCTAGAACACCTGAACGCGACGCTCGTCCCGGACGACGGCCAACTCGTCGTCGACGGCACGCCAATCACCGAGGACAACAAGGCCCACGCACGGAAGGCCGTCGGCTTCGTCTTCCAAGACGCCGATACGCAGCTCGTCGCGCCCACGGTCCTTGATGACGTGATGTTCGGCCTCCAGAACCACGGCGTCCCCGCTGACGAAGCAAAGCAGCGTGCTCGCGATGCGCTTGAGATGGTCGACGCGAGCCATCTGGAAGACCGAATCCCGCATTATCTGAGCGGCGGTGAGAAACGCCTCGTCGGCCTCGCCGGCGTGCTGGTGCTTGAACCGAGCGTGGTCGTGCTGGACGAACCCCTCGCAGGGCTCGACCCCGAGCGGTCCCGGCTGGTCGCCGACCGCATCCAGGGAGTTCACGAGGACGGTATCAGCGTCGTCCTGTCGACCCACGACCTCGACTTCGCCGCAACGGTCGCGGATCGTGTCTGTGTGATGGCCGAGGGTAACGTCGTCGGGAACGGAACGCCTCGAGAGGTATTCTACGACGACGCGCTGTTAGCGGAAGCGAATCTTCACCCGCCGAGTGCGGTTCGTGTGGCTCGCAATGTAGGGCTGGGGGCGACGGCACAGCCGGTGACGGAAGCGGACCTCGTGTCGCTGCTCGGGGAAGCTGACGACTTGGAAACCGTACGGACGCCCTCACCCGATGGCAGCGGATACGACTGATGATGACTACTATAAGTCACTCCGGTATCGGCCGCACGTGTCGTGCGGTCGTACCGGTAAACATTTCGATGCGGTGAACCGAGTCGAACTAATGCTCCTTGCGGAGCAGTGAGCTGTCCTCGCGACTGACTCTGTCGAAATTCTCAGAACCTGATGGGTTTCGGTAGACGTGCTGAATACATGGCGCGAGTATGGCACGCTGGGACGACAGGAATCAGGGTATGGAGCGTTTCAAAGGTTTCTGGGTCGTTGCCCATCCGAAACACTGGTCACGGGAGGCTTACTTGACCCGAAGCACAGTACTTAATAACATGGGGTTTAATTTTAATATAATGGAGGTTGCATATTTGTCCAGTAGCAGTGGACAGACGGTCGATTACGTTCTCGGTGATATGATTCTCCCACAGTTAGAGCACGGCGAGCACATGGCTGATGTGGCCGGAATGTTCTTTTTCCATGATAACACGTACGCGCTTCGAGCTGGCGACCCGCTAGGGGAACGACTGACGGCAGTTGCCGACGAGCAGGATATACTACTGATGCTCTGTGACCAGTGCGCATCCAAGCGCGGCCTCGCCAAAGAAATTGAGGAATCCGAGAGTGAACGAACACTGTACGAACCCCGTCAAACCGTCGATGGAGCGACCGTCGGATGTTTCCCTGACCTCTACGCGGCTCTTGGCGACGTGGGGGTCGATCAGGTCATTACGCTTTGACCTCCTTCCCCACGTGAACGCGGAGGAATCCCGAGCGTTAGATAGTAGGGCTTGTGTTTGACCTCCACCCACCCGTGAACGGGGAGGGGGCTTCCGCTCGCTACGGGTCATTCGGCGGTTGGAATCCACGAGTCCGGCAGTACGAATGACCCGAGGCCGAGCCAAACAGCCGTCACGAGAAACTGAGAGTTAGAGTGTTCCGTACCGGGCTGTTTGCTCATATTGCCGGATGTAACTACTTAGATCGCAGTCCGGTCTCCCGTCGCGCTCGCCCGGATACGTGGACAACTGTCGATTCAGATGTTCACGAAATTACGTCCGGCAGTATCATCACACGCTGCACACGTGTCGTGATGAAGACCGACGTGCTGGGTGACGCTGGCTGCGCTCTGGAACTGTGCATCGCAGTGGGTGCATGAGTACGCCATTGCGTTAACAACTGAAGTGCTATAGCACTAAAAGAGTTATTAAAATCGGGGTGGGACGAACTGCTATAAAATAATAATTCATTCGCCTCACTAACTAAGCGGAGTCAAGAGATTCGTTCGGAATCCCTCGGAGGTCGCCCCCCATTACGGCGATTGCTGTGATTCGAAGAACGCGAGTCGGCGAGAAGTTGACCCAGACCGTATCCCCCGAAATTGTAATTCTCGTGGCTCGGCGGATTCGATATAGCCACTATCGGTGTATGGGCCGAACCGGCCTGCAGCGCGTCGGCCGTCGCTAGAGACGAAGGGGGTTTCAATCGGCGTCACCCACCTTCTGGTATGACAGACACGGTTCGTCTGGCGACGCGGGGGTCGGACCTCGCGCTGCGACAGGCCCAGCGGGTCGCCGACGCGCTCGGAAGCCGCCGGCGTGAGGTCGAACTCGTGGAGGTGGAGACGACCGGCGACAGCGTCCGGGACGAACTGATTCATCGGCTCGGCAAGACCGGCGCGTTCGTCCGCAGCCTCGACGAGGAGGTCATCGACGGCGAGGTCGACGCCGCGGTCCACTCGATGAAGGACATGCCGACGGAGTTCCCCGAAGAGCTGGTCGTCGCCGGCGTCCCCGGGCGGGCGCCGGCGGGCGACGTCCTCGTGACGCCGGAGGGAACCGACCTCGCGGACCTCCCCGAGGGCGCGACCGTCGGCACCTCAAGCCTGCGACGGCGGGCCCAACTACTCTCGGCCCGCCCCGGCCTGGAGGTCGAACCGCTGCGGGGCAACGTCGACACGCGGGTCCAGAAACTGCTTGCGCCGACGCTGCAGGCCGAACATGAGCGGCGTCTCGAGGCCGAGGAGGAGGCCAGCGACGAGAGCTACGACCGCACCCCCGAGGAGTGGTTCGACGACCTCACGGAACTGGAGCGGCAGGCGCTGGGCCGGGAGGTCGGGACGCCGTTCGACGGCATCGTCCTCGCGGAGGCCGGCCTCGAGCGCATCGATCTGCTGGACACCCTCGCATTCCAGCGGCTTCCGGAGTCGTTCGTTCCGGCGCCGGGACAGGGCGCGCTGGCGGTGACGGCTCTCGACGATGACCTTGCAGAGTCGCTGCAGCGGGACCTCGACCACCCCCGGACGCGGGTCGAGACCACCGTCGAGCGGACGGTGCTGGGGACACTCGGCGGCGGCTGTGTCGCGCCCGTCGGCATCTACGCCCTGCTGCAGGGCGAGTACGTCCGGACCCGGACACGGGTCCTCTCGCAGGACGGCACCGAGGAGGTCGAGGCCACCCGCGACCTGCCGGTCGAACGGCACCCCGAGGCGGCCCGCGAACTCGCCGAGGGACTGGCCGAGGAGGGCGCCGCAGACCTCATACAGCGGGCCCGGCGGGAGGGCGACGAGTGACCGGGCAGGTGTACCTCGTCGGCAGCGGTCCCGGCGACCCCGAACTGCTGACCGTCAAGGCCCGTCGGCTCATCGAGGCGGCCGACGTGGTCCTCCACGACAAGCTCCCCGGCCCGGAGATACTGGCGTCGATTCCCGAGGCGAAACGCGAGGACGTCGGCAAGCGGGCCGGCGGCGAGTGGACGCCCCAGGAGTACACGAACCACCGACTCGTGGAACTCGCCGGGGACGGCAAGACGGTCGCCCGGCTGAAGGGCGGAGACCCCTTCGTGTTCGGCCGCGGCGGCGAGGAGGCCGAACACCTCGCGGCCAACGGGGTTCCCTTCGAGTACGTACCGGGCGTCACCAAACTCCCGGCTTACACCGGCGAACTGCGGGACGCCGGGATGGACCCCGAGACGCCCGTGGCGCTCGTCGAGCGGGCGACCTGGCCCGGCCAGCGGGTTGCCGTCGGGACCCTCGAGACTATCGTCGACGTCCGCGACCGGGAGGAAATAGAGCCGCCGGCGATAACTGTCATCGGCGACGTCGCGGCCACGAGAGAGCGTGTAGCGGCGTTCTTGCAGAACGGCTCGGACGGCGACGAGATGGAAGAGTAAACCACATGTCGCGATACCAAATGCCCGCCAGTCGGCAATGGCGGCCACGGAGGCACCGTGCCTGAGACGGTCGCGTTCTTCCGGCCGGACGACGAGCGGGCGGCCGAGGCGGCCGACATCGTCCGCGAACTGGGCGCAGAGCCGCTCTCGGACCCGATGCTGGCCGTCGAACGGACGGGCGCGGCGCCCCGCGAGGACGCCGCCTACACCGTTCTCACAAGCAAGACCGGCGTCGAACTCGCTCGGGAGACCAGCTGGGAGCCAACCGGCGAGGTGGTCGCCATCGGCGCCTCGACCGCCGACGCCCTAGAGGCTGCCGGCTACCGGGTCGACCGCCTGCCGGAGGAGTACTCCTCGGCCGGGCTGGTGGCAGAACTCGACGGCGACGTCGACGGCGAGACCGTCGAGGTCGCCCGCTCGGACCACGGCTCCGCCGTGCTGACTGACGGGCTGAACAACGCCAGCGCGTACGTTCACGAGACGGTGCTGTACCGGCTGGTCCGGCCGGAGGGCGCCGACGAGTCGGTCGTCGCGGCCGTCGACGGGCGCCTCGACGGGGCCTGTTTCACCTCCTCGCTGACCGTCGAGCACTTCCTCGCGGCCGCCGACGAGCACGGCGTTCGCGAGGCGGCCGTCGACGGGCTGAACCGCGCCGTCGTCGGCGCCATCGGCGACCCAACCCGCCGGAGCCTCGCCGAGCACGGCGTCGAGGCCGACGTCGTCCCCGACGTCGCGGCGTTCGAGGCGCTGGCCTCAGCCGTCGTCGAGCAATTCTGAGGGAACCGGGCCGACGGTTTATGTCTCAAGCCGAGCAACCTACGTTCGATGGATGCCCCCGTCCCGGAACTGCAGGCCCGCGCCGTCGCGTGTGCAGAGGCGCTGCTCGAGTCCGACCGCGTGCTGCTGGCGTCTCACATCGACGCCGACGGCCTGACGAGCGCCGCCGTCGCCGCGACGGCGCTCCGGCGCGCCGGCCTCCCCTTCGAGACGGTCTTTGAGAAACAGCTCGACGAGGACTCGATTGCCGGTATCGCCGCCCGCGACCACGACACCGTCCTGTTCACCGACTTCGGTAGCGGGCAACTCGACGTCATCGCCGACCACGAGGCCGACGGTGCGCTCGCCCCGATCATCGCCGACCACCACCAGCCGGCCGACGCCGACACCAAGTACCACCTCAACCCACTGCTGGAGGGTATCGACGGCGCCTCGGAGCTGTCGGGTGCCGGCGCGGCATACGTCCTCGCGCGGGCGCTGGCCGACCGCGGCCCGGAGACGCGGCTGGACAACCGGGACCTGGCGACGCTCGCGGCCGTCGGCGCCGTCGGCGACATGCAGGCCTCCGAGGGCCGACTCCACGGCGCCAACGCCGCAATACTGCTCGAGTACGCCTCCGACGTCCGGATTCCCGGCATCACGAACGACGAGCGCGGCGCGGTCTCGTTTCTGGACGGCCTCGACGTCGACTGCCGGGCTGACGGCGAGTGGCGGCGGTGGGTCGACCTCGACGACGGCGAGAAGCAGGCTGTCGCCAGCGCCCTCGTCCAGCACGCCGTCTCCCGGGGGGTACCGGCGTTCAAGATCGACCGGCTGGTCGGCACTACCTACGTCCTCGAGGAGGAGACGACGGGCACGGCGCTGCGTGACGCAAGCGAGTTCTCGACGCTTCTGAACGCGACGGCCCGCTACGAGCGGGCCGACGTCGGTCTGGCGGTCTGTCTCGGCGACCGCGGCGAGGCCTTAGAGCGGGCCCGCGAACTCCTTCGGAACCACCGTCGGAACCTCTCGGCGGGCATCGAGTGGGTCGAGGAGCACGGCGTCACGACCGAGGAACACCTCCAGTGGTTCGACGCCGGCGAGGAGATACGCGAGACCATCGTCGGCATCATCGCCGGCATGTCGATGGGCGCCGACGGCGTCTCCCGGGAGATGCCCATTGTCGCCTTCGCCAAGAAGAGCGACGAGGAGACCAAGGTATCCGGCCGGGGGACCGGGGGCCTCGTGAGCCGGGGGCTGGACCTCTCAGTCGTGATGGGGGAGGCCGCACGGGCGGCGGGCGGCGACGGCGGCGGCCACGACATCGCCGCCGGCGCGACCATCCCTGCCGGAAACGAGTCCGAGTTCATCGGGCACGCCGACCGCATCGTCGGCGAGCAACTGGAGTGACGGGGCGGCGAGTGCGGCCGCCGCCTGCGGCCATCCCTTAACGTGCCCGATCAGGTCGGCCAACGCGAGCCCCATCGCCAGCCAGGCGACGGCGAACAGAAGCAGGCTCTCAGCGGCGACCAGCACCATCACGACCAGCGTGAACGCGAACACGCGGCCGAAGAACCGGTCGATTGCGGGGTCGCCGGCCATGTACCGCCGGGAGTAGCTGTGGACGATGCCGCTGAAGAAGGCGACCGTCACCCACACCACGACGGTTAGCCCGCCAACGGCCACGACGCTCCCCAGTTCCATCGTCCCGTTCCGGAACTGGACGGCGAGTGCGCCAAGGCTCCCGACCCACAGGAGCCAAACGACCCGGGTCAGAAGTGCCGGCACGCGCGACCCCGCCTCGCCCGGGGTCGGTAGCTGTCCCACTGTCGTGCGCCGCTTTCCTCCGCTCATGATTGGTTCGTCGACAATCGACTGCTGTAACGATGATCTCCCTCGACGCCCCAACGATAGTCATCGGTCGCATCTACCCCGACGTACGAACGGAACAGCTATTAAATATGTCAAATTACCAGTTCGTTAACAAACTCGTATTGCAGAACATCGTGGTCAACGTTCACAAGAGCCGTGGATTTCCCCGCCCGGCCGACCCGCCGGACCGCCCCCGTCGGCGTTTCCGTGGGGCAACGATGGCCCCGGGCCCTCCCGACCCGCTCAGAATCGGCGGGACGGAAACTCATATCCTCGCGCCGCCACGGGACTCTCACATGGAGAAGCTAAGCGGGACGGTCCTCGCCGGAGAGTCGTTCGAGCCGGTCCGCGGTCACGTCGTCGTGGAGAATGGTCGAATCGAGGCAATCGAGGAGGGCGACCCGGCGTCGACGGACATCGTGCTGCCCGCGTTCGTCAACGCCCACACCCACCTCGGCGATTCCGTTGCGAAGGAGGCCGCCGTCGGACTCCCGCTCGGGGAGGCGGTCGCGCCGCCGGACAGCCTGAAACACCGCCGGCTGGCCGCCGCCGACCGGGCCGACCTCGTGTCGGCGATGCGCCGGACCCTCCGGTTCATGGAGCGAACCGGGACGATTTCGTGTCTGGACTTCCGCGAATCGGGGACCGCCGGGGCCCGTGCGCTCCGGGAGGCCGGTCGGCCGCTCGACGTCGAGCCGTTCATCCTCGGGAGCGGCGACGCGTCCGTCCTCGACGTCGCCGACGGGTTCGGGGCGAGCGGCGCCAACGACGACGAGTTCGCCGACCAGCGGGCCGCGGCCGCCGAGCGTGACGTCCCGTTCGCCATCCATGCCGGCGAACCCGACGCGACGGACATCGAGCCGGCGCTCGAGTTGGACCCCGATCTGCTCGTCCACATGGTCCACGCCGAACGGCGCCACCTCGAGGGGGTTGCCGACCGGTCGGTCCCGGTCGCGGTCTGTCCCAGAGCGAACACCGTCCTCAACGTCGGAACGCCGCCGGTGCGGGAACTGCTCGACCACACCACCGTCGCGCTCGGGACGGACAACGTGATGCTGAACCCGCCGTCGATGTTCCGGGAGATGGCGTACACGGCCAAGCAGTTCAACGTGACAGCCCGGGAGGTGCTCCGGATGGCGACGACGGCTGGCGCCGAGATCGCGGGACTTGACTGCGGAACCATCGACCCCGGCCGGCGGGCCGCGCTCGTCGTCTTGGACGGCGACTCCGACAACCTGGCCGGCGCGGACGACCCGGTGGCGGCCGTCGTCCGGCGCGCGACGGCGCTCGACATCGAGCGGGTGCTGCTCTAGGGTCCCTTCTCGGAGTGTCGTTCAGGGTCGAACCTGCCGAACGGCGTCGTCTCGTGGCTCCGGACGAGCACCTCGTCGGCGATGGTGAGCCCCATCTCGAGCAGTTCCTGTGCGACCGGCGTGATGTCGCTGTCGGACTCGCCGGCGGCGGTCACCAGCAGGTTCTGCTCGCCGATGACCAGCTCCTGCACCGAGACGACGCCGTTGATGGCCAGAATGTCCTCGACGAGACCGCCCCGCACGGGAATTGAAGCGGTGCAGTACAGCAGCATCCGGAGCGGGTAGCCCGACGCCTGGTAGTTCACCTCGGCGGTGTACCCCTTGATGACGCCGTCTTCCTCCAGGCGCTTGATCCGCTTCCGGACGGTGCTGTCGGAGGTCCCCGCCCGCTCGGCGATGTCGCCGGACGACATGTCTCAGGCGTCCGTCTGGAGCGCGTACAGGATTGCCTTGTCCACCTCGTCGATGTTGTCGTCGGCCATGCAATCCCCAATGTACTCGGCAGGGGTATATCACTATCGTGCGTCGCCGGGATAGTGTTCAGATAAGAGGTCATAGAGAGCCTGAGGATGGAGAAAGCCCTCGGCGCTCTCGACTTCTGCTCGCGGGCCATGCGCGGCGCTCCGCGCCGCGAATTCGAGGCGGTGAAACCGCCTCGCACGGCCCGCTCGCACGGCCCGAGGCGACGGAGTCGCCTCGCTGCCCGCGGCTCGTTGTCGTCCGAAAATCGGAGATTTTCGTGATCACGGAAGACCGGAGGTCTTCCGAACGACGCGCTTCGGGCGCGTTGCGCCATGCAGTGTCCTCGCGCGGCACTGCCGCGCGGGTTGCCGGCGCTGCCGGCAATCAGTTCCGTGGCAGCTACGCCGCCACGCCAGCGGGCCGAGGGAGCCTGCGGCTCCCTCGCGGCTTACGTCACCGGGAGAGCGACGCTCTCCCGAGCTCGCGGCGCACAGCGCCGCGAACGCCGGGGTTCGCCGAGTGGGCGGCCGGTTCCACCGGCCGCCGTATAACGTGGCGGTGAAGTCGCCACGCAGCGCCTCGCCCTTTCAGTCCGCCGGGGTTCAATTGGCTGGCCGGCAGAAACTGACTCATTGATCGGTGCTTATCTGAACACCGCTCGCTGGGGGCCGACGCCCGCAAACGGCCGAACGACGGCTCTCGACGACCCGGCCGCCCCTCTCGTGGCCGCGGCCGTGGGATTCGATATCCCAACATACAGTTTACCGCGGCCGCCGGGCGCCGACCCTTTTATGACGCCGTCGCCCGACCCGGGATTCATGACCGTCGAGTACGAGCGCCGCGGCCCGGTCGCGGTCGTCACTGTCGACCGCCCCGACAGGCGCAACGCCGTCGACGACGCGACCGCCGAGGCGCTAAGCGACGCCTGGGACCGCTTCGAGGACGACGACGGCGCGCTGGTCGGCGTCCTGACCGGCAGCGAGGGCACCTTCTCCGCGGGCGCCGACCTCAAGGCGATGGACCTTGAGGACCGCCCGGACGGGTGGCTCGGCTTCACCCGCAGACGCGTCGAGAAGCCGACCGTCGCCGCAATCGAGGGTCACTGCGTCGCCGGCGGACTCGAGATGGCGCTATGGTGTGACCTCCGGGTCGCCGGCGAGTCGGCGGCGTTCGGCTGTTTCGAGCGCCGGTTCGGCGTCCCGCTGGTCGACGGCGGCACCCAGCGCCTGCCGCGGGTCGTCGGCCTCGGGCGCGCGCTGGAACTCATCCTCACCGGTCGGGAACTCGGCGCCGAGGCGGCCAAAGAGTGGGGCCTCGTCAACCGCCTCGCGGCCGACGGCGAGGCCCTGGAAACCGCAATCGAGCTCGCGGAGGTCATCGCGGAGTTCCCACAGAAAACGGTCCGGACCGACCGCGCGGCAGTTTACGACGGCCTCGGGACGCCGCTCGAACAGGGGCTGGCGGCGGAGGGCTGGCACGGCTCCCGGGCGATGGACACCGCCGCCGCGGGCGCTGACCGATTCGCCGGCGGCGAGGGCCGTGGCGGCGAGGGCGTCCCCGACGAGGAGTGACGGCCCCCGGTGATAGCGGCGGTAGAGACAGCGAATGTCTCCTTTCGGACCCTCCAGCGGCATTTTTTTGCCGTCGGAGGAGAACTGGAGCATATGTCCGTCGCACACAGGGCCGTAAACCGGGTCAGGCAGCCGGAATACACCGGCGAGAACCGGTGTACACCGTGCACGCTGGCGAACCTCGGTATCGCCGCGGTTCTCACCGCGGGACTCACCTTCCTCTGGCTCCCGGGCGCCGCCGTCTTCGCCGTCCTGGCGGCCGGGAGCATCTGGCTGCGTGGCTACCTCGTCCCGAAGACGCCCGAACTGACGAAGCGATACTTCCCCGACCCGCTCCTGGCGAAGTTCGACAAGCGACCGATGCCCGACGCGGACCCGGCCCCGCCCGAGGAGTTCGACCCCGAGAGCGTGCTGCTTTCGGCCGGCGTCGTCGAGCCCTGCGAGCGAGCCGACGACCTCTGTCTCACCGACGAGTTCGAGGCCGTCTGGCGCGGCCGGATGGAACGCCTCGCCGACGACGCGACGCTACGGACCGAGCTGGCCGAGCAGCTCGACATCGACGGCGACGTGAGCTTCGAGTCCTTCGGGGACGCCTACATCGCCCGGCAGGACGACGCCCGGGTCGGCCAGTGGGAGTCGCGGACGGCGCTGCTTGCGGACCTCGCGGCCGCGAAGGAACTCCCCGAGCGGGTCGACTCGTGGGAGGCGCTGGACCCCCAGCGCCGCAGCCAACTGCTGGGCGGCCTCCGGGTCTTCGTCGAAGTCTGTCCCTCCTGCGGCGGCCCGGTCACCGCCGACACCGAGGTGGTCGAGTCATGCTGTCGGTCGACCACCGTCGTCGGCGTCGCCTGCGACGACTGCGGCGACCGGTTGCTCGAGGTCCCCTACGAGAAACCGGTGGCCGGGGCGGGCGTCGGCGCCGAGGCCGGCGCTTAGATGCGCTGTTCGAAGAGGTTCGCCTGCCCGTCGTCGCCGAACCACCTGACGACAAGCCGCTGGCCGGACTCGAAGCGGGGGTCCTCCAGTTCGATTTTCTCGCCGGGTCTGACCGGCGACTCGACGCCCCAGGCGGTCGCGTGGACGGTCCGGTCCGGCAGGAACCGCCGGTCCTCGTAGACGAGTACCCGGAGCCCCTCGACGGGTTTGCCGCCGGCGTGCTCGACGGTCACCGTCCCGTTCTCGAGGCCAGTCGCCTCGAAGGAGGCGTCCGGCGCGGCCCTGGACGGCAGGTCCGTCGTCACGTAACCGAGTCCGGCGGCCGTACCGAGGGCGGCGACGGTAAGGACGGCGAGCGCGACTCCGTCCCGCACGGGCCTACGCCTCGCCGAGCAGGCGGTCGACGATGACGTCCGGGTCGAACCGTTCGAGGTCGTCGTAAGCCTCGCCCGTCCCGAGGAACAGAATTGGCTTGCCGGTGACGTGGGCGATGGAGATGGCCGCGCCACCCTGCGAATCGGCGTCGACCTTCGTGAGGACGGCGCCGTCGATTTCGGCGGCGTCGTCGAACTCCTCGGCGCGGTTGGTTGCGTCCTGGCCGGCCGTCGCCTGGTCGACGAACAGCGTCATGTCGGGGTCGACGACCCGGTCGATCTTCTCCAGTTGGGCCATCAGGTCGTCGGCCGTGTGGAGTCGGCCGGCGGTGTCGCCCAGCACGATGTCGACGCCGTTGGCCTCGGCGTACTCGACGGCGTCGTAGATGACCGCCGCCGGGTCGCCGCCCTGCTCGTGACTGATGAGCTTCCTGTCGAGGGCGTCGGCGTGCTCCTCTATCTGCTCGTTGGCGCCGGCGCGGTAGGTGTCGCCGTTGGCGATGACCGACGAGTAGCCCCGTTCCTCGAGCCACTGGGCCATCTTGGCGATGGAGGTGGTCTTGCCGACGCCGTTGACGCCCGTGAAGACGACCACGACGGGCGTTTCGGCCGCCGCAATCCGCTCCTCGAAGTCGAACTGGCCGACGGCGATGACCTCTCGGAGCGCGTCGGCGATGGCCCGCTGGACCACCTGCTCGCCGGACTCGACCTGCTTTCTGGTGTCGCCGACCAGCCGCTCGCGGATGCGGTCGGTTATCTCCCGGGCGACCCCCATCTCGACGTCGCCCTGTAGCAGTTCGAGCTCGAGCTGCTCGAGGGGCTCCTCAAGTTCGGCCTCCGTGATGACGGTCTTGCCGGTCGCCGCCAGCGCGGCCTTCTTCGCGAGGCTGAGGTCCTCGTCGGCGTCGGCCTCGCTCTCGCCCTCGTCGGCGTCGACGGGCTCGCGTTCCTCGTCCTCCTGGAACTTGCCGAGCTTCTCTTTCAGTCCGTCGAACATCGGGCCTTACTCGTCTTCCTGCTGCATCTGCTGTTGCATCTGCTGCATCTGCTGTTGCTGGGCCTGCTGGGCCTTCTGCTCGAGTTCGGCGGTCTCCTCGTCGACCTCGTCGATCTCGTCTTCGAGGTCAGCGACGCGCTCGTCGAGGGTGTCTTTCTTCGTCTTAAGGGACTCGATTGCGCCCTCGCTGTCTCGCTCGGCCGCGTAGCCGCCACCAAGTCCGACCACGACCGCGTCCATGTTCTGGATCTCCGCGCGGACGTACGCGCCGCCGCCGAGCGGCACTTGGACGGTGTCGTCGGTCGCCAGCTGTCCGATGGCCTCGATGGCCTCGTCTATCTCGTGCTTCTCGGCCTCGACGGCGGCGATTTCCGCCTCGATGGCCTCCTTTTCCTCCTCCAGCGCCTGCAGTTGCTGCTGTATCTGTTGCATTGCGCCGCCACCGCCGCCGCCCAGGCTCATGCGTCCACCCCGTCGATGTCGATCTGAGTGCGCTCGAGACCGTGCTGGGAGCCGAACTCCGCGTAGGCCCGCTCGACGGCAACGTCCTCGTTGGGTGCGTCGACGGTCTTTTCGAACTCCTGGTCGCCGTAGCGCGCCGGGAATGACCCCCGGACAGTAAACTCGCTCATATACGGACGGCGGGCCGCGAGCGGGAAGTATCTTCCCACTCTCACTTTTCGCTGCGAGGCGGTGTCGCGGCAAGGCCGAGACCCGCCCTCGCGTACAGAAAGTGGGTCAGACGTGGCCTAGCGCGTCCTCGATGCGGCCGAGTTCCGGCCCGGTCGTCTCCTGACCGGCGACGTAGCCGCTCCCGTTGGCCACCAGCCCCGACCCCACCAGCGGGCCGCCGTAGTTGATGGTCCCGATGTCGGCGTAGGCGCCGAACAGCTCCTCGAGGGCGTCGAGCTCCTCGTCGGCCGTCTTGGGGTGACACAGAACGCCGTCGTCGGTGGCGACGGCGGCGGTCCCGACGGTCCGGACGCCGGCCAGCGTTCCCCGCTCGACCGGCACCTCGAGGGCGTCCTCGACGGCCAGGACGGCCTTCCGCTTGAGGTCGGGGTGGACGTACGCCCCTTCGTTGTTCGCAAGGACAACGTTCCCGGCGGCATTGATGCGGCCCGGCAACTCGACGACCGGTCGGTCGGTGGCCGTCTCGATGCGGTCGGCCTCGGCGTCGGTGACCCGCTCGCTGACGAGGAAGCCGTTCTCGTTGCCGACCGCGAGCGAGCCGACGGTCGTCGACCCGGCGACGGTCGTCGGGACAGCGGGCACCTCCAGTTCCGCCTCGAACTCCTCGAGCAGCGACTCCTCGACGTCGGGGCGCACCAGAAGGCAATCGTCGGTGGCCCGCGCGAAGACGCCGACGTAGCTGGAACCGGAGAAGGCCGCCCGGAGCACGCTATGCGGTCTCTGCTTCGACGACCGCCTCGCCCTCCTCCTCGAAGCGGGCGGCACGGACCCGGAGCTTCTCGGGGGGCTTCGAGCGGCCGCGCGACCAGACCGCCTCGTTGATGGAGGGGTCCAGGCGGACGTCCTCGTCGGCGACGTTGAAGTGCTGTGCGAGGTGCGAGCGGA
This sequence comes from Halobacteriales archaeon SW_5_68_122, assembly GCA_003022815.1. The sequence goes on along the minus strand of PXSL01000005.1, from coordinate 146 downwards.
CGAGGCTCATTGCCTTGTCGGCACGCCCGCCCTTCGACTCGGCGAGGACGTCCCGGAGCGGGACCGTCATGACGCGCTCGTCGAACTCGGCGCTCATTCGTCCGTGTCGTTCCGCCGCCAGTTGCGGCGCTTGTGGTTGCGGAGCG
>PXSL01000004.1:3152-4408 GCA_003022815.1 Halobacteriales archaeon SW_5_68_122 | reverse complement strand
CGCGCTGATGATGCAGCTGGGCTGTGACGGCATCTTCGTCGGCTCCGGCATCTTCGGCGCCGAGGACCCCACCGCGATGGGCACCGCCGTCGTCGAGGCGGTCAACAACTACGACGACCCCGAGACGCTCCAGGACATCGCCAAGGGCATCGGCAAGGGCATGAAGGGCCAGGCCAACGAGACGATGCCCGAAGAGGAGAAACTGCAGGGCCGCGGCGTTTAGCTTGTGCGATACAGAGCGCTAAGCCCTCGTCCTCAGCGAGCGCCGAAGGCGCGAGCAGGGAGGGGATACAGCGCCCGTCATCGTCTTCACTTCCACTGTACGACATGCCTTACTACCCCACGTCGAACGGGGTAGTACGACGCTCGCCGCGCTTCCGGCGTTGTTCAAACGTGATAAGAAGCGCGCACCATTGGTTGCGGCCGAGTGTCAACCCGGTAGAAGTAGGACACACTCCAGACCACCCAGCGAGGGACAACGCCCGTGGAGTCTAAAAACCGCTGTGGGAATGGTCCCTGCACGTTCCGATGCCGAAGCAGGAAGTCGTTTGAAAGGCGCGTAACGCCTTTCGTGATCACGAGAGATCTTCGGTTTCTCGGACGACCCCGACCTCAAGGACTGAGGCGCGTAGTCGTTCGAGACGGCTTCGCCGTCTCGTGATGTTGCCAGAATCCTGCGGATTCTGACTACAAGCGGGAAACGAGAGAGCTTCGCTCTCTCGGACCACGCCGAGGGAGAAGGTCGGGGTAGTTCACTCGCTTCAACGCGGTCCAGTGCTGTGAATTCTCGCAGTCTACTGTCGCAGTCGGTCCAGATCCGCGAGGAACTCCCGGAGCATCGGCCGGGTGACGTGGGGCATACAGACGACCCGCGCCTCGCCCGCCTCGGTGCGGGAGAGCCGCCAGCCCCGCTCGCGGAGCGCCTCGATGCGGTCGTTCGAGAGGTCCGCCGCGACGATGGGCAGCACCGGCGACACCACCTTGAGGCCGCGGTCCCGCACCTCCGCGGCCAGCCAGTCGGCGTTCGTCTGCGAGCGGCGGTACTGGGCCTCGTAGCCCTCGGGCCACAGTTGCTCCATGACGGCGACGGCGCCCGCGACGCCCGCGCCGCTCCGCGTGCCCGTTAGCGTCACCTGCGACGTCGACTCGAGGTACGGCGTGTCGATGGCCAGTTCGTCGAGCAGTTCCGGCCCCCGCGCCAGCAGGCCGCCCGCCGGGACGGCGGCCTGGCCCATCTTGTGGGGGTCGATGGTCAT
>PXSL01000004.1:0-2984 GCA_003022815.1 Halobacteriales archaeon SW_5_68_122 | reverse complement strand
GTCCGCAACTCGACGCCGAGGACGTCCGCGGCCTTCCGGAACGAGAAGTGCGCCGACGCCGGCGCGACGAAGTTGGGGTCGCGGGTGTCGGCCCGGTTGCGGGCGATGCGGACCGCCTGGACGTTGGCCTCCGTCCCGCCCGAGCAGACGTAGCCGGCGGCGTCCTCGAGGCCGGCGACCCGCCCCAGCAGGTCGACGGCGCGGCGCTCGAGTTTCGCCACCGACTCGTAGGTGCCCGGGTCGCCGGGGTTGGTCGCCAGAAAGCGCTCGGCCGCCTCGCGGGCCGCCGGATGCGGCTTGGTACACATCGACGACAGCACCCGGCTGAACTCCTGCGGTTCGGCCCGCTGCATGTCTGCGTCCACGCGGGGGCCGCCTTTATCGATTGTGTTATCTGGAACGGGCGGCCGCGGGCGCGTCATAGTGATTGCTGTGAGTCAGTACCGAATCGACCGCCCGAACGCGGGCCAGTCGTATCGGTAATCAGTCACAGCAATCACTATCAGCCGTCGCCCTCGGCGGCCCACTCGGGGCGCTCGACGCCCGGGTCCTCGAAGCTTATCATCTGGTAAGCGAACTCGTAGTCGGCGGTCTCGCCCTCGATGTCGTAGGCGGCGGCGGCGGCGAAGCTGTGTATCCGGCCCTCGGTGTCAACGATGAGTTCGGCCTCGTACTCCCGGACGTTCGATATCTGCTCCTGCTGGTCGAACACGGTGTTGTCCGCGGGGAGGTCCTCGACCTCGAAGGTGACGAGGTCCGGGGCGCCGTCGCGCTGCTCGACGTTGACGGTCTCGAACTCCGCCGAGAGCCGCCGCTCCAGCAGCGCCCGGCCCGCGAGGGTCTCGGGGTCGCGGGGCGGGATGGACCGGTACTGGGGGTCGCTGCCGGCGGTCTCACCGCGCCGGATCGCGACGCTCTCGTTGCCCCAGGTCATGAACCGCGAGGCGGTGGCGCCGTCGGTGACCAGCTGCGTTTCGTACTCGCCAGCGCCGGCGGCGACGCGGGTCCGCTGTCGTTGGGTCACCTCGACTGTCTCGTTCCGCCGTGCGTCGGTGATGTTGGTGTTGACCGTGTGTGCGTACCCCGTCTCGGTGACGGTCCCGACGTGGGCGTCCAGCAGCGCGGACGCGTCAACGAGTTGGCCGTCCTCGACGCCGGGCACCTCGCTGACTGTCGCGTCGTCGGGCGTCTCCGCCGGGGTCGCGTCACCGCCCCCGGACCCCGGGAGGGCGGAGCACCCGGCGCCGGCAACGAGTACGCACAACAGCACTGCTGCGAGGGCCTGTCGCATGGGCCGACCTCGGCCCGGCCATATAAAAGGGGCGCGATACCGCCCGGGGTCGCGTCAGCGGACGGAGTCGAGCAGGAGCTTCTGTTCGACGCGCTTGACTTCATGTTGGACGTCGCGGACGGCGTCGATGTTGGCCGAGATCGAGGAGACCCCCTCATTGACGAGGTACTGGACCATCTCGGGTTTGGAGCCGGCCTGCCCGCAGATGCTCGTGTCGACGCCATGCTCGCGGCACGTCTCGATGGTGTTGCCGACGAGCTTCAGCACCGAAGGAGGCGAAGTCGATGCCGGCCTCCGCCATCGCCTCGACGCCGAGCGCCGAGGCCGGCGTCTCTATCATCACCCCCCACGTCCGCTTTTCGGGGTCGATGCCCGCCTCCTCCATGCGGTTTCGCGCCCCGATAACGTCTTCGGCGTCGTTGACGAGCGGGAACATGATTTCGACGTTGTCGTAGCCCATCTCGAACAGCTGGCGGAACGCCTCCAGTTCGTGGGCGAACACGTCGGGACGGTCGAGGCTGCGCCGGATGCCCCGGTAGCCGAGCATCGGGTTGTGCTCGTGGGGCTCGTCCCCGCCGCCCTCGAGCTGGCGGAACTCGTCGGTCGGGGCGTCGAGCGTCCGGACGCGGACCGGCCGGGGGTAGAACTCGTCGGCAACGCCGCGGACGTCGCCCACGATCTCGTCGACGTAGGCGTCGGCGCCGTGGTCGTTGATGTAGCGCTCGGGCGTCTTGTTCGTCGAGAGAATCATGTGCTCGGTCCGTAGCAGGCCGACGCCGTCGGCGCCGGTCGCGGCGGCCCGTTCTGCGGCCTCCGGGATGGAGACGTTGACCTTCACCTCGGTGGCGGTCATCGGCTTGACCGGGTTCTGCGGTCGGACGTCTTCCAGCGGTTCGGTCTCCCGTTCGGCCTCGACCGCGCCGGCGGTGACACTACCCTTGTCGCCGTCCAGCGTTACCACCTGACCGTCGCCGAGCACCTCGGTGGCGTTGCTGGCCCCGACGACCGCCGGAACGCCCAGCTCGCGGGAGACGATGGCCGCGTGACTCGTCATGCCGCCCTCGTCGGTGACGATGCCGCTGGCGCGCTTCATCGCCGGCACCATGTCCGGCGTCGTCATCTCGGTGACGATGACGTCGCCCTCGCCGACTTTGTCCAGCCCGTCGAGCTTCCGGACGGCCCGGGCCGGCCCCGAGGCGATGCCGGGCGAGGCGCCCAGCCCCTTCACCAGTACCTCGCCGTTGCCGTCGGCGGCGGCCTCCGTTGCGGCCTCCCCGGAGATGGTCGTGATGGGCCGCGACTGCAGCATGTAGATGTCGCCATCCACGATGGCCCACTCGACGTCCTGGGGTTCATCGTAGTGGGCCTCGGCGCGCTCGCCGAGCTCCACGAGGCCGGCTATCTCCCCGTCGCCGAGCACCTGTGCGTTCCGTCTGTCCTCGGGCACCTCGCGCTCGACCGTCTCGCCGGTCGCGGAGTCCCGAACCATCTTCACCTTCTTGTCGGCGACGGTGGTCTCCAGCGTCTCGCCGGTCTCGCGGTCGACGACGTAGTTGTCCGGCGAGACGGCCCCGGAGACGACGGCCTCGCCGAGGCCCCAGGCGGCCTCGATGATGAGCTTCGCCTCCCCCGTCGAGGGGTGGGAGGTGAACATGACGCCGGACACGTCGGCGTCGACCATCTTCTGGACGAC
>PXSL01000003.1 GCA_003022815.1 Halobacteriales archaeon SW_5_68_122 | reverse complement strand
AGGAGTACGCCGCGATGCCGTCACGGGGGCCGGTGGCGACGACCGAGATGGCCTCCTCGACGACGGCGGGCGAGGAGTTGCCGTTGGCCGGCGTGGCGGCGTTGCCGGCGGCGGCGACCGTCAGGATGCCGCCGTCGGTGATGTTCTCGATGTCGCCGGGCGTCGTGTCGAGGGCGCCGCCGGCGATGCCGATCGGGATGCCGCCGACCGCGCCCCACGACATGTTGACGGCGCGGACGCCGAGCTTCGCGGCGAAGTCCTCGGCCGCGCGGCCGACGTTGCTGGCGCCGCCGCCGAGGCCGGTGACCGCGACGAGGCTGTTGCCCGGCGCGATGCCGGCGTGGATGGCGTAGTCGTCGTCCGCGAGCGCCTCGCCACTCGTCGACCTGTAGTCGGCGAACGAACCGGCTGCGACTTCCTTGACCCGGCCAGGGGCGGCGAACTCGCCCTCGGTCGTCCGGACGTAGACGGTGTAGGTCGCCGACCCGGAGCCGTGGACGGCGGGCGTCTGGGTAATGTTGGTCTCGACGGACACCTCGGACGTGCCCGAGGCGCCGACCGACCGCGCGAGCTGGCGGCCGTCCGGGCCTTCGATGACGATTTCGATGCCCTCGCCCGTGGCGGCGCCGAAAACACCGCCGTTGGCGCCGGCATCGACCTCGTAGGAGAGGATGTCGCCGGCGATGAGGACGGTGTTCGGCGAGTCAGTGGTCGCATCGTCGACGGTCGCGGCCTGTCCAGAGCCGGTCATGATACCGGAGACGTGGGTGCCGTGGCCGTTGGCGTCCCGGGGCTTGTTGTAGTCGCCGTACCGGGTGTCGTCGTTGTGCCAGGCGATGAGCCCCGGCTCGTCGTCGGCGTCGGGGAGCTTCCCGTCGAGGTCGGCGCCCGACAGCGGCTCGTCGGTGACCGCGTCTGTCTCGTATCGTATCGGCTCGGCGTCGGTGTCGACCTCCTCTATCCTGGCGTCGATCTCGTAGACCGCCGGCGCGCGGTAGCCGTAGACCCAGAACTCGTAGTCGTCGTCGGCGTTCAGCTCCACCCCGTCGTTGACCAAAAGCTCCTTACGGGCCTTCTGGGGTTCCTCGTCGAGGACCGACTGGAACCCGGTCGTCGCGATCTGGGTACCGTTCTTCATCAGCCGGAGCTCGAACTCCGCGGCCTCGACGCCTTCGGGGTTCTCGGGCTCCCAGGTGATGACCGTCCGGATACGGGCCTTCCCGTCGTCGCCCGTCTCGAACGCCTCGGCCGGGATCGAGAGCGGGCCGTGGACGAGCGGCCGGAGGCCGAGGACCTCCGCGCCGGCCGCGGTACCAGTGTAACTCTGCTGACCGCGGGCGTCGCCGGGGTACACCGGCGTCCGCTCGATCTCAGTGTCGTACAGTTCGAGACCGTTCTCGACCGTGGTGGCGGTGACGTCGTTCCACGGCCCGAGGTCGGGGTGACGGCCCTCCGCGCCGGAGTCGGTCAGCGCGAGCGACCGGTCGGCGCGCCCCCGGTAGCCGCGCTCCCAGGCCTTCTGTGCCTCCCGGACCCGAATGTTCCGGAACGTCGAGTCGATCTCGTGGTCGGCCGCGGCGGTTCCGACCGCGCCGACGCCGAGCGCGGCGGCGGCGGCCGCAGCACCGGACGCCCGCATGAATGTCCGCCGCGAGAAGACCGTGCTGTCGTTTCTATCTTGCTCTCCACTCATGTATGTAACATACTGACCCATCATAAAAAGCATTCTGACAAAATCGTCCAAACGATGGTGACAGGTCCGTTCAAACGTCCGCATGAGGGCCTGATTCGACACTTTTCTGGTTCGAGCGAATTCTCAAAGAAGCGAAAAGAGTCCACCGATCCGTTACTGCCGGCTGTAACTACAGTAGGGACCGGACAAAGAGACCGACGCCCCGTGCCCGGCAGGGCGCTTATCTCCGGTGGCCCCCAACCGGCGCTATGACCGACCTCTCGCTCGATGCCGACCAGCTGGACCGGTACTCCCGGCACATCATCATGGACGGGGTGGGCCCGGAGGGACAGAAGCGGCTGCTCGACGCCGAGGTACTGTGCATCGGCGCCGGCGGCCTTGGCTCGCCGGTCATCCAGTACCTGGCCGCCGCCGGCGTCGGGACGCTCGGCATCGCCGACGACGACGTCGTCGAGCGGTCGAACGACGACGTCGTCGAGCGGTCGAACCTCCAGCGACAGGTCGTCCACGCCGACGCCGACGTCGGGCGCCCGAAGGTCGAGTCCGCCCGCGAGTTCGTCGAGACACAGAACCCCGACGTGACCGTCGAGACCCACGACACCCGCGTGACCGCCGACAACGTCGAGGGGTTCCTCGCCGACTACGACCTCGTCGTTGACGGCTCGGACAACTTCGCCACGCGCTATCTCGTCAACGACGCGTGCACGCTCGCGGGCGTCCCGTTCGCTCACGGCGCCATCCTCCGGTTCGAGGGCCAGGTCACGACGTTCGAGGCCAGCGAGGACGGCCCCTGTTACCGGTGTCTGTTTCCTGAGGCGCCCGAACCGGGGACGGTCCCCGACTGTGCGACTGCAGGTGTTCTGGGCGTGCTGCCCGGCACCGTCGGATGCATTCAGGCCACCGAGGCGGTGAAACTCCTGCTCGACTACGGCGAGACGCTCGACGGCCGGATGGTGTTCTACGACGCCGCCGACATGACCTTCGAGGAGATACCCGTCGAACCGCGGCCGGACTGTCCGGTCTGCGGCGAGGGAAGAATCGAGTCGGTCCACCAAGTCACCTACGAGTCGACCTGCAGCATCTGACCGCCCCCGAGAGGAACGCATATCCGGACACCGCCCGAAGAGGCGGGCATGACGGATATACTCGACATCGAGGACCCGGAAGCGGTTGCGATCGCCGCCGAGACCGCCGTCGAACAGTGCCTGGCCATCGAGGCCGACGAGACCTGCGTCGTGGTCACCGACGACAGACGCGACCCCATCGGTGAGGCGCTGTACGAGGCCGCCCTCGAGGCCACCGAAGCGGCCGTCGTCGTCCAGTATCCGCCGGGGCCACAGCACGGCGTCGAGCCGCCCGCGCCGGTCGCGGCCGCGCTGGCGGCGGCCGACGTCTTCCTCGCGCCGACGACGAAGAGCCTCAGCCACACCCGCGCCCGCTCGGACGCCACCGACGGCGGCGCCCGCGGCGCAACACTACCCGGCATCACCGAGGCGGTGTTCACGACCGGGCTGGACGCCGACTACGAGGCCATCGCCGTCGAGTGTGCGGCGATGCTCGAGGCCGTCGAGGGCGCCGACGAGATACGCGTCACCTCCCCGCAGGGCACCGACGTGACCTTCGAACTCGGCGAGCGGGACTGGTACGAGGATACCGGCATCGTCCACGAACCGGGCGCGTTCTCGAATCTGCCCGCCGGCGAGGTGTTCATCAGCCCCGAGTCCGCCGACGGGACCTACGTCGTCGACGGGACTATCCGCCCGCACGGCCTGCTTGCCGATGGTCAGACGGTCACCTTTGAGGTGGCAGACGGCTACGTCACGGGCGTCGACGACGACGCGGTCCGTGAGGAACTCGAGGAGGCCGCGGCGGAGGCCGGCGAGGCCGCCTACAACCTGGCGGAGCTCGGCATCGGGACCAACATCGGCATCACCGACCTCGTCGGCAGCGTCCTCCTCGACGAGAAGGCCGGCGGCACCGTCCACATCGCCGTCGGCGACGACGCCGGCATCGGCGGGGACACCGAGGCGCCAATCCATATGGACGGCATCCTTCGCGAGCCGACGGTGTACGCCGATGGGGCGGAACTGGAACTGCCTCGCGTGGAGTGATACCGCCGGCCGTAACTACGTAAAACGGTCCCGTCCGGAAGATGATGTCCGGACGGTGTCCAACCGGATATCGCGAGAAGTCTCGAAAGAGTTACAGCCGGCAGTATGACTCTCCGCGACGGTCGAACAGCAGCACCGGCACGAGCAGAGGCGTCGCGCTGGCGACCACAAGCGACCCCGCCAGCACCGAATAGCTGCCGGCGGTGTCGAGCCACCTCACCGGTACGCGGAGCGGAACGCCCAGGCCGTCCCCGACCGCCTCCGCGCTTACCGCGAGGACGGCGAGCAGCGAACCGAAAAGGCGGACCAGTATAGCCGTCATGACGGATTCAACGGACGAACAGGTAAAAACTGGCTGGGGGTCACGAAGGACCCCGGTCGGCTCCGCGTCGACGCCCCTTGCTCAGGGCCGCGCGTACAGGAACAGTCCGGCAAGGGTGCAACACACTAGCACGACGAGACCGACAAGGAGCGCGAGCGCCCCCCCGACGATGGTCCCAACCAGCGCGGCGACCCCCATCCACGCGACCGCCCCGACGGCGTAGAAGACGTACACCCGGACGACCGACTCGGCCAGTACCATGCGTCACCATTCATGTGGGAAGAGCAAAAGACCGATGCTGATTACTGCATATTACTCCGGTATCGACCGCACGACGGCGTGCGGTCGCACGGTAACACGTCCCACGCCGGACGAGGACGGCCGCCCGTCGGAGCCACGCGCTTTTATATCCCGACCGAGAAAACCGACCAATGAGCCACCAGCGCGTCGCGGTCCGCTGTCCCTCCTGTTCGCCCGGGGCCGAGACGGCCCACGAGGTGCTCAACCACGGGGGCCAGGCGACCGTCCGGTGCGGCGACTGCGGCCACGTTCACAAGACGACCATCGAGACCGAATCGACCGTCGAACGGCGGGTCATCATCTCCCAGGAGGACGAGTCCGAGGAGGCGTTCGTCGAGATGCCGCCCGACGAAGAGCTGTCGGTCGGTGAGGAGTTCCTCGTCGAGACCGACGCGGCGATACTCACTGCCCGCGTCACCTCCATCGAGACGACCGACGGCGCCCGGGTCGAGGCGGCGCCCGCAACCGAGGTCAAGACACTGTGGACGCGGGCGGTCGGGAACGTGGCGGTGAACCTGACGCTGCACCCGAAGGACGGCGGCCACGACGAGACCCGGAGCGTGAAGATACAGGTGCCGGGCGACGAGGAGTTCGTCGTCGGCGAGATCCACGAGTTCGGCGACGAGGAGTTCACCGTCGAACGCCTGCTGGTCCGGGAGGATTCGGCCGGCTACGACCGCGAGGGGTATGACTTCGGGGGCGACAGCGCCCTCGCGAAGGACCTCAAACGGGTGTACGCCCGCGACGAGGACGCTCGCAGTCGGGCGTGGTCCGGCTGGTAGGACGATGTTCGGGCGCGACTCCGGCACCGACGACGACTTTGACACCCGACGGGAGCGAATGGTCGAGTCGCTCGCCGAGTCGAGCCGCATCGAGCGCGACTCGACCGTCGAGGCGCTGGAGACCGTCCCGCGCCACGAGTTCGTCCCCGAGGGTCGCCGGGACGACGCCTACGCCGACCAGCCGCTCCCCATCGGCGCCAACCAGACCATCTCCGCGCCGCACATGGTCGGCATCATGTGCGACCTGCTGGAACTGGAGGCCGGCGACGAGGTGCTGGAGGTCGGCGCGGGCTGTGGCTACCACGCCGCCGTCACCGCCGAGATCGTCGGCAACGGCAACGTCCACAGCGTCGAGTACGTCGGACGGCTCGCCGAGTCGGCCCGCCAGCGCCTGTCCGACCTCGGCTACGACGTCGCCGTCCGGGTCGGCGACGGCCGCGAGGGGTGGCCGAAGCACGCCCCCTACGACGCCGCCTACCTCACCTGCGCGACGGCCTCGCTGCCGGACGCCGTGGTCGAGCAACTGCAGGCGGGCGGCCGCATCGTCGCACCGGTCGGCACCACCCGCCAGACGATGGTGAAGGCGACGAAGACCACGGACGGACTCGAGCGCGAGTCCCACGGCGCGGTCCGGTTCGTCCGGATGCAGGGGAACGATTGACGTAGCGTGGCGCGAACTCGCGCTGCTGTGGGCCGCCCGCGAGTGCGGCGCGCTGGAGGCGCTGGCGGCGCGGGCCGGGACGCCCGAGGCCGTCGCCGAGGCGGCCGACATCGACCCCGCGGGCGCCGAGGCGCTCGTCGGGGTGCTCCACGCCCGGGGCCTCCTAGCCCGCGTCGACGGCGAGTACGAACCGGCCGACCGGATGCTGGGCTTCCTGACGAAGACCGACCTCCGCTCGGTCGGGGCCGAACCCGCGGCGGTCGATGCCTTCGAGCGGTGGGTCCACCTGCCGGAGACGCTGGCCGGCGCGGCGCCGCTGGACCCGCCCGACGCGACCCGGAACGACCTCGGCCGTGGACGAACTCCGGGTCCGCTCGGAGGTGACCGCGGCCCCGAGGGCGAGACGGTCGCGCTCCTCAGAGACGACGCCGGCCGCCGGGCCGTCGAGTTCGCCACCCGCGAGTGGGCGCCGACGCTCGTCGCGCCGCCGGAGCGCATCGAGGCCGCCGAGCCGTTGCTCCGGTCGGCCCCGGTCGAACTGGTGGCGGGCGGCCCGGACGACCTCCCGACGTCCGACCTCGTGGTCGGCGTCAAGGCGCTCTCCGGCCGCGACCCCGCGGCCGCTCCCATCGGGGTGTTTCTCGACGCTCTCCGCGGGGAGACGGCCGACGCTTAGCTGCTCGACGTGGAGGCGGTGGCCGCCGGCGAGTGCCGGGTGCAGGAGGCCGGGGTGGTCCGGTCGTGGCTGGTGTCCGCGTTCGGGGGAGCGGTGCCCGCCGGGCCGCTTGCGGCCGCCGTCGGGCGCGCGATTGATTAGGCTCCGGAACGGACCCGGGGGTATGGACCCGGCGGTGCTCCGGGACGACATGGTCGACAGCCTGGAACACGAAGCTAAGGCCGTCGTCGGCTCCGAGCAGGTGGGCGTCGCGATGCGGGCGGTGCCGCGCGAGCCGTTCGTCGAGGACGAGTCGCTGGCGTACGCCGACCGCTCCTTCGAGCGGTTCGGCACGCGCGTCCTCTCGCCGAGCGCCGCCGGCCGACTGCTGGAGGCGCTCGACGTCCAACCCGACGACGAGGTGCTGGTCGTCGGCGTCGGCGTCGGCTACACCGCCGCCGTCATCGCCGAGATGACCGACGAGGCCAGCGTCCACGGCGTCGACATCGCCCGCCGGCTCGTCTACGACGCCCGCTCGAACCTCGAGCAGGCGGGCTACCCGGGCGTGCTGGTGGACTGCCGGGACGGCGCCCACGGGCTGGCCGAGTACGCCCCCTACGACCGGATTCTGGTGGAGGCGGCGGCCGTCGAGCCGCCGCGGGCGCTGGTCGACCAGCTCGCGCCCGGCGGCCGGCTGGTGATGCCCGTCGGGGCGGCGAGCCAGGAGCTGGTCGCCATCGAGGACGGCAACCGGGTCGCCGAATACGGCACCGTCGCCTACCACCCGCTGCTGGTGGAGGGCGAACAGCCCGACGGCGTCGAGCGCAACCGGACCCGCCGGGAGGACCGCGAACGCGCCCGCCGGGACGCGAAACGCCGGAAGGGCTGGGAGCAGTCCTGGATCGACTGGGACGAGCGCATCTAGTCGCGGACTACCAGGAGCGCGGTGTTCCCCCGCTCGTCGGCGTACTCGCTGCCCGCGGGCGGCTTCACGTCAAACTCGACGGTGCCGTCCCGCTGGTTAGCGCCGAGTTCCGGCGACAGCTGTAGCTCGGCGGTGCCGTTCTCGCCGGTAGTTGCCGTCCGGACGCCGTCGAGGCGCGCGGACCCGCCGCGGGCGACCACCGTCGCGTCGGCCACCCCCTGTCCGTCGGGGTCCACCACCGTCACCTCGACGGTGTGGTTGCCGGGCGTGACCACCTCCGGCGCTGGCCGCACGTCCAACTCCGTTACCGCCAGCCCGGAGATGCCCGACAGCATGCTCATCATCACCGAGAGGCTGGCGACGCCCACAACCAGCGCGATGACCAGCCGGACCGGCAACCCCTCGATTGCCCGCTCGTCGTCGCGGAATCGCTCGAATCCACGCATGGGGGATCTGGCCCCGGTATCGTACATAAACCCTCGCGCGAACCGCAAGGCAGGTGTGTCCGGTCACCGAGATGGAGCCCATGGAGCGGTGGACGATTCCGCTGGTCGCGGTCGGCGGCTTCGCGGGCGCCGTCTGCCGGTACGCCGTCGCCGTCGCGTTGCCGGCGGCGTTCCTGTGGGGGACGCTCGCGGTCAACGTCGCCGGCGCGTTCCTGCTCGGGGTGGTGGTCTACGGCACCGCCGGACCGCGACGGCTCCCGGAGGCGGCCCGCCTGGTCGTTGCGACGGGCTTTCTGTCGTCGTTCACCACCTACAGTGCGTTCGCCGCCGAGACGGCCGCGCTGTCGCCGGCACTGGCGGCCGCCAACGTCGCCGCGAACTACGCGCTCGGCTTCCTCGCCGTCGTCCTCGCCAAAGGGGTGATACTGTGGCGCTCCTGACGGTGCTGGCCGTCGGCGTCGGCGGGTCGGCCGGCGCCGCCGCGCGGTACGCGGTCGGACAGGTAATCGAGCGGCGCGCCGTCGACACACTCGCGGTCAACATTCTCGGGAGCCTGTTTCTGGGCGTTGTCCTCGCGAGTCCGGTCGATGGCCCCGCCCGTCTTGCGGCGGGCGCCGGGTTCTGTGGGGCGTTCACCACGTTCTCGTCGTTCGCCGTCGAGACCGTCCGGCTGTTCGAGGACGGTCGTCGTCGGGCCGCGGTCGCCGTCGCGGCTGGCACGCTTGCCGCCGCGCTCCTCGCGGTCGCCATTGGGATGGCCGTCGAGTCGGCGCTGTAGCCTGGCGGCGTCACTGGACCACCGGCCGGCCAACCGGCTGTTCGTCAGGTGCGGCGTCGTGATGCTCGGGGAGAATCGGCGTTATCCGTCGGTGTTGAGCTGTCCGAGTTCGACCTCGAAGTCCCGCTCGCTGAGGTCGTCCGCGGTCCGGTCGAGCTCCTCGCGGAGTTCTTCGAGGCGGTCGGTCAGCTCCCGGTAGGAGTCGCTCTCCTCGAGTTCATCGGGGGTCTTCTGGGTCTTGAGGGCGCCCCGTTTTGAAGCCAGCGAGAACATCTCCCGGAGTTTGTCGTCGTACGCCGACCGGGTCAGCAGCGTCTCGACGATGTCGTGGAGACCCTTGCGACGGACGGGCTTGACGATGTACTCGTCGAACCGCATCTCGATGATGTCGAAGTCCGGTTCGACGGCGGTAACCATGGAGATGCTGCAGTCGTACCCCTCTTCGCGGATGTACGCCACTACCTCGCCCCCGGAGGTCCGGGGCATTAGGCGGTCGACGAGCGCGACGTCGACCGTCTCGTTCATCTCCTTGATGGCCTCCTTGCCGCCGTAGGCCGTCCGTACTTCGTACTCGTCGGCGAGCCAAGCGGCGTACAGGTCAGCGAGGTCCCGCTCGTCGTCGACGACCAGCACGGTCGGTGTCTCTCCGGTCATGAAAATCCTCATCTAA
>PXSL01000002.1 GCA_003022815.1 Halobacteriales archaeon SW_5_68_122 | reverse complement strand
CTCGGGCGGGCGATAGCTCTGGTAGCCCTTCCCCTTCGGGGCGAGGCCGACCGCCTCCGAGAGCAGGGCTTCACAGACGGTGAACGCGTCGTGAACCTCCGCGACGTCGACGTCGTCGGGGCCGACCTCGGCCTCCTCGTAGGCGGTTTCGGCGGCCGTTCGTGCGCCCTCGATGTCGGTCATGTTCCGCTCTGCGACCGCGAGGTTGTTCGCCGCGGCGCCGGTTCCGTCGACGGAGACGACGGGACCGTCGAGGTCCGCCGCCGCCTCGGCCGTCGTCACGAGGACGGCCGCGGCGCCGTCGCCCACGGGTGCACAGTCGTAGAGGTTCAGCGGCGGCGCGACGGAGGCGGACTGTAGCACCGTCTCGACGTCGATCTCCTTCGGGAACTGCGCGCGAGGGTTCCTCGCCGCGTTACGATGGTTCTTGACGGCGATTTCGGCGAGGTCGCGCTCGGTCGTCTCGGTCTCGTGGAGGTACCGCCGGGCGAGAAGCGCGTACTGACTCGGCGCGGTGATGCCGGAGCGCTGTTCGAGCGCGCGCTCGAAGGCCGCCGAGAGGGCGTCGGTCGCCCCCTCGGTGCCGCCGGCGGTCATCTTCTCGACGCCGCAGGCCAGAACGGCCTCGTGTTCGCCGTTCCTGACGTCCTTGACGGCGTGTCTGAGCGCGAGCGCGCCCGCGGCCGCACACCCCTCGACGCGCTCCCGTACATTATCTGGTGTTCGTAGCTCTCCGACTGGTTACCGACGTACACTGCCTCGACGAGGTCGGCGGGGTCGGGACGCCCCTCGAAGGCCTCTTCGATGGCGACCGAAAACAGGTCCCGGCCCGGGAGGTCCGTCCGACCGACCGGCGAGGCCCCGACGGTGGCGATGACTGGCTGTGGCATTGCTCCGGAGTACCTTTCGACCTGTCCGTGTTAGCTCTTCTCATCGTCCGACGGGGGCTTGCGAACGCCCTGCCCATCGGTCGGGGTGCCTTCATCGATGAACCGCTCGACGGCGTCGGTCACAGCCGCCGAGTGCTCGACGAAACAGCACCGTCTCCCCTCGACGGCCTCGAACCGTCCGCGAGGGAGACCGTCGGCGAGCGTCCTGCCGGCGTCGACGGGAACGACGGGGTCCTCAAGGCCGTGACAGACGAGGGTCGGCAGCGTGAGTTCGTGGAGCGGGTCGGTTCCGAACTCCTGGACGGCTCTCAGGTGGCCCGCCAGTGCGTCGCCGGCGGCATCCTCCTCGCGGCGCCACGCCACGATATCGTCGACGAGCCCCGTCTCCGAGAGAAACCGTTCGGAGAACGCGAGGGAGAGCGATTCCCGGAGACGCGTCGGGTCTGCGGGGTGGAGCGCCCGGAGTGCCGATTCGTCGACATCGTCGCCCGAGGCGGCGGCGCCGAACAGCACGAGCGACCGCGCGCGGCCGTACTCCCGAGCGTACCGGATCGCGACCATCCCACCCAGGCCGGCACCGACGACGTGTGCCCGGTCGGCGTCGACGGCCGCGAGCACCGCCTCGAGGTCGGCGGCGAAGCGGTCGACCGTGTACGGTCCCGTCGCGTCCGAGCGGCCGGTCCCCCGGGGAGCGTAAACGACCGTCCGGTGGCGACCGGCGAGCGCCGGCGCTTGCCAGCCCCACAGCCACGGCCCGACCCCGACGTCGGGGACGAAAACGACGGTCGGCCCGTCCCCGTCTACCTCGTACCGTAGGGTCGTCCCGTCGGCGGAAGCCGTCAGCATGGTCGGGCGAACGGCACCCAGCAGTATGCCGGTTGCGGTCGGCAGCGAAGACCCTACATGGTGGCGCCCCAACCGAGGGTATGGACCCGGCGGCGCTGCGCGCGGAGATACCGGCCTGTGAGTCGTGTGCGTACCTGAACACGGGCGCCAGCGGCCCGGCGCCGCGGCCGGTCGTCGAGGCCGTCGCCGACGCCCAGCGGCGCCACGAGTTCGACGCCTGTGAGACCGACCACTACGACGCGGCCGCGGACATGCGCTCGCAGGCCCGCAAGCGTCTGGCCGACCACCTCAGCTGTGGCCCCGACGAGGTGGCGCTTGTGGCCTCGACGGGCGACGGCCTCGCCCGGGTCGCCGGCGCCGTCGACTGGACCGCGGGCGACCGGGTGGTCCGGACCGACCTTGAGCACCCCTCCGGCGTCCTGCCGTGGCGCCGCCTGGAGAGCGAGGGCGTCGCCGTAGAGACCGTCGAGTGCCCGGACGGCCGCCTGCCGATGGACGCCTATCGGGAGGCCGTCGCCGACGCCCGACTCGTCTGTCTCAGTTCCGAGTCGTGGCTCCACGGCACCCGACTGCCGGTCGCGGAGGCGGTCGACATCGCCCACGACGCCGGCGCCTTGGCCGTCGTCGACGCCGTTCAGACGATCGGCCAGCGGGCCGTCGACATCACTGAATGGGGCGCCGACGTCGTCTGTGCCTCGGGCCACAAGTGGCTGCTCGGCCCGTGGGGAGCCGGCTTCCTCCGCGTCGCGCCCGACGCGCTGTCGTCGCTGCGGCCCCGTCAGGTCGGCTACCGGGGCGTCGTCGACCCGACGGGGCCGGGGTTCGAGTACGCCCCCGACGCCAGCCGGTTCGAGCTGTCGACGACGGCGGTGGCGCCCTACGCGGGGCTACTCGAGGCCATCGACCTGCTGGAGGCCGTCGGAATGCGGACGGTCGAGGCGCGAATCGAGCGGCTGGTCGACCGCCTCGAATCGCGTCTAGGCGACCGGGTCCGGCCGGGCGACGGGGGATCCGGGCTTGTCGCCTTCGACGTCAACGACGCCGCGCAGTTCGTCGAGCGCGCCCGGGCGGCGGGCGTCATCGTCCGGGATGTCCCGCCCGGCCGGGTCCGGGCATCGGTCCACGTGTTCAACACCGAGGCCGACGTTGACGCGCTGGCGGACCTGCTGTGAGCGACCGGCGGAACTGTCAGACTGCTGAATACGCGGGATTCGACCCATCTCGCGCCGCTCTTCGCCACCTGTTGTCACACTATTATTATGTGCATCCAGTGCTTGGCTCCGACCCCCGCGTCTGCCCGCAGTGTGAGGACAAGATTCGGGACGGGTCGGACGTCCGCGAGGCGCGGTCGACCCGTCGCACCTGAACTGGCATCCCGTTGCGGCCCGAGTTCCCCACTCACCCGCCAGCGGCGGCGCTCTCCCGTAGTAGTTCCCGCGCCTCCTCGAGCAGTTTGTCGGCCCGCCCGGCGTCGCGGGCCTCGGCGGTGACCCGGACCAGTGGCTGTGTTCCGCTGGCCCGAATCAGGAACCAGCCGTCGCCGGCCTCGACCCTGACGCCGTCCAGCGTCTCGACGTCGTCGTACCGCTCGGTCACGCGCGCCTCGACGGCCGACATGACCGCCCGCTTGTCGTCGGTCTCGACGTTCGCCCGCCGGATGGGATAGCCCGGAATCCGCTCGAGGCGATCCGCGAGCGGCTCGGCGGCGGTCAGGGCGGTCAGGCGGACGGCCGCCAGCGGGCCGTCGGGACACAGCGTCGCCTCGGGCCATATCCACGCCCCGGATGGCTCGCCGCCGAAAGCGACGTCCGGCTCGGTCGCGGCCTCGGCGACGTGGACGTCGCCGACGGGCGTCCGGGTCACGCCGACGTCTCGTTCTGCGAGGTAATCTTCGACGGCGAGGCTGGTGTCGACCGGGATTGCGACCTGCTGGCCGGGGGCGGCCGCCTCGGCGGCGAACAGCGCGAGGGTGGCGTCCCCCGAGAGGAAGGTCCCGTCACCGGCGACCGCGCGGGTCCGGTCGCCGTCGCCGTCGTGGGCGATTCCGAGATCGTACTCGCCCTCGGCGACGAGCGTCGAGAGCGTCCCGCAGTTCTCGGCGGTCGGCTCGGAGGGCCGGCCCGGGAACCGGCCGTCCGGCTGTGCGTTCAGCGTCTCGACGTGACAGCCCAACTCGAGCAGGGCGTCGGCGGTGACGCCGCCAGCGCCGTTTCCCACGTCGACGGCCACCGAGAGGTCCAGCGTGTCGGCCGACCCGACGAGGGCGTCGACGTGGCGGTCGTCGGCGTCGACGCGCTCCCGGTCGCCGCGTCGTAGGCCTGCCCGGAGGGCTGCCAGAGCTTCAGCCCGTTGTCCGGCGGCGGGTTGTGGCTCGCGGTGACGGAGACGCCGGCGTCGGCGCCCTCCCAGGCGACGGCGCGGGCGACGGTCGGCGTTGCCGCAACGCCCAGATCGAGGACGTCGGTCCCGACCTCCCGGAGGCCGGCCGCCAGCGCGTCGACGAGGGTCTCGCCGCTGGCGCGGGGGTCGCGCCCGACGACGACGACGCGGTCGGTCTCGGCGCCGAGCGCCCGGCCGACCCGCAGGGCCAGTTCCGCCGTCACTTCCTCGCCGACCGGTCCCCGGATGCCGCTCGTTCTCAGCCGTCCTCGAGGTTCGGCGACCACTCGCAGGCGTCGCCGTAAGTCAGCTCCGCCTCCTCGATGTGAGCCGACAGGCAGGCGTGGTTGCAGAACGCGCCGGCCTCGACCCGCTCGCCGTCATCGTCGGTCTCCTCGAGGAAGACCGGGTCGTACCGGGCGAGGTCGCTCCCGCAGGACGTGCACTGCATATCAGTCTCGTCGGGCCGGGAAATAATCAACCCCAGGTTCGACGGCCGAGGGGGTGGCTTTTTCGGCCTGCGGAGCCACCACGCGAGCATGAAGCAGTCCGGCGGTTCGGAGGCCGCAAAGCGCCGGGCCGGCGAGAGCGCGGCCGCGGCCGTCGAGGACGGGTCCGTCGTCGGCCTCGGCACCGGGTCGACGGCGGCGGCCGCCATCCGCGAGCTGGGCCGGCGGGTCGACGAGGGTCTCGAGATCCACGGCATCCCCACGTCCCACGGGGCGCGACGGCTCGCCCGCGAGGCCGGAATTCCGCTGACGACGCTGGAGGCGGCGACCCCGGACCTCGCCATCGACGGCGTCGACCAGTTCGCCGACGGCAACCTCGTCAAGGGCGGCGGCGCGGCCCACACCCGGGAGAAACTCATCGACACGGCGGCCAACCGATTTCTCGTGGTCGCCGACGACTCGAAGCGCGCGGCGGCGCTTGACCTGCCGGTCCCGCTGGAGGCCCTCGCCGACGCGGTGCCAGTCGTCGAGTCGCGGCTGGCGGCGCTGGGCGGCGACCCCGACCTCCGGGCCGCAGAGCGGAAGGACGGCCCCGTCGTCACCGACAACGGCCATCTCGTCGTCGACTGCGCGTTCGGGACCATCGAGGACCCCGAATCGCTGGCGGCGACGCTGTCGGGGATTCCGGGCGTCGTGGACGGCCTCGCCGCGGGCGTTGGCGGCGGCTTCGGCGACGGCCTCCGACAGCGTCGGGTGGGTGTGGACGGTCGCGGCGACGTCCTCGAGTTGGGCGCCCATCTCGATTGCGAGGCCGACCTCGGCGATGAGTTCGGCGGCCCCCGGGCCGACTATCTGGGCGCCGAGGACGAACTCGGTGTCGGCGTCGGCGACGATTCGGGCGAAGCCGTCGTCCTCCTCGAGCGTCAGCGCCCGGCCGGACGCCTGAAACGGCATCTGCCCGACGATGGGGTCGAAGCCGGCCGCCTCGGCCTCCGCCTCGGTCATGCCGACGGTCCCGATTTCGGGGTCGGTGAACACCGCCGCCGGCACCGCCTGATAGTCCAGGGCGGCCGGCTCGCCGTCGATAACCTCGATGGCGACGTGGCCCTCCTTGTACGCCTTGTGGGCGAGCATCGGCTCGCCGGCGGCGTCGCCGACCGCGAACACGCTGTCGACGTCAGTGCGGGCCTGGTGGTCGGTGTCGAGGGTGCCGTCGTCGTTCGGCTCCAGCCCGACGTTCTCCAGGCCGAGCGTGTCGGTGACGGCCTCCCGGCCGACCGCGACCAGCACCTTCTCGGCGACGTGCTCGCGGGTCTCGTCGTCCTCGGTCTCGGTGGTGACGACGGCCTCGCCGGCGGTTTCCTTCCAGCCGGCCGCGGCCTCGCCGAAGTGGAAGTCGATGCCGAGCGACTCGGCGCGGTCGCGGACGACCCGCTTTATGTCGTCTTCGTAGGCCGGCAGGATGTCGTCGAGCATCTCGACGACGGTCACTTCGGTGCCGAGTTTGGCGTACACGGTCGATAGTTCCATGCCGATGTAGCCGCCCCCGACGACGAGCATGGACTCGGGTACCTCCTCCAGCGCCAGGGCGTCAGTGGAGTCGAGGATGTGCTCGCCGTCGAACTCCAGGCCTGGCACCTCGACGGGGCGGCTGCCCGTCGCAATGACCGCGTTCTCGAACTCGATGGACTCGCTGCCCTGCCCGTCGCCGCCGTGGGCCACGCGGGCGGTGTTCTCGTCGACGAACTCCGCGCGGCCGGGCAGGAGGTTGACGCCGTTGGCCTTGCACAGCTTCTCGACGCCGCCGGTCAGCTGGTCGACGACGCCGTCCTTCCAGTCGACCAGGCCGTAGGCGTCCTTCTCGACCAGCGTCACGTCCAGGCCGAGCTGGCCGCCGCGAATCGCGGCGACGTAACCGCCCGGCCCGGCGCCGATGACCAGTACATCCGTTCCCGTGGCGATGTCTCCAACGACCATTCGTTGGCGGTCCGTCGGCCGCCGGGGTTAAAAACTCGCAGGAATTGCCTGTCGGGCGACGGGTCGGAGGACTCGCCGGGCGACGGGCCGGGGGACCGGTCGCGCGCCGGCGGGGCCGCGCGGTCAGACCTCCTCGGCCGGCGTCGAACACCGCAGACACAGCACCTGGTTGCCGACCCAGTTCACGTCGCTGGACCCGCAGTTCGGACACGCATGGTTGGCGTTGTCGTACTCGGTGGTGCCGCGGGGGGCCGCCAGATAACCGTCATCGACGGCCCGCTGGACGAGACCGGGGAACCGCTGGCGCTTGTACGCCGGCCGCCGGGCGAGAAACGCGCCGGGCGAGGCCGGGTCGTCGCCGTGGACGTCCTCCCAGGCGACCGCTATCTCGCCGTTTGCGGGGCCGCGGGCGACCTGCTTCAGCGGCGCGATTGCCGCCCGGAACAGCGGCGTCGTGGCCCGCGACTGCGGGTCATCGACCGCCGCGTCCCGGTAGGCGTCGGCCGCCGACTCGTAGGCCGCTTCGACGCCATCGAGGTCGCCCGCGACCTGGAAGTCGGCGACGAACTCCTCGAGACAGGCCTGCTGTGCCGGCCCCTCGAGTGCGTTGGTCAGGTCGCGCGCGACCGAGACGCCCTCGACCGCCCCCTTCTCGTCGGCCTCGAACGGCCCGAGGTCGGGCCGGGGGTCCGACAGCACCCGCCGGGCCGCGCGGGTGTACTCGTCGCCGGCCGTCCCGTACTCGCGGGTCCCGAGGGCCGCCACCGCCGCCGCGACGTGGCCGCCGTCCTGCATCGACATACCCGATATGGGCGCGCCACCGACTCGAAGTTTCGCCTTGCCGACGGTGACGGGGGGAACCGTGCTGACCCTTCGCCGCAGGACGGCCGTCTTTACGCTGGCGGGCGTTCCCTTCGCCGTGTCGATGGCACCCGAGCGGTCGGGGACGTTCCTGACCGCGACGGCGACGGAGTAATCACGCGGCGCGACCCGCCGCCTTCCCCGGCTACTTGGGTCCGGAAGCCGAATCGGCGACATGGACCTCGACCGGTTCGCCGCGGACGCGCCGGACGACGACGCACCCGGGGACGCGCGGGTCTGCGTCGTCGCGACCCAGCCCGACACCTTCCAGCGGTGCCGGGGACCCCGTCTCGGCGGTGACCCACTACGCGGAGGTGACCGACCGGGTCACGCAGGTCCGCGGCGAGGCCGGCCCGATGGACGAGAGCGACTGGGCGGCGACCATCGACCCCTTCTCGGAGACGTCGACGGTGGTCGTGTTCGAGCTGGGCGAGCTGGTGCCGCTGGAGTCGCCCGTCGAGAACGACCGCAACGGCGTCCGAGGCGCGTGGTACTGCTCGGTCGCTGACCTCCGGGCGGCGGCGACCATCTCGGAACTTTCGGCCGACGCGACGACCTGATTCAGTCGCCTTCGAGCCAGGCCGTCACCCGGTCTGCGAGCGCCGCGTGGCCCGCCTCGTTCGGGTGGACGCCGTCGACTGTCCGGTCTCGCCAGGCCCCGACCGGTTCGGCGACCGGCAGGTGCATTGTGACCGCGTCCCCGAGCGTCCGGTCGTAGGCCAGCGCCCGGTCCGGCTGTGCCTCGCTGAAGCCCACGCCGCCCGACGCCAGCGACAGCAGCGGCACCAGCCCCAGGAAGGCGTGGCGGTCGACGGCCGCGGCGTCCGCGAGCCGCTCGTCGACCGTCCGGGCGGCCGCCCGGAACGCCGCCTCCGTGACGCGCGGGTCCCCGCCGCTCAGCTGGGCGTCGTTGTGGCCGGCGTGGACCAGCGCGACGGCCTCGCCGTCTTCGGGAAGAGCCTCCCGCACCACCGCGGCCGTCCCGTCTGCCAGGTCGGCCATCGTGGTCCCCATCGACCCGTGGACCTGAACGGTCGTCCCCGTCCGGTCGGCAATGCGGCGCGGCCACGCCCTCGCCGACGTGACCGCGCCGTCGGGCACGCTGTCGCCGAGGACGAGGACCGCCTCGGGCGCCGCGGTCACGGCTCGCCTCCGGGAAGGCGCCACTCGACGTCGACAGCCCGGTCCCGGAGCGACGGCGCCGACACCACCTCGAACGTCCGGTCGGCCGCGTCGGGGGTCGTCGGCGCGGCGACCATCAGGCGGGCAACGTCGGCCCGCGAGACGAGGCCCCAGAGCCTCGCGCCCGGTTCTGCGACCGTCACGTCGTCCGTCCGGGGGCCGCCCGTCAGCGCGCCCGGCCGGAGGACGGTGTGGCGGATCGGCGCCGCCCGAACCGCCGCCTCGGCCTCGGCCTTCGCGCGCTGGACCGGGCCGATGAACAGGTCGAACGCCGTCGCCAGGGCGCTAGCCGGGTCGTCGCCGACGCCCAGCGCCGACTCCATGACGAAGGCGTCGACGCCGGCCTCGACGGCCGCCTCGAGCAGCGCGAGGTTGCCGGCGCCGTCGACGTACGCCCCCGAGGACAACACCTCCGCGACGCCGGACCCGACCGCGCTCAGGACGACATCGACGTCCTCGAGGGCGCCCGCCAAGTCGGTCGGGTCCAGCAGGTCGTCGACGACCACCTCGTCGGCGCCGGCCGCCTCGAGTCGTTCGCGCTTCCCCGCCGACCGCGTCAGCGCCCGGACGGTCGGCTCCCGCCCCCCGAGCAATCGGAGCACCTCGCGGCCGGTCCCGCCGCTCGCCCCCGCGACGAACACCACGTCCACGTCGTCCGGTTCCATACCTCCGGTAGGGACTGCGGGCCAAAGACTCCCTCGGCGGCATCGCTCCCGGTACGAACGCGGACTCGTAAGCGAGAACGGGGCGCGAACGGCGAGAGACCGACGACTAGCGGGCGGGTACGACCGAGCAGTGGTGTCTCACGACGCGTTCGGGGGTGTCTCGCCCACGATAGGAGACGAAACCACGTCAGTCGTACCGTTACGATTTCCGTCGTAACGTACTTGCTCCCGCCGTGCGAACACACACGCATGGAACGCGAAACGATACCCGTCAGCGGAATGTCGTGCGACGGCTGCGAGCAGAACGTCGAGAACGCCCTCCGGAAGCTCGACGGCGTCGCCCGCGTCGCGGCCGACCACGAGGCCGACACCGTAGAGGTCGTCGCCGATGACGACGTGGGCGACGGTGACCTCCACGACGTCGTCGAACAGGCTGGCTACGACGTCGTTGCCTGACCGGCGGTCGCCTCTCCTTCGACGCCGTTCTCGTCGGCCGTTCCGACGGTGAACTCCGTGTTGACGCCCTCGCCGGAGAGGAGTCGACCGGCGAAGCTGTTCGCCAGCACCGCGGAGACGGACAGCACCATCGCTACCATTGCGAAGACGGGGTGGACGAGGCCGGTCGTGGCGGCCGCGACCCCGACGCCGTTGAACGAGAAGGCGGCGACGAGGTTCTGGCGGGTCTTCCGGTAGCTCTCCGCGCCGATTTCCCGGGCGTCCATCACGCCGCCCAGCCGGCCGCCCATCAGCACGATGTCGGCCGACTCGATGGCGATATCGGTTCCCGCGCCGATGGCGATGCCGATGTCGGCCTGCGTGAGTGCGGGCGCATCGTTGATGCCGTCGCCGACCATCGCCACGCGGTGGTCCTCCTCCTGCAGGCGGCCGATTTCCGCGCGCTTCTCGTCCGGGAGAACGTCCGCCATCACGCGGTCGATACCGACCTCCTCGGCGACCGCCCGCGCCGTCCGCTCGTTGTCGCCCGTGATCATCACCGGTACGATGCCGGTCTCCTCCATCCGCCGAACGGTCTCCGCGGCGTCGGTCTTGACCTCGTCGCCGATGCCGACGAGGCCGATCAGGTCGCCGCCCCGAGCGACGCCCGAGACGGTGAGTCCCCGCTTCTGGAGCCGTTGGATCTCATCACGGCCGCCGGTCAGGTCGATGCCCTCGCTCTCGAGCCAGCCGGGCTTGCCGACCAGCACCTCCTTGCCCCCTACTTCCGCGAGGACGCCCTTGCCGGTCACCGAGTCGAACGTCTCGGGGTCGGCGTACTCGACGCCGCGCTCGTCGGCGTGGTCGAGGACGGCCTCGGCGAGCGGGTGTTCCGAGAAGGCCTCGGCGCTGGCGGCCGTCGCCAGCACCTCGTCGGTCTCTCCCGCTACTGCAACCACTTCGCTGACGGCGGGTTCTCCGACCGTGATGGTGCCGGTCTTGTCCAGCACGATGCGGTCGACGTCGGGGAATATCTGGAAGGCGTCGCCGCTGCGCATCAGGATACCCCGGTCGGCGGCCTTCCCGCCGCCGCGGATCAGCGCCAGCGGCGTCGCCATCCCCAGCGCACACGGGTACCCGAGGACGAGGACGGCGAGGGCGGCGAAGGCCCCGCGCTGGACGTTCGGGCCCGTGCCGAAGGGCCCTCCCGGCCAGACGGCGGGGACGACCATCCAGAATGCGAACGACAGCGCCGCGATGACCAACACGGTCGGGACGAACCGCTTGAGAACGCGGTCGGCCAGCTGGACGATTCCGGGCTTCGTCGCCCGGGCCTCCTCGATCTCGCGGGCGACCTGATTCAGGAAGGCATCCTCGCCCGTGGTGGTGGCCTCGACGAGCAGCGTTCCGGTCTCGTTGATGCTACCGCCGACCACCTCGTCGCCCTCCGTTTTCTCCTCGGGGATGGACTCGCCGGTGGCGACGGACTCGTCGACCGTGGACGCCCCCGAGCGGACGACGCCGTCGACAGGGACGCTCTCGCCGGGCTTGACACGCACGCAGTCGCCGCGTTCGAGACAGTCGACGGACACCTCCTCGATGTCGCCGTCCTCGCAGACACGGCGGGCGGTGTCGGGCTGGAGGTCGAGGAGACCCTGCACTGCCTGCGACGCCCGCGTACGGACGACGAGGCTGGTGTACTCCGAGAGGACGTGGTAGGTGGTGATGAACACGGAGACGGCGAAGAAGTGGACGGTCGGGAACCCCGGGAACACGAAGAGTCCGAGGAACCCACCGAGCAGACCGGCGAACGCACCGGCCTCCAGCAGGACGTGCTGATTGAGGATACCGCGACGGAGGCTGTGGTAGGCCTTCGTCTTGATGTAGCGCCCCGGCCCGAACATTGTCCCGAGCGCGAGGCCGAGCGTGACGAAATCCATTGTGCGTGACGCCGACTCGAAACGGCCCATCACGAAAATCATCCACAGCATCAACCCGGCGGTGACGATGGCCGCCGCGCCGGCACGGAGCAACTGTCGCCTCCCCTCCGCGAGTTCGGCCTGTTGTTTCTCGTACCGCTTGGCCTTGTTGGGATCGTGGATGGTGTACCCCAGATCGCGGAGCGTGTCCTTCAGCTCGACCTCGTCGAGTACCTCGTCGTCGTACCGGATGAGGACTTCCTCGTGAGCCAGACTGACGTCGACGTCCTCGACGCCCTCCGTCCGGCCGTAGGCCTTCCTGATGCTCTCGGCGCAGAACGAACAGGACATCCCGCCGACGTTGAACTGCTCCTGTGCCGTGTCCATCGTACGTCTACCTTGCCGAGCCATGCGCATAACCGTTACGACAGTCGTTGTATCGGTATCTTTTGTATCGTAGCAATATACACCGCGTGGCGGTACTCTTACCCTCACCGTGTCCGTACAGGCGGGCAGGATGGCCCTGCTCGAATCCGACGTGTCCATCCGGGAGGTGGTCACGACCGACCCGGAGAAGGCCCAGGCCCTCGACAACGACGTCCGCGCGAAGCTCCTCGATATGCTCGCCGACGAGGAGATGACTATCGAGGAAATCCACGGAGAACTACGGCGGCGCGGCGAGGGGAAGGCCGAAACGACCGTCCGCCACCACGTCAACGTCCTGCAGGACGCCGGAATGGTCGAAATCTCTCGGCTGGAGGAGGCCGGCGGCGGGACACGGAAGTACTACCGGTCGAACACGCGGGTGTTCTCCTACGACCTGCCCGAGGAGGGCGCGGAGACGCTCGCAGGGGCGCAGACCGCCGCGACCGAGGAGTTGGAGACGCTCGTGGAGACACTGTACGCGGAACACGGCGAGGAAATCGAGGCGGTCGCCCGCAAGACGAAGCCCTGCGAGTACTGCGAGACCCAGCACTACGAGGAGTTCATCCTCCGGGAACTGCTCGACCGGGCGCTCATCGAGCTGGGCGAGACGGGCGCGCTCGAGGAGGCGTTCGCGAGCGAGGACTGATACCGACTGCCGGGCGCCATCACCGAACCGACCGCTCGAATGGGGCGGTCGCACCGGGGAAACAGGGACAGTAATCACTATCGGCGTCGACGGCGTCGGTTCGTGTATGAACGCGGATTCGCTCGCACGGGCGCGAAACGGGACGCGAGGGAGCGACGCATGACCAAAGATGAGTACTACAACTACCCCTAACGGCCTGTTTGGCCTACTAATCGTCGCCTTTGTACGCTCCTTCTCGTCGCCGAATACTCTCGATGCGGACTGTCCGGTCTTCTCGGAGGAGACGACACCCGAGTCGGTAATCGCCGATTCGTAACTTCTGGAACGGCGAGTTCGTGAGCGGTTCGAGAAAATCAGCCGGCTCTCGCCACTCTGAGGAGACTACCTCGTCCAACTTCGAAACGATTCGTTGCTTGGATTCGGACTCCAGTTGTGCGAACTGGTCGCCCGCTCGTGGTGAGAACGCCCAGTCCCACCCTCGTCACTCGCCGTCGAGCCCATGCTTCCGTTTGACCTCGTCGCTCGAAAGGCTGTCCCCCTCGTCGAACTGCGCTTCACTGATAGCGAGGTCTTTCCAGAAGCCCGCACCTTCGGGGTGGTTCACTGCATCGCGGAGAGCGTACCGAATGTACTCGCTTCGGCTGTTGAATCCCCGCTCTCGCCACGCTTCGTCCACTACTTCGAGAAACGAACGCGAGATTCGGAGGTTTATTCGGTCGATCTCGGGGTTGGTGTCGTCCGATCCTGTTTCCGACATACGTGCGTACATCTATTGTACATACACTAAACGGTGTTGCCGCCGACTGGTAAGGCCACCGGGATCGAAGCCACCTCGGATAGTCCCTGATTCGGCACCCCTTTGAGCGTCGACAGCCTGTCTAAGGTATGACCGGACGTTCACACTACGCTGGCGGGCAGATACCGCTGGAGGAAGAAAATGTCAGGGAAAGATAAATACTACAACCGCGCCAAACAGGAGGGCTACCGGTCGCGGGCGGCCTACAAGCTGAAGCAGCTGGACGAGACAGTCGACCTGGTGAGCGAGGGCGATACGGTCGTCGACCTGGGCGCCGCGCCGGGCGGGTGGTCGCAGGTGGCCGCCGAGCTGGCCGGCGACCCGGGGACCGTCGTCGCCGTCGACCGACAGCGAATCGACGCCATCGACGGCGTCGAGACGGTGCGAGGGGACATGACCGAGGAGTCCACCCGGAACGAGGTGCTCGACGCTGTGGGGACGGCCGAGGTCGTGGTTTCGGACATGGCGCCAAACATGACCGGCGAGTACGACCTCGACCACGCCCGGTCGGTCCATCTCGCCCGGACCGCCTTCGAGACGGCGCTGGAGCTACTGGCTCCGGGCGGGGACTTCGTCGCCAAGGTGTTCGAGGGTCCCGACACCGACGACCTGCGGGCGGACATCGACGAGGAGTTCGAGTACGTCCGCAGCGTCCACCCGGAAGCCTCCCGGGACGCCTCCTCGGAGCTGTTCCTGGTCGGGAAGAGACGGCTGACCGCGCCGGTCGCGGCGGGCGACCGCCTCGAGGTCGATGTCGTGGACGAAGGCGACGAGGGCGACGGCATCGCGAAGGTCGACGGCTACACGCTGTTCGTCGCCGGCGCCGACGCCGGCGAGACTGTCGAGGTGCGGGTAACCGACGTCAAGCCGCGGTTCGGGTTCGCCGAACTGGTCGACTAGCTCCCGCCGCGCTCGTCGTCCTCGAGTTGGTCGATGCGCGCTTCGAGTCGACCGACGCGCCGTTCGACCTCCGCGAGGCGCTCGCTGCCACCGCCGCTTTCGGATGCCACTTTCACCAGCAGAACGACACCTCCGGCCATTAGCAGGAAGATGACGAGGACGACGAGCAGTTCGGGGCCGCCGGGAATACCCGTCTGTGCGGGGAACATATCACTGGCGAGAGCCCCGACGGAAAAAATGCTTCCGCTACCTGTAACAGCGAGAGAGTCCCGCCCTTCCCGTGAGGCGAGAGTGTTCCGACGCTCTGCCGGAACCGAACGTCGAACAGGGCGGGCGTGAATCGCGTCCGCTCCGGTGAGAAACCACCGCGTTACTGCTGGCCGTGAGTCTCCAATGCTTCCAGACCGGCTTCTAACACCTCTGCATAGGCTTCTGAGAGGTTTATGTCGTTCGCTTCTGCGTAGTCTTTGATTCGTCCGTGGATTGCCCAGTCAATGTCGATGTTTGGCCTCATCAACAGACTTATTAGACATT
>PXSL01000001.1 GCA_003022815.1 Halobacteriales archaeon SW_5_68_122 | reverse complement strand
TAGCGCGACGATCGTCCCGACGGAGAACCACGACCTGCTCGGGTACTCCGTCGGCGTCACCCGGGGTGACGACGGCCGCTGGCGGCGAAACGCCGACCTCCAGGAGTGGCGGGAGGACCCGGTGATCATCGGCGCCGGGGGAGTCGTCTTCGGCGAGTATCACCTCGTCGCGGGCGACCCGATAACACCCGGCAGGTACGATAACGGCCCGTCCGGCGACGTTCGGTTCACCGTCACCGTCTGGCCGACCGACGCGCCCGGCCCGAACGGAGAGTCGGCCTTCGAAGGACGGTCGGTGCCGGAGCCCCCGTTCGGGGGTCCGGTGGTGTGGTACCACGAGGCCGACGCCGGGACTGAGGTCTACCTGGAGCCGTCAACGGAGCGCGTGACCGCGCCCGGCCGGGTCGAGTTTACCCTCCGCAACTACGCCCGACAGCGAGTAAGCATCAGCGACGGCCCGCTCTTCAAGCTCGTCGAAGGGTCGTGGTACCGTGTCAAATCTAGTGGTGTGGGGGCCATCGAGGTCGAACCGGGCGAGACCACGAGGACGACGCTCGGTCTCTTCGACGGCCAATCGACCACCGACGATTACTGGTACGTCGACCACCTCGGCGGTGGGCGGTACGCCTACACCATCAACCGAGGCGGCCAGGAGCGACGGTACGCCGCGATGTTCGATTTTGAGGCGCCCGCGGTGTCGCCGGGCCTCGAAGAGGGAGTCGACGTTGAGCGAGACGGCGAGAAAGTGGTGGTCACGACCCCCGAGTGGAACGACGCCGGCGAACACTCACCACGGACGGAACTCGTCTTCGAGCGGACCGACCGCGACGCCGATCGCCGGGTCGTCGCCGAACAGCTGTTCCGGCGGCGCTTCCGCGCGTATCGAAACACCCTGCCGGCCTTCGAGGCCGGAGTCGAACGCGTCGTGCTCCGGACGGACTGGAGCACCGTCGACGAGACCGCCGGCCTCGACGACCTCGAACTAACGGTCGCATACGACGGCGCGCGGTTCCACGTCGAGGGCGAGAACCCGTACGTGGAGTAGGGTCACCGAGTCCCCACCGGTGACCGGAGTTCGCGTCCACTCGACGAGGCTCGGTCAGAAATGTGAAACCGCCGTTTGACCCTACAGGTGACTTATGCACCCGGCCGACGGGGTCCCGCGCATGAAGCGCCGCCGGTTCCTCGCAACGAGCGGAATCGCCCTCCTCGGTGGGTGCACCTTCGGTGACTTCGGGGGGTCGCCCACGGAAACGCCGACGGC
The DNA here is from genome assembly GCA_003022815.1 of Halobacteriales archaeon SW_5_68_122. The sequence continues at coordinate 25,252 of PXSL01000001.1, read as the reverse complement.
GACGCCTGTACCGTCCGACGAATCCACGGGGACGCCGTCCGGCGAGCCGGGTGATGAGCCGTCGGTCACGGCCGACGAACTCCGGGAGCGGCGGGTCGTCGAGTTCGAGACGGCCCCGCTGACGGTCGCGCTGTACGGCCGTCGCCGGATCAACGGCCGCGTGACGGCGACCTACGGCATCTCGGAACCGGCGACGGCCGAGTCGCCGGCGGTCGTCCACGCGCTGGTCGAAAACGGGGGCGGCTTCGAGCGGACCGTCGCGCTCCGCCGGATACCGGGCTTCTGGAACCCGCCGAGCACGCGGGGCGAGGACGGCGGCGGAACGGTGTACCTTGCGCCGACCGAGAACCACGACCTCGCGGAGTCGGTGCCGGAGGTTCGCCGCGACGAGGCGGGCCGCTGGCGCCTCGCCAACGACGGCCGCGAGTGGCTCCCCGAACGGCTCACGCTCGAACCCGACGAGGCCGTCCTCGGGGAGTACTACCTCGTTGCGAGCGACGACGCGGACGACTCGCCGCTCGTCGCCGACGAGTACCGCTTCCTCTATCAGGGCGAGGGGTTCACCGTCTCCGCCTGGGAGACGGACGCGCCCGGCCCCGAGGAGGGGTCGACCTTCGAGGACCCGCAGGTACCGCCGCTACCGAACGCCGAGACAATGGCGTGGTACCACGAGGCCGACGCCAGAGCCGAGGTGTATCTCCAGCCCTCCGAGGAGCGCGTCGAGGCGCCGGCCTGCATCGAGTTCGAACTGCACAACCGGAGCGGCGAACGAATCGCCGGCAACCCCTACGACTGGACGCTGTACAAACTCGATGACGGCGAGTGGTTCCGAATCGCACCGTGGTTCGTCAACCAGCCGCTAGCCCGGATTCCGCCGGGCAACAGCGACGAGTCCGAACTCTCGCTGTTCCACGGCGAGCCGATGGCCTGCGAGGACGGCCGCGGCGTCGGCCACCTCGGCGGCGGCCGGTACGCCTACCGGGTCGGGTTCGGACGCGAGGGGGAGACCCACGCCGCGCTACTCGACCTGGAGGCGCCGGCCGTCTCGCCGACGCCGGACGACGACGCCGAGATCGAGCGCGACGGCGACGAGGTCGTCGTCACGACGCCCGTCTGGAACGACGAGGAGCACCCGCCCGACGCGGAACTCGTCTTCGAGCGGACCGACCGCGACCCGGACCGGCGGCTCGTCGCCGAACAGCTGTTCCGGCGGCCGATGCGCGGCTACCGGAACGCGCTCCCGCTGTTTGAGGACGGTGTCGAACAGGTCGTTCTGCGGACCGACCGCCACGTCGTCAGCGACACCGTCGACTACGACGAACTTGAGGCGACGGTCGCCTACGGCGGCCAGCGGTTCCACGTCGAGGGCGAGGACCCACTGCGGGAGTGACCGCGCCGCGAGCGGCTACTCGTTGCGGGGGCTGGAGGGGTGGTAGTCGGTGTCGTACTCGCCGGGACGGTCGTCCAGTCGGTCGGGATTGATGCGGCCGCCCAGGAGCATGAAATCGAGGACGGTCACATACAGCATCGCCTCGACGACAGGGACGGCCCGCGGCGGCAGCGAGGGGTCGTGGCGGCCGACCACCTGGACGTCTTTCTCCTCGCCGGTCTCCCAGTCGGCGGTGCGCTGTTCCTTCGGGATCGAGGTCGGCGCGTGCCAGGTCGCCTCCCCGTAGACGGGTTCGCCGGTCGTGATGCCGCCCTGGAGGCCGCCGTGGTCATTGCCGACGGGGACGGGGTCGCCCTCCTCGGCGACCGTGTCGGGGCGGGCCTCGCCGTTCTCGAAGGTCCAGTCCTCGTTGCGCTCGCCGAACTCGACGGCCGTCGTCGCCGGGATGGAGAACATCGCCTGCCCCAGACGCGCGGGGAAACTGTCGAACCGCGGCGCACCGAGGCCGCGGGGGACGCCGCGGGTCTCGAAGTAGATGGACCCGCCGACGGAGTCACCCCGCTCTTGGAACTTCTCGAGCAGTTCGCGCATCTCCTCGGCCGTCTTGGGGTCGGCACACCGCACCTCCGTCTTCTCGGTGTGTTCGAGCATCTCCTCGAAGGTCACCTCGGGCGCCTCGATGTCGTGCAGCTGGTTGACGTGGGCCTTGATTTCGACGTCGTGGTCGGATTGCTCGAGCACCTGCTTTGCAACGGCGCCGGCGGCGACCCAGTTGACCGTCTCCCGGGCCGACGACCGGCCGCCGCCGCCCCAGTTGCGGGTGCCGAACTTCGCCGAGTAGGTGTAGTCGCCGTGCGACGGACGTGGCGCCGTCACGAACGGCTCGTACTTCCCCGAACGGGCGTCCTTGTTCTGGATGACCATCCCGATGGGCGTGCCCGTCGTGTAGCCGTCCAACGTCCCGGAGTTGATGCTCACCTCGTCCGGTTCGCCCCGGGAGGTGGTTATCTGCGACTGGCCGGGCTTGCGGCGGTCCAGTTCGTACTGGACATCCTCCTCGTCGAGTTCCACGCCGGCGGGACAGCCCGAGACGGTGACGCCCATCGCCTCGCCATGGCTCTCGCCGAACGTCGTCAGCTGGAAGAGCCGACCGAAGCGGTTCCCGTTCATTGTCGGGTCCTCGGGACGCCGGGGGTTTAGCCTTTCCAATGGCGCAACGCGGCAGGGCAATCGCCCGTGTGGCTCGCGGCCCTCACCGGTGAGAGCCCGGCCATCGGAGCCGACGGGCTTATAAGATCGTATCCGGTACGCCCGGAGGGTTTGCGTATGCCCTACAAAACGGGACTCTCCTACGATGACGTGTTGCTCGTCCCCCAGCGGTCGCCAGTCGACAGCCGCGAGAGCGTCGACCTCTCGACGCGGCTGGCGGACGGCGTCGAACTCGACGTGCCGGTGACCGCTGCCGCGATGGACACCGTCACCGAGGCGGCGATGGCCAAAGCCGTCGCCGAAGCGGGCGGTCTCGGCGTCATCCACCGCTTCCTGACCGCCGAGGAACAGGCGGCGATGGCCCGCGAGGTGGCCGACCAGGGGCTCCCGGTCGCCGGCGCTGTCGGCATCGCCGAGGAGTACGTCGACCGCGCGGCCGCGCTGGTCGAGGCCGGCGCCTGCATGCTCGTCATCGACGTCGCCCACGGCCACATGGAGCGGACGCTGTCGGCAACGGAGACACTCGCGAAGCGGTTCCCCGGCACGCCGGTGTGTGCGGGCAACGTCGTCACCGGCGAGGCCGTTGCGGACCTCGCGGCGGCGGGCGCCGACTGCGTGAAGGTCGGCGTCGGCCCGGGGTCACACTGCACGACCCGGGAGGTGACCGGCTTCGGCGTCCCGCAGTTCACCGCCGTCGAGCGGTGTGCGGCCGCCGCCGACCAGCACGACGTGACCATCATCGCCGACGGCGGCATCACCTCCTCGGGCGACGCCGTGAAGGCGCTGCTCGCGGGCGCCGACGCCGTGATGATGGGCGGCTTCTTCGCCGGGTGCGAGGAGGCCCCCGGCGAGGCCATCGAGATAGACGGTGAACGGTACAAGCGTTCCCGCGGCATGTCGACGGCGGCAGCCGCCGAGGACCGCGACGACAAGGCGGCCGGCGTCGACGCCGACGAGGGCGTCGCGGCCGTCACCGAGTGCGTCGGGCCGGTCGCGCCCCATCTTGAGGAGTTCGCCGCCGGCATCCGGTCGGGGCTGTCGTACGCCGGCGCCCACGACCTCCCAACTGCCCGCGAGAACGCGGAGTTCATGGAGGTCCGGGCGACGACGAAGTACCGCAACGGCGCCCACGGGTTCGCCCGGCGGGAGTGAGAGAGGAGACGGGTCGGGGGCCCCCCTCTAGGTGTGGACCACTGCACTCCACGCCGACCGAGTTCGAGACGGCCGGCGCGGATTGCGCTTTTCACGTCGAGTAATTGAACTCTTCCCAAGTCGTCAGTCCGCGCCGGTCCGCTCGACCGACGCGCCCAGTGCCGACAGCGTCTCGAAGAACGCCGGGAACGAGACGTCGACGTGCTCGGCGCCCTCGATGGTCGTCTCGCCGTCGGCGACCAGCGCGGCGGCCGCGAGCGACATGACCACCCGGTGGTCGTCGTGGCCCGAGACGGTCGCACCCTCCAAGTCGCCGCCGTGGACGACAAGTTCGTCCTCGTACTCCTCGACGTCGACGCCCATCCGGCCAAGTTCGGTCGCCATCGCGGCTACCCGATCAGTTTCCTTCAGCCGGACGTGCTCGCAGTCCGTAATGTGGGTCGTGCCGTCTGCGGCCGCACCCAGGACCGCGACCGTCGGCAGCAGGTCCGGCGTGTCGGCGACGCCGACCTCGACGCCGGACAGCGACGACGCCGCCGCGCGAATCCGGCCGGCCTCGCGGTCCCACTCGACCTCGGCGCCCATCCGCTCGAGTATCCCGACGACGGCGGAGTCGCCCTGTGCGCTGGGGTGAGAAGTCGCCGGGGACGGCGTACTCGCCGCCCGCCGCCTCGTAGCGCTGGCCGCCGGCCACCCGGAAGCCGTCGGCGCCGGCGGCCCGGACCTCGGTGCCGTCGCCGCCGACCACCTCGGCATCGACGCCGAAAGCGTCCAGCACCTCCAGCGTGATGTCGACGTACGGTGCGGACTTGAGTTCGGTCGTCAGCGTGACGTCGACGCCCGATTCGGTGACCGCGCCGGCCATCAGCAGGGCGGTGACGTACTGCGAGGAGACGTCGCCCGGCATCGAGAGTTCGCGGCTGTCGATGCCGCCGCCGACGACCAGCGGCGCCTGGCCGTTCCGCCGCGTCGATTCGGCGCGGGCGCCGAGCTGGTCCAGCGCCTCCAGAAGCGGACCCTGCGGCCGCGACCGCAACGAGTCGTCGCCCGTGAGGACGGTCAGCCCCTCCACGAGCGCGCCCGTCGCCGTCGTCAGTCGCATCGTCGTGCCGCTGTTGCCGCAGTCGATGACGTCGCCAGGCGTCGCCGGGTCGCCCCCGAACCCGGTCACCTTTAGGTCGTCCTCGGCCCGGGTCACGGACCCGCCGTAGGCCTCGACGGCGCGGGCCGTCGCGCGGGTGTCGGCGCTGTCCAGTGGGTTCCGGACGACGGCACCGTCGGCGTACCCCGACGCCAGTATCGCGCGGTGGGTGTAGCTCTTCGACGGGGGCGCGCAGGCGGTGCCCTCGAGGCGCGACGGCGAGACGTGGATGTCCATGTGGAGGGGTGGCGGGGCGTCGAAAAGAGGTTACCGGCTGGCCATCGCGGACACGACAATCCCTAATAGGGCGCCGGCCCCCACTCCGGGCATGGACCCTGACCTCTCGGAACTCGACTCGTATCTGGACTCGGCGGGCGTCGACGGCTACCTTATCGAAGCCGACGGCGAGGACGCCAGCCAGCGGTACCTCTCCGGCTTCACCGCCCCGGACCCGTTCATGACGCTGTACACTGGCGACACTCATCTGCTCGTGTCGGCGCTGGAGTACGGCCGCGCCGAGCGAACCGCCCGCGCCGACACCGTCCAGCGGCACTCGGAGTTCGATTACCGCGAACTGGCCGAGGAGTACGGCCGCACCGAGGGCGGCCACCGGACGCTGGCCGCGTTCCTCGGGTCCCACGGTGTCGAGTCGGTCGCCGTTCCGGACTCGTTCCCGCTGGGGACCGCCGACGGCCTCCGCGACCTCGGGGTGGCCGTCGAGGCCGACTACGACGCCGTCGTCGCCGACATCCGCGAGACCAAGACCGACGAGGAGGTCGGCAACATCCGCGAGGCCCAGCGGGCTAACGAGGCCGCCATGGCCCGGGCCGAGGAACTGCTTGCCGGCGCCGACGTCGAGGACGGCACGCTCGTCCACGAGGGCGGACCGCTGACCTCCGAGTTCGTCAAACAGGAGATAGAGACCACGCTCCTGCGGCACGGCTGTAACCTCGATGAGGCCATCGTCGCCTGCGGCGCCGACGCCGCCGACCCCCACGACCGCGGGTCCGACCTCCTTGAGGCCGGCGAACCGGTCATCGTCGACATCTTCCCGGCCGACAAGGAGACGGGCTACTTCGCGGACATGACCCGGACCTTCTGCGTCGGCGAGCCCTCCGAGACGGTCGGAGAGTGGTACGACCTCACGCTGGAGGCCCAGGAGGCCGCCCTGGACGCCATCGAGGCGGGCATCTCCGGTAGCGAGGTCCACGACGCGGTCTGTGACGTCTACGAGGGCGCGGGCCTGCCGACACTGCGGGCCGACGACGCCGCCGAGACCGGTTTCATCCACACCACCGGTCACGGCCTCGGCCTCGACATCCACGAGAGCCCGCGTATCTCCGAGGAGGATGTCGAACTGGAGGCCGGCCACGTGGTCACCGTCGAGCCGGGCCTCTACGACCCCGCGGTCGGCGGCGTCCGCATCGAGGACCTGGTCGTCGTCACCGAGGACGGCCACGAGAACCTCACCGACTACGGGAAGCGACTCCGGCTCTGACGGTCAGTTCAGCCGCCAGAACTGGTAGTTGAGGACGGCCGCGAACGCAACCCACAGCAGGTAGGGGACTAGCAGCGCCGCAGCCCGGCGGTCGACGCGGTCGAAGGCGACGACGGTCGCGGCCACCAGCCCGAAGAGGACGGCGATGACGTCGAGGGCGACGAGCAGCGCCTCCAGCGCGAAGAAGGCGGGCGTCCACGCGACGTTGAAGGCCATCTGGAGGCCGAACAGCGCGAGTGCGGTCCATCGGCCATCGGCGTCGCTCCGCCAGACCAGCCACAGCGCGACGCCCATCAGCGTGAACAGCGCCGTCCAAGCGACGCCGAAGACGGCCGGCGGCGGGTACAGCGCCGGCTTCTCGAGCGCCTGGAACCACGCGCTGTCGGGGCCCGCCAGCAGTGTCGGCGCCGCGCCGATGGCATTCACGAGGAGAACGAATCCGAGGGCCTCGCCGGCGTCACGGCGGGTGATCGACCGGGCGGTACCGGTATCCAGTCCAGACGCGCCGTCCATGTCCGGCCGTTCGGAGCCCGGGACCGTAACCGTGCCGTCCGGCAAAGTACAAGCCGCGGGAGCGCCTACCCCTGCCGGCGGCGATGATGAGGCTCGTACCCCCGCTCCGAGCCCCGTGTGACGACGCTTACTCCTGAGCCGCCGTCCTCGAACCGGGTCAGAAGGCCTTTTCAGCCGCCCCACACAACCGATGCCATGGACCTGCTGGTGGTCGGTGCCGGTGAGATGGGGCGGTGGTTCGCCCGCGCCAGCGGCGCCGATACCGTCGCCTTCGCCGACCGCGACCCCGCCGTCGCCCGCGAGGCCGCCGACACCGTCGACGGGGGCCGCGTAGTCCCGCTGGACGACGACGAGCGCTTCGACGCCGTCTGCGTCGCGGTGCCCATGCCGGCGACGCCGGCGGCCATCGCCGAACACGCCGACCGGGCGACGGCGGCCGTCTGCGACGTCTCCGGCGAAATGGCGAACGCCGTCGCCGCCCTGCGGGAGCACGCCGACGACCGGGAGCGGGCGAGCTTCCACCCGCTGTTCTCGGCGGCCAACGCGCCCGGCAACGTCCCGGTCGTGGTGGACCGCGACGGACCCTGCCTTCGGGAGATTCGGGCGACGCTCTCCGACGCCGGCAACCGCGTCTTCGAGACCACGCCCGACGAGCACGACCGCGCGATGGAGACGGTCCAGGCGCGGGCCCACACCGCGGTGCTGGCGTACGCGCTGGCCGCCGAGGACGTCGACCCCCAGTTCCACACGCCGCTTTCGGGGCCGCTCGCCGACCTCGTCGAGGGGATGACGGACAACTCGCCGTCTGTGTACGCCGACATCCAAGAGCGTTTCGAGGGCGCCGAGTCGGTCGCCGAGGCCGCACGACTGCTCGCCGACGCCGACGGCGAGACGTTCGCCGACCGCTACGAGAAGTCCGGATGACCGACACCGACGCCATCCTCGAGAACGCCCGCTATCTGCGGAACGTCCGTCCCGTCGACCCGGAGGAAATCTACGAGTACGTCGAGGGCCGACCCCACCCGGCGGTCGTCCGGCAGACGCTCCGGAAGCACGCCTTCGAGTTGGGGCTCCGCGAGCGCGAGGACGGCACCTTCGTCCCCGTCGAAGAGGGGGTGGCGGCGCCGGCGTTCGACGGCGTCAGGCGGTTCCAATCCGAGTACGCCGCCCGCTTCGAGGAGTTGCTGGTCGACCGCTACGGCGCCGGGTGGCCCGCCAGCGAGGCCGGCGACCGCCTCCGCGAGCGCATCGACGACCTGAAGAAGGCGTACTTCGCCGACGACGCCGTCGATTACGACGAGACGACGGCACTGGCCTACGGGCTCTACCACCTGCCGGACTACTACGCGGCGGTCCAGTACGCCCTCCAGGAAGTGGGCGGGGCCGGACTACTGCCAAAACGCCTCCGGGTCCTCGACGTCGGAGCCGGACCCGGCGGCCCGGCGCTCGGGCTCACGGACTACCTCCCCGAGTCGACGCTCGTCGAGTATGACGCCGTCGAACCGAGCGCGGCCGCCGACGCCCTGGAGTGGATGCTCAAGCCCACGCGGCCGGGGTTCCAGGTCGCCGTCGACCGCGAGACGGCGGAGGACCACGAGCCCGACGGGCCGTACGACCTGATACTGTTCGGGAACGTGCTCTCGGAACTGGACGCGCCGGCCGAGGTCGCGGTGCGGTACCTCGACGCCCTGGCCGAGGACGGGACGCTCGTCGCGCTGTCGCCAGCCGAGGAGCGGACCGCGACCCGCCTCCGGACGGTCGAGCGGGAACTGCTCGACTGCCGGCCGTCGGCCACCGTGTACGCGCCGACCGTCCGGCTGTGGCCCGGCGAGGAACCCGACGACCACGGCTGGACGTTCCGCCGGGAGGCAGACCTCGAGGTGCCGGACTTCCAGCGTCAGCTCGACGAGGCCGCCGACGGCGACGGCACCTACGTCAACGTCGACGTGCAGTTCGCCTACTTGCTCGTCAGGACCGACGACCGGCGAGCCGTCGAGTACGAACCGGGCCCGGACGCGGTCGCAAAGATGGCCGAGATGGAGCGCCACGTCACGGACCGCATCGACCTCGTGGCGCTGAAGCTGTCGCCGGACCTCTCGGCGGCGGGCAACCCGCTGTTCAAAATCAGCGACGGCTCCGAGTCGGTCGACCACTACGCCGTCCTCACGCGGGAGTCGATACTCAATGAGGCGCTGGAGCGGGCGCCGTACGGCTCGCTGCTCCGCTTCGAGAACGCGCTCGTGCTGTGGAACGACGACGAGGGCGCCTACAACGTTGTCGTCGACGACGAGACGGTCGTCGACCGGCTCTCCTGACCCGTAGCGAGCGGAATCCCACCCAGCACGGGTGGGCCGGAGGTCAACGAGTGCGGTGAACTTTTGCGAGCGCCGGCCCCAGAACGGGTATGGACGTTCTTCTCACGAACGACGACGGCATCGACGCCGTCGGTATCAGGGCCCTCAACGACGCGCTGGCGGCCGAAAACGAGGTGACGGTGGTGGCGCCCGCCGACGACCAGAGCGCCGTCGGTCGACAGCTGTCTCACGAGGTCGAACTCAAGGAGACCGAACTCGGCTACGCCGTCAAGGGCACGCCGGCCGACTGCGTGGTCGCCGGACTGGGGGCGCTGGACCTCGACCCCGACCTCGTGGTCGCCGGGTGCAACCGCGGCGCCAACCTCGGCGAGTACGTGCTCGGGCGGTCCGGGACCGTCTCCGCGGCCGTCGAGGCCGCCTTCTTCGGCGTGCCGGCCATCTCCGCGTCGGTCTACTTCCCGGTCGGGGACACCGACTTCGCGGAACTGGAACCCGACCCGCCGGACTTCGCGGAGGCGACCCGCGCCGTGCGCTACCTCGTCGAACACGCCCCCGAGGTCGGCGTCTTCGAGCACGCCGACTACCTCAACGTGAACGCCCCCCTGCCATCCGGCGGCGGCCACGCGCCCATGGAGATAACCCGGCCGTCGCACGCCTACGACATGGACGCCGAGCGGAACGGTGGCAGCGTCCGCATCCACGACCGCATCTGGGGGCGGATGGCCGACGGCGACATCCCGGACCCGGCCGGCAGCGACCGCCGGGCCGTCGTCGAGGGCCGCGTCAGCGTCTCGCCGCTGACCGCCCCCCACACCACCACCCGCCACGAGGCACTGGACGGCATGACCGAACGGGACGCCGTCGAGGCCGTCGACGACCCGGTCACCGTCGAGACGCTCGTCGGGGACCTGCGCCGCCTCGGCGTCGAGGCCGGCGAGACGCTTCTGGTCCACTTGTCGGTGAGTTCGCTCGGGTGGGTCGCCGGCGGCGCCCAGGCCGTCGTGGAGGCCCTCCAACGGACCGTGACCGGGGACGGAACAGTAGTCGTGCCGACGTTCACCGCCCAGTACACCGACCCCGCGGCGTGGTCGAACCCGCCCGTGCCCGACGAGTGGGTCGATTCAATGCCCGAGCGCATGCCGGCGTTCCGGCCAGCGGTGACGCCGACGCGCTCGGTCGGGGCCGTCCCGGAGTGCTTCCGGTCGTACCCGGGGGCGGTCCGGAGCCGCCACCCCACCTACTCGTTCGCGGCGTGGGGCGCAGACGCCGGGGAAATCGTCGCCGACCACCCCTACGAGGACGGTCTCGGCGAGGCGTCGCCGCTCGGGGCCGTCTACGACCGCGACGGGTCGGTGTTGCTGCTCGGCGTCGGCCACGCTGTCGACACCTCCCTGCACCTCGCGGAGTACCGCGCGGCGTTCCCGAAGAAGCGGGCCAGCCACCGCGCGCCGGTCCTGCAGGACGGCGAACGGATGATGGTCGAACTCGAGGACATCGAGATATGCAGTGACGACTTCGAGGCGTTGGGCGCGGCGTTCGAGCGCGAGGTCGGCCTCATCACGGGTGACGTCGGCGCGGCGACGGCGCGGCTGACGCCGCAGCGGCCGCTGGTCGAGTTCGCTGTCGAGTGGTTCGAGGCAACCCGGTAGCGCACCGTGAGTCGGGAGTTATTTCGGTCCGGGCCTCCCCGTACCGGTATGAATCGAGCGCTCGTCGAGTTGCTGGCGGGTAACGCCGGCAGGACCGCATGTGGGACAACGACCGCCCCGGACGGCTGTTCACCTGCGGCAACATCGGCAACCGGGTCGTCCAGCGGACCGTCGAGGGGACCAGCGTTTCCGGGGACGTGCTCTACCCGCTGGTCCACGCCGGCACCGGAACGGCCGTCGTCGTCGGTCACACCGGGTGCGGCGCCGTGACCGCCACCTACGACTCCCTGACCGGCGAGGTGTCCGACGCTCCCGGCATCGAACACTGCATTGGGCTTCTGGCGCCGCACCTGGAGGACGGCGTCCGGGCGTTGCCGGCGGACGCCGGTCGCGTCGAGTCGATAAACCACCTCGTCGAGTACAACGTCGACAGACAGGTCGAGTTCCTGCTCGATGCCGACGACGTGCCCGACGCCGTCGATGTCGCGGGCGTCGTCTACGACTTCCAGGACGTTTACGACGGCCGCCGCGGCGAGGTCTACGTCGTCAACCTCGACGGCGAGACGGACCCCGAGACGCTGCGGGCGTCACACCCGGAGACCGCCGACCGGGTTGACCGCCTGTGGACGTACTGAGGGTAGGGCGCTGTCGCGTCTCCGAGACCGCCGGGGCTGTCGAGGATGGTCTTCGTCGGGGCGTTACGGATTTCGTCTGCCTTGCCGCTTTCTTCGGAGCGTGATTAGTCATCGTCGGCGGTGTACGCACCACCACGGCGCTTGATTCGGGCAATCGACATTCGCTGTTCCTCTTGCCGGAACGTCACAGCGGTAGCAGCGCGGAAGCCCACCCGTTTACGGGTGGGAGGAAGCGCGTTCGCTTCGGTAATCCTTTCCACAGAACTGCTGCCGTTCTGACTCCCGCATCACCGACAATTAAGTGCCAGCCAGCCCACGGATTCAGCATATGGTGGAGGCCGCTCGGACGGTTCAAATTCCGCTCATCGTTCCCGCCGACCGGCGGGACGACCTCCACCAAACCCGACCGAAGTACCGGCACTGCCAGAACAGAACCGTTGAGTACTGCTGGCCGACTACGCCGACGCAACCCGACGACCTCATCACGGAAAAAGGAACCGCCGAGGCCGCCCTCTACGACGACCTCCGCAGAGAAACCGACGGCCTCCACGCCAACCTCGTCCAGAAAGCCATCAAAGACGCCACCAGCGCAGTCGGCGCCGCCAAATCCAACTGGGAAAACGGCGACCGGGTCAGCAAACCAGAGTTCGCCGACGAGGACGATCCGTCGTGGTCGATGACCTACGACAAGCGGGCCGCCACCTACCACCGCTACAAAGTGTCGCTGGCAACCGTCAACGGCCGTGTTGAAGCCCGCTATGTCCTTCCGCAGGAGTTGGAGGGAACGCCGTACAGCCGGTACGTTCTCGACCGGCGGTGGTCATTCTCAACGTCGAAACTTGTTTACGACGGCGACCGATTCTGGTTGCACGCCGTGATGAAACGCCACTACACCGCCGCCGAAGCCGTCGACGAATCAGGTTCGAACACGCACAACGGGGACTCCACCAGAGTCCTCGGCGTGGACGTAAACATCGACGGCTATAGTGCGGTCACTAGCGCAGGCGGCTTCCACGGTAACGCCGACTACCTCAACCACCGCCGCGAACAGTTCGAATCCTTGCGGGCGGAGTTGCAGCAGACCGGCACGCAATCCGCCCACCGGCGAATGAAACAGCGGCAGGGCTGTGAGTGGCGGTGGTTTGACCAGTACGCCCACGATGTGGCGAACGCCGTCGTCGCCGACGCCGTCCAGGTGGGGGCGACCCACGTCGCCTTCGAGCGGCTGACTCATATTCGCCAACGCATCTCGAAACTGCCGAAGTTCCAGCAGTGGTTCTTCCGGCGGGTACAAGAATACGCCGAGTACAAGCTCGAGGAGTACGGAATCGAATGTCGACAGGTGAACCCACGGAATACGAGCCGGGCGTGCAGCCGGACGGATTGTGACTGCATTTCGAATGCGAACCGGGAGGGGAAGACCTTCCGGTGTACGAAGTGTGGATACGAGGTGAATGCGGATTACAACGCCGCGAAGAACGTCGGCTTCGCGCTTCTCGACGATCTTGATAGTGCGGATGTCCCGGCGAGCCACACGTGTTCGTCTGGGAGGGCCAGAAGTCAGCTGGCCCTGATGTCGGGGACGCTCACCCCGGCTGGCAGCTTCGCCAGCATAGAGTGGGCGTCCACCGACAAGCCCACGGCTTCAGCCGTGGGTAGCTGACACTGTGTCGAACAACTCGATGACTTCACCCGTCGTGAACACCGGTACGAGGTCTTGCTCATCAAAATCGGAATCGTCGCTCCACACACCTGCTTCACGAGCGAGCGCACAGGCCACGTACAGCACGTCGTCGGGGTCAATGTCACTTATCGCTTCTTCGGCCTCGTCAATGTACGGGTAAAACTCGCTGGCGGGTTACTGTCTCGATGTGCTGGAACAAGAGGTCGATGAACTGTTGGATTCTATCCGCTTCCGTCCCCGATTTCTCGACGATGAGGGCTTCATAGTTCCCGATTTCGCCGTGGATGACCTCGGGCGTCAGAAGTTCCGGTTCTAGCGTGACGATGAGTTCCCGGGTTTTCGAGTTGGCAATGAGCGCAGAGATGACGACGTTCGCATCGACAATCAACTTCATCCATCAATACTACTCCGACTCCTCTCCGATGCGCCTCCGTGCGCTCCCGTCGATTTTGGCGGCGATTTCGTCTACGTCTTCGTCAGTGAGTTCGCTGTCGGCGGTGAGTTCGTCCATCAGTTCGAGTTTCTCGATCTTATCTCGGACGGCCTGCCGAGTGACTTCACTCCAGTTGATTTCCGGGTGCTTCTCCATCCGCTCTTTGAGATCGTCGTCCACGTTGACCGTGACGGTGGGCATACAGGAAGCTATGGATACACAGAATCTTGTATTTTGTCTCGGGACACAGCGACAAGGGTCGAACCCTGCCACGGTAATAGCGGTAAATGATTTGAGACAACACACTGTTCCGCAACTCTACACGGGGGCAATCTGTACTGTGTGCTACCGGCTCTCCCGCTGTTCGACCTTGTTCAGCTCGATGAGCAGCCGGAAGATGGCTTTCACGAGGTTGGCGTCGACGTCGAACTGTTCGGCGTTCTCGCCGGCCCGCTCCATGACCGCGGCCTCCTGTGACTCGTCGGTGGTCGGCATCCCCTGCTGTCGTTTGACCTCCGCGATGCTCTCGGCGACGTACGTTCGCTGAGCTATCAGCTCGACTATCTCGCGGTCGATGGTGCGTATCTCGGTGCGGAGTTCCTCGAGGTCCATTCCCTCGGTGCCGCGGTCGTCGGTCATCGGATCGTCGCTCCGTCGGTCTGTGTCGTTGTCAGCCATGTGTATCCCTCACGTTGCTCCCAGGCGTCGGCCAGGTCGGCCAGCGTTCCCCGTTCGCCCACCGCGGTGTAGCTCGGACCCGTCCCCGACAGCGACGCCGCCGCCTCGGGCATCGCCTCGAGCACCGGGTCGGTCGGGTACTCCAGCGCCGCACAGAAGGCGAAGGCGTTGACGCACATCGCCTGCCGGTAGGCGCCGTCGAGCGCCAACTCGCGGGCGACGTCGGCCACGGGCGCGACCCGCTCGCACCGCGAGACGTCAGCGTCCGCCGAGAGGGCTTGCTCGTCGGGCGTGTAGACTAGCACGTCCCACTCGGGGGCGTCCCGCCGAAGCAGTTCGTCCTCGGTGTTGTCGGTAACGGTGACGCCGCCGAGCATCGACGCCGAGGCGTCGTCGAAGGCGCCGGTGACGGTGACGCCGGCGTCGCGGGCGGCCTCGACCCCGATTCGGCAGGCGTCCTCGCGGTCGAGGTCCTCGACCGACAGCGCCGACAGCGTCGCCAGCACCGCCGCGTTGGCGGCGGCGCTCGAGGACTTCAGCCCGGCGGCCATCGGCACCTCGCTCTCGGTGCGGACGTGGCCGCCCTCGCCGTCGCCGAACCGCGCGGTGACCCGCTCGACGCACCGCTCGATGAGGCGCGTGTCAGCCTCGGGCGCGCCGGCCACCTCGCCGGTCACCTCCCCGGAGCCGTCCAACTCGACGGTCGCCTCCGTGTGGGCGTCGATGGCGAACGCCGAGCCGTAGCCGTTCGCCAGAGCGTTCAGCACGGTGCCCGCCGCGGGTGCGGCCGCGCGACCTTCCATCACGCACATCTCGCCGTGGCGGCTACTAAGCGGTGGCGGTTAGCACGACGACGGAGACTGGAGAACACCCACCACTTCACACACGACGTCCACCTCCACAGGGCCGACCACCCCTTCGAGGTCGACGGGTCCGGGTCGGCGACGGCGGCGACGGCGGCGCCGACCACTGACCCCTGGGTGCAACCGCCTTCCTTTTGCCGACGCCGACGCAACGACGACGTATGCCCCAGCGAAGCGACATCGCCCCGGAGACCCTCCGCGTCTCGCTCGATCCGGAGGGCGTCGAGGTAGAGTACCTCGACGGCCGATCGGTGTTCTACCACGGCGTGCCGACCAAGCGCGGGGGATCGGTCGTCTGTGGCCCCGGCAGGGAGTCGACCGGCGTCGGTCGGGTCCTGCTCGACGGCGGCGAGGAGACGTCGCTGTTCCCGGGCGTCGAGGCCGCAAACCACGGCTACCGAATCGAGGTGGCCGCGGACCCCGAGGCTGCCCGGGGCCGCGTGTTCGTCTTCGCCGAGGACGAGATGGGGGAGGCCGCCTACGAGATCGTCGCGGAGGGAGCAGGCGATGCCGGGGACGGCGCCGACGGGTCGACGGACGACGGGGGCCGGTGATGCCGCTGGAGAAGCCCTGGAAGCCGCTGGAGCGGGCGACTATCGGGTCGGTGCCGGACAGCTACGGCATCTACGAACTCGGCGACGGGGACGGCGACGTGCTGGCCGTCGAGGCCGGCGTCCTCCGGGACGAACTCAAGGAGGCGCTCGCCTACGGTGACGGCTCGCGAATCCGCTGGACGGCCACGCAGAACCGCACGGAGGCCGAACGGCTCCTCGAGGAACACCGGGACCGGCTTTAGGTGCCGGCCGCGGAGCGGGCGCCGCAGGCCTCAACGTACCCCTCGGCGTACTCCTCGACGGCCTCGCGGACGCGACTGGGCCGGAACTCGCCGGTCAGCCGCAGCCGGCCCCGCTCGTCGATGTTGGCGCTGGTGCCCATCTCGTTTTGGAGGTACTTCATGAGGTGCGTGTCCTCGCGGTCGAGGGTGTCGAGCGTCAACTGGAAGTTCTCGTAGACGGTGACGTTGCCCTCCTGTCTGACCTCGGGGTCCGGCAACGAGAACCGGCTCCCGGAGCCCTCGATGTCGGGTGTCTCCTCGAGCGCGCGGTCGAGTTGGTCCTCGTAGTCCATGAACGGAGGTTGGCGGGCTGCCAGCAAAAAGCTTTCAGCCACCCCCGGCCGGGGGCGGCGAATCCCGAAACGTATGATGCTCTGTCGCACGGGGCTTCTACCGGGGATACGTGTTAACCCGTGTCAGGATAGTTCTATATGTCCCGAGTTTTTATTCAAAGGTGACCATGAAAAAGCAGGAGCTCATCCATCTCCACGGCCTGCTTGCAGAGGTTTGCGAGCACTACGAACAGATGGCAGAGTGCGAGGTAGAGCACACCAAATACACCGAACCCGTTTCTGCGCTGGCTGACGGAATCACCGAAGAGATGGAGCGCGAAGTCGAGGCTCCCGTCTCGGCCGCCGCCGACTGACCGCGGACGAAACGCCGTTCTCTCGACGACAACGACGACCCAGCGGCGGCGCCGTCACTCGTCCATCAGGTCCTCGAACTCCGGCAGCACCTCGTCGTCGTCCGGGGCGGACGTTTCCGACTCCTCGGCGGCCTCGGTAGTCTCCTCGTTTTCTTCCTCGTCGTCCGCCTCGACGACCTCGACCTCGATGACTTCGAGCGGGATGTTCTCGAGCCGCTGGCCGATTTCCTTGCGGGCCACGCGGGAGGCGTGCTCGTCGCGCTCGACGTTGAACACGGTCATCTCCAGTTCGAGGGCGACGAGGCCCTCGTCGGCGGCGATGAACGCCGACTCGAGTTCGCCATCGCAGTGCGTCTCGCCGGTCTTCGAGATGGCTATCCGCACCGCCTCGTCGGCCGTCTCCACGTCGTAGACCGGAACGGCCGCCTCGACGACGACTCGGCAATCCATGTTAACTGGTTGCGTGGCCACCGACATGAACCTTCGCCCGGGGGCCGTGTCGCGGCGATTGCCGAACTCGAAAGCCCGAAACCCGCAGCCGTCGTGGGGCGAACCATGGACACTGGTAGCCGTCCAATCGAGCGGTTCGACGGCGGCTTCGACCTGCAGGCGACCGTCGAGAGCGGCCAGTCGTACCTCTGGCGACGGGCGGACGGCCGGATGTACGAGCGGACCGACGCCGCCGGCGGCGACGCCCGATACCGGCTCGCACTCCCGTCGACGGCCACCGAGACCAACGAACCCGAGGCCATCCGGGTCCGACAGGCCGACGGCTTCCTCGAGTGGGAGGCCTCGACCCCCAACGCCTACGACCGCCTCGTCGAGTTGCTCAGGCTGGACGACGATCTCGACTCAATCGTCGCGGCGACCCCCGACGACGACCTGCTCGAGACCGCCTACGACGCCTTCCGGGGGATGCGACTGGTTCGGGACCCGCCGTTCCCGTCATTGGTCTCGTTCATCTGCTCGGCGCAGATGCGGGTCGGCCGCATCCACGGAATGCAGGTGTCGCTGGCCGAGCGGTACGGCGAGACGGTCAGCTTCAACGGCGAGACGTACCACGCATTCCCGACCCCCGACCGGCTGGCAGCGGCCTCCGAGGCCGACCTCCGGGAGCTGTCGCTGGGCTACCGGGCGCCCTACGTCCAGCGCACCGCCGAGATGGTCGCGGGAGGCGAGGCGCATCCGGCGGAGGCCAGCGGCCGCGAGTACGAGGCCGCCCGCGAGTACCTGACGCGGTTCGTCGGCGTTGGACGGAAGGTGGCCGACTGCGTGTTGCTGTTCTCGCTGGGCTACCTGCAGGCCGTCCCGCTGGACACCTGGATTCGGACCGCCATCGAGAAGCACTACCCCGACTGCGAGCGCGGCAACTACGAGGAGACCTCCCGGGCCATCCGCGAGCGGTTCGGCGGCGAGTACGCCGGATATACACAGACCTACGTCTTCCACTACCTCCGCGGGTCCTGATACTGATTGCTGTGAGTCATTAGCGGATTGACCGCCCGACTGCGGGCGGTCCTACCGGCAAACAGTCACAGCAATCAGTATGAGCCGACACCCTGCGGACGGCAGTGTTCAGATACGCACTGATCGGCGAGCCAGTTTCTGCCGGCCAATCAATTGACTCCTGGCGGACTGAAAGGGCGAGGCGTTGCGTGGCGGCGAAGCCGCGACGTTATACGGCGGCCGGTGAAACCGGCCGCCCCCTCGACGAACCCGGACGACGCAAGCAGAGAGGGAGCCTTCGGCTCCCTCTGGCAGTCGGCGCACGGCGCCGACGACCGCGAGGGACCGCAGGTCCCTCGGCCCGCTCGCGCGGCAGGCGCCGCGCGAGGACATCGCAGGGAGCGACGCAACCGAGGAGCGCAGCGAGTCCTGGGAGTCGAGCGTGCCGAGGGCTTTCTGAATTCCTCAATCCTTATCTGAACACTACCCTGCAGACCGGGACCGACGTTTTTGTCCCTCGGGACGAACGCCCGGTCATGGACGAGAGGACCCGCGCACACGTCTTCGTCTCCGGGACGGTACAGGGCGTCTATTACCGGGCGAACACCCGCGATACCGCCCGCGAACGCGGCGTCGACGGGTGGGTCAGGAACCTCGAGGACGGCCGCGTCGAGGCCGTCTTCGAGGGCAGTAAGGAAAGCGTCGAGGCGATGGTCGAGTGGTGTCACACCGGCAGTCCGCGCGCCGAGGTCGAGGGCGTCGACGTGGAGTACGAACCGCCTGAGGGCGAGTCCGGCTTCGAGATACGGCACTGAGCCCGGGCGGCGGCCGCGGCGCGTTCAGCCCCCCGGTCGCGCGACGAGGACGACGTGTTCCGTGCCGGTCTCCGGGCGTTCGACCGCCCCGAACGGGGCGAGATGCGCAGAGAGGTCAAGCGTCCGGTGGTGGACGAGACGGAGTTCGCCGTCGGCGGCGAGAACGTCGTGGGCGCCGGCGAACAGCGTCGAGAGGACGCCGTCGCCGGCGTGGGTCGGCGGGTTGCACAGGATACGGTCGAAGGTCCGATCGGAGACGCCGTGCGTGCAGTCGGCGGTGGCGACGGTGCCATCGACGTCGGTAGCCCCGAGGCTCCGCTCGGCACAGGTCGTCGCAACCCGGTCGTCGTCGCTGAGGTGGACCTCGCAGTCGGCGACGCTCGCCGCGTACGCGCCGATGGCGCCGTACCCACAGCAGAGGTCCAGCACGCGCTCGCCGTCGGCCACGCCCGCGCTCTCGAGCAGGAGGCGCGTTCCGGCATCGAGACCCCCGGCGGCGAACAGACCGGGAACCGTCCGGAGCGACAGATCGACGCCGTCGACGGTCGGTTTGAGGCGGCGGCAGGTGACGTACGCCGGCAGGGAGAGCGCCTCCTGCCGGGTCGCCCGGAGCAGCCGACAGCCGTCGCGTTCGGCGACCGTCTCGACGGACGCGGCGACGTCCCGCAGGCAGTCCTCGTACCTCGCGGCACCGGCCTGTGCTGCCGCGGCGACGTAGGTGTCGCCGCCCGGTCGGAGCGCGGCCAGCGAGTCGGCGGTGCGTTGCTTGCCGACCGAGAGCGGCGTGTACGGCTTCGGTGCGTAGACGACGGTGTCGAAGTCGCCGGACAGCTCACCCAAATCGGCCAGCAGGCTGACGGCGGCGTCCGCACCGTTCCTGGCGGCGTTCCGGCGACAGAGCCGGGCGGCACGAGCGCTCGATTCGGTCATTTCGACGGCAGCGGTGGCGCCTGCCAGCACGGTGCCGACGACGCCGTAGTTCGCTTCCGGGCACAGCAGCCGACCCGTCGGGGCGTCCCACAGCTCCTCGAGGAGGAGGAGTTCGCTGTCGCGGAACGACGACTTCGAGTGGACGCCGTCGGCGGTCCGGAACCGGTAGGTCCGTCGGCCGTCGTCGACCCGCGATTCCAGCGCGAGGTCGTACTCCCCGCTCCGGGTCATCGCGGCACCCTCCGTACGAGGAACGGTTGGTGCCGACAACCGGCCACCCGTCGGCGGTGCGGGCGCGGCTGTCGGTGGCGGTGCGGTCGAATCGTGGCGTACGGTTGCATTGACGTGGGTTCGGCGGCTCCTAGCAGTCGAGAAACTGGACGAGCCACGCCCTGCCGGACGGCGGAGCGTCACGAGGAACGAGCCGACGGCTACGGCAGGGCGCGAACCGGTCGCCAAACAGCGCGACCGACCGGCGGAAGAAACCGGACGCGAGTCCGTCCGGGCCGCCGGACGGCCCACAGTTGGCGAGCCGGCCGACCCACAGACCGCGTCAGTAGTGTCGACGCGGGCGGGACGGCCTGGAGCCGCTGTTCAACGTAACTCGGCAGAAAGCCGGCGACATAAAAAGCGTGTCCCTCCAGTCTCCGGGCGTTCGGACGGACCGACCTGCCCCTCGGCAGGAATTATTAACCGCTCACCGGCCAAACGGTCGCCCATGATATCCAGCGAGGAGATGGCCGTCGTCGACGCGAACGCGGCGGCGCTGGGCGTGCCCCGCAAGCAGCTGATGGAGTCGTCGGGCAGCGCCGTCGCCCGGGCCGTCCGCGAAATAGCCGACCCGGGTGACTCGGTCGCGCTCGTCTGCGGCCGGGGCAACAACGGCGGCGACGCCTTCGTCGCGGCGCGCTTCCTCTCGGAGTACGACGTGACGGTCCACCTGCTGGGCCGCGAGGCGACCGTCTCGACGACGATTGCCCGCGAGAACTGGGACGCGCTCGGGGCGACGGGGATAGATGCCCGCGAGGTACGGGACTCCGCGTCGCTGTCGCTCGGGGACCCCGACGTGGTGGTCGATGCGATGCTGGGCACCGGCGTGACGGGCGCGCTGCGGGAGCCGGAGGCCACCGCCGCACGTCGCATCAACGACAGCGAGGCGACGGTCGTGGCGGTCGACATTCCCTCCGGCGTGAACGCGGACACCGGCGAGGCGGCCGGCGTCAGCGTCGAGGCAGACCACGTCGTCACCTTCCACGACACGAAGCCCGGCCTGGAGGCGTTGGAGGTGCCCGTCACCGTCGCCGACATCGGCATCCCCGAGGCCGCAGAGCGGTTCGTCGAACAGGGCGACCTGTTGCGGCTCTCGCGGGACCCGACCGCCCACAAGGGCGAGTTCGGCGAGGTGCTCGTCGTCGGCGGGGGACCCTACACTGGAGCACCGGCCCTGGCCGCACGGTCAGCGTTGCGGGCCGGCGCGGACCTCGCCTACGTGGCCTGTCCCGAGACCGTCGCCCGCGAGGTACAGGGCTACAGCGAGAACCTCATCGTCGAGCCGCTGTCCGGCGACCGCCTCGCGCCCGAGATCGTCGCGGACCTGACCGAGCGTGCGGCCGACGCCGACTGCGTCGTCCTCGGGCCGGGCCTCGGCGCCCACGAACGGACGCTCGCGGCCGTCGAGGGCTTCCTCGAGGGATTCGGGGGGACCGCCGTCGTCGACGCCGACGCCCTCCGGGTCGTTCCCGACGTCGAGACGGACGCGACCCTCCTCTGTACCCCCCACCAGGGCGAACTCCGGCGGATGGGCGGGGAGACGGCCGACGACCCCGCCGAACGGGCTGACCTCGTTCAGTCGTTCGCCGCCGACCTCGGCGCGACGCTGCTGGTGAAGGGCGCTCAGGACGTGATATCGGACGGCGAGCGGACCCGGCGCAACCGGACCGGCAACCCCGGGATGACGGTCGGCGGCACCGGTGACGTGCTGGCGGGGGTCTGCGGCGCGATGGCCTGCGCGCTCGACCCGCCGGAGGCGGCCGCCGTCGCCGCCTACGCCAACGGCCGGGCGGGCGACATCGCCGCCGAGGAACGCGGCTACGGCCTGACCGCGACGGACCTGCTGGAGACCGTTCCGCGGGCGCTGTGGCCCGACGAGTAACGCGGTCGGAGGTTTCTTCGCCGTCCGGTCGGAAGCCTATGTCATGAGCGAGGAGTCCGATCTCACGCACATCACCGAGGAGGGTGACGCCCGGATGGTCGACGTCGGCGACAAGCCCAACACGGCCCGCCGTGCGGTCGCCCGCGGGGAGATACGCCTCCAGCCGTCGACGGTCGCGGCGATACGCGACGACGAGGTCGGCAAGGGCGACGTGCTCGCGGTCGCGCGGGTGGGCGCCATCCGGGCCGTCAAGCACACCTGGGAGACGGTGCCGATGTGCCACCAGATACCCGTCACGAACGTCGATGTCGAGTTCGCCGTCGAAGACGACCAGGTCGCGGTCGAGGTGGCCGTCGAGACGACCGGCAAGACGGGCTGTGAAATGGAAGCCCTGGAGGGCGTTACCACCGGCCTGAACGTCGTCTGGGACATGGTCAAGGCCGCCGAGAAGGACGACGACGGCTACCCGGCGACGGAGATATCGGACGTCCGGGTCGTAGCGAAGGACAAACGGCCGCTACGGGAAGACGAGTAGGACGACTGCCCACCCGAGCACCGTCGTGGCGGACAGGTATATGAGAAGGCGGGCGGCCACCGAGAGTCCGCCGGTCGGGGCCTCCCGGCCGGGGGCCAGCGGCCCTTCGGCGCGGTCGCCACCGACCCCGACCGTTACCCACCCCAGCGCCGCCAGGAGCGTCACCGCCAGCACGGCGTTAGGGAACCGTACTGCGCCGACGGCCGCGAGGCCGGCGAACGCGACCAGCGTCCCGGTCGGGAGCCAGAGGCCGACCCGGAGGAGCGGCCCGTTCAGGCGGTCGAGGCTGTCCACGCCGGGGGGACGGGCGCCCGAACAGTGAAGGCGTCGCCTCGGCGCAGTCGCGCTGTTGGTCCTCTCGCTTCCGGGCTACGTCGACGTGTACGCCCCGCGACTGTCGGAGTCGGCGCTGGGCGTCGAGCGGCAGCCACCGGACGGGGGTCACGACGGCGACCACGGTCGCGGACACGGGCGGGACGGCGACCCGGAGCAGTCGTTGCTCGGTCGTCTCGCGTCGGGACGCTTCGCACTCCTATCGAAGGTGGTGAAACTCGCGGCGCTGGCGTTGCTCGTCGTGCCGGCCGGCCGGGGGTGAGTTATTCGACGGCCGCCGCTCCGAGGTCGCTGGCCTTCGCGCGGGCCTGCTCGACGACGGCGGGCCGTGCCTCGAAGTCGATGGTCACCTGGTCGCCGTAGTCGACGTCGGAGACATGGCCGTGGTCATGGACCCACGAGACGAGACTCATCGTGTCGTCGGTCATCGGCACGACCAGCCGCTCGCGGCGCCAGTCGGGTAATTCGCCGCCGATGCGCTCTTCGAGGGCCCCGACGTCGGTACCTTCCTTGGCGCTGATGGCGACGGGGTTCGGCGCCAGTGCCGACAGCGCCTCCCGCTTGCGCCGCAGTTCCGTGTCGCCGACCGTGTCTATCTTGTTCAGCACCGTGACGATGGGCGCCTCGTTGCGCTCGTAGAGGGTGTCGTGACACGTCACCAGTTTCTCGCGGATTTCCTCGATGGGGTCCGAGACGTCAACGATCAAGAGCACGAGGTCGGCCCGGTACACCTCCGAGAGCGTCGACCTGAACGACTCGACCAGCCAGTGGGGCAGATCGGAGATGAACCCGACGGTGTCGGTCACCAGAACGTCTCGGCGGTCGAACTCCGCACGGCGGGTGGTCGTGCCCAGCGTGGTGAACAGCCGGTCCTCCGATTTGGCCGTCGAGTCCAGGTCCGGGTGCAGTCCTTCGTTCTCGTTGATGTCGATGTCGGCGGCCAGCCGCCGCAGCAGCGTCGACTTGCCTGCGTTGGTGTAGCCCGCAAGCGCCACGAGGTCGAAGCCGGACTCCCGCCGCTGCTCGCGGCGGTGCTGTTCGGTCTGCTCGATGCGCTCCAGTTCGTCGCTGATGCGGCTTATTCGGGCCTTGATGTCCTCCTCGCGGGACTGCTCGTACTCCCCGAGGCCCATGAACCCCGGCCGCTCGTCGCGCTTGGCCAGTGACGCCTTCGCCTCCGCCCGCGGCAGCTCGTAGCGCAGTTCGGCGAGTTCGACCTGTAGCTGGGCCTTCTTCGTCCGGGCCCGCTGGCCGAAGATATCGAGAATGAGCTTGAACCGGTCGATTACCTCGACGCCGGCCGACAGTTTCGTCCCGAGGTTGAACGTCTGGTAGGGACCGAGGCGGTTGTCGAACACCACCGCCGCCGCGTCGGTCCGGGCAACCAGTTCGGACAGCTCCGGTCACCTCGCCGGCGACCGTGTGACCGGCCGCCCGCGCCAGGTTCCGTATCTCTTCTGTGTCCGGGTGTCCGTCGTCGACGCGCTTTGCGACGACGACGTTGCCGTTGTTCCCTGTCACTCGTCCACAGGTTAGGCGGCCCCGATATTTAAGTTCGGGGCAAATGTGCCACCTCTTGACAGCCCTCGGCGGACGCTACCGGGTCCCGATCTCGTCTTCGTCCTTCACCACGCGCGTCTCGGCCTCGCCGCTCGTATGCTCATTCACCAGGTCGTAGAACTCGTTCCGGAGGCCGGCGGGGAACTTGAGCACGCCGACCCACGAACCGTCGGACTGCCACTCCTCCTCCTGGAGGTCGCCGAACTGGCGTATCTGCGCCTGTGCACTGCCGGCGTAGTCGGCCGGCACCTGGACAGCCATCACCACCTCGTCGAACCGGATGGGGATGACCGGCCGCAGCGCGTCTAAGGCGTCGTCGACCTGGTTCTCGACGGGCTCCATCGGGTCCACCTGGAAGCCCGCCTCCTCAAGGGCCCGCTCGATGCGCTCCGGCGGGTGGGGGGCGTCGTCCATCTGGGGGTTGACCGCGTTCCGGGATATCTGGTTGACCAGCTGGCGGTGCTTCTGCTCCTGCATTTCCCGGCGCTGGTCGGCCGTTATCTGGATCTCCCCCCGTTCGATGACCGCCGGGATGACCTCGAGAGGGTCCGTCGCCCCGAACACCTCCTCGAGGGCGGTCTCGGGCGGCCGGTCGCCGGCGGAGGCGTCCTCGAAGACGTCCTCGGCGGCAATGACCTCCTCGAGATCGCCGTCGAACTCGTCGCGCTTGATGGCCAGCGCCGCGTCCGGGTCGACGAGCACCTCGAAGCGCTCCCCGTGGGACTCCAGGCGGGCCGTCACCGCCTCGTCGAGTGATATCATGCGTTCCGCTACGGGGGGCGAGGGGTAAAAGGTGTTTGCGAGCGGTGCCCGGTTACGTCGAGGTGCTGGCGCCGACGA
>PXSL01000016.1 GCA_003022815.1 Halobacteriales archaeon SW_5_68_122 | reverse complement strand
CCGGCGAACTGACCGACTCGATGCGGGACACCTACCGGTCGGTGACCGAGGCGAACGCCGAGGCCGACCTGCCCGGCTACGACGCCGTCGTGCTGCACGACCCCCAGTCACTGGGGATGGCGCCGGCGCTGGCCGAGCGGTTTCCGGAGACTGCGCTGGTCTGGCGATGTCACATTGACCTGACGGACGCGACGACGCCGTACCTCGAGTTCGTGACCTCGTACCTCGACCCCATCGACCGCGCAATCTTCACCCTCCCGGAGTACGCCGCCGGAGTCGAGGGCGTCGAGACGGACGTTGTCCACCCCGCCATCGACCCGCTGGCGGAGAAGAACCGCCCGCTCGCGGAACTCTCGGGCGAGGCCGCCGCCGCCGCCGACCTCGACCGGTACCCCTTCGATGCCGACCGGCCGCTCGTCGCCCAGGTCTCGCGGTTCGACCCCTGGAAGGACCCGCTCGGGGTCGTCGAGGCCTACCGCGAGGCGACGGCGTCCGTCCCCGAGGCCCAGCTCACCCTGGTCGGAGCGATGCCGGACGACGACCCCCAGGGGAAGGAGGTGTATCGGAAGGTCGAGGCCGCCACCGATGACGACTCGGACGTTCACCTCCTGACGGACCTCCCCGACGCCGGCATCAACGCCATCCAGCGGGGCGCCGACGTGGTGCTCCAGAAGTCGCTCCGAGAGGGCTTTGCGCTGACCGTTTCGGAGGCGCTGTGGAAGGAGACGCCGGTCGTCGGGACCGACGTCGGCGGCATCCCGTTGCAGGTCGAGGACGGCGTCAACGGCTTCCTAGACGACCCGGCAGACGTCGACACGACTGCCGACAGCATTACCGAACTGCTCTCGGACGACGCGATGCGCCGACAGTTCGGCTCCCGTGGCCGCCAGCGGGTCCGCGAGCGGTTCCTCACGCCGCGACTGCTGTTAGACTACCTTGGGGTGTTCTCGCAGGCCACCGAGCGGTGAGGGTCGCCGGCCGATTCCACCCGGGCCCGCCGTGGCGCCGCGTCGTCCCGTCGAACAAGTGCTGTTGCTTGCCGTCGTCCCGCTCGGCCGGAAAACCGCACCGCCGCGGCGCGCGTCAGTGCATCCCCCATGGCCGCTACTCCTGCTGTTCGAGTTCCTCGAGAGCCCGCTGGAAGACGAACCCGAGCGTCAGGTGCTGCTTCATCGCCGCCTCGAGGCGCTCCTCGACGGCCGCCTCGTCATTGACGAAGTACTCCTTCGTCCGGACGAGTTCCCGCATCTCGAGGACCCCCTCCTCGTCCAGTTCGTGCAGCGTCGGGTAGACAGTCCCGGGGCTGAGCCGCGTCCCGAAGAACCGGTTTATGTCCTTCATGACGCCCTTGCCATGGGTGTCGCTTTCGCGGAGGCCGACGAGCAACATGAACAGTTCGGGAAGCGACTCCTTCACCAAGCCGTCGTCGATGTCGAGGGCCTTCTCGTCGTAGAGTGCGCCGGCGGTCTCCGCGACGAGGGCCGCCGTCTCGGCCGCCGGGTCGTCTTCCGTGTCGGCCTCGGCCGTCGTGTTGGTCCGCAACTGTCCGATCAGCGTCTCGACGGACGGCCCTCGGCTCTCGCCCTCGGTCTGATAGCTCATTTACCCGTCACCCCTTGGCTGTGCATACCCCGTACTGTATCCTCATCGAGTATAAATAACCCGGAGGGAATCGGGCGAAGAACACCGTAAGAAAGCCTGAAGAAGCCTTTAACGAGGGATTAACGGTTCGGCGAAACTCCCTTGTTCGAGACGCAGCGGGCCGTCATCTCCAGCGTTCCGCCGGCCGGAACCTCAAAGGCGACCCGGACGTCCTGAGCGTTGCCGCCACGCTACCTCGGCGTTCTCAACGCGCGCCGGCACAGGTCGACAGCGGCAGCGTCGCGGCGCCCGTCACCGGCCCCGCGAGGTCGCCGTCGACTCGAATCGCCACACAGCGGTCGGTCGCGGTGACCACCTCCGCATCGAGATAGTACGAGGGCGTCGAGCACAGCCCCGGGTCGGCGTTCGCCGCGCTCCGGAGTTCCGGCTGGAGCGCGCGCTCTTCGAGAACTCGTCGCGGCCGGATAGCCGAAGCGCCAGGGGTCCGGCGGCTCCCCCTCCCAGTTCAGCGTCGCGGTCCGCCGGCTCCGGTGCTGACTCGTACTCGAGGCGGCGGTGGTCTCCATGAACGGCGGCCCGTCCCCCTCCGACATCGACGAACGCGGCGACGTCGGCCGCCTGCTCGCCGGCGTCGACCGTCCCGTCCGATTAGCCAATGAGTAGCGGCCCGAACAGCACCCCCATCAGGGCGGCGCGACGGGCGCGGAACCGGGCGGGGACGAGGCCGACTACCCCCGCCGCAAGGTACGCGACGACACCCGATGGCCCGGCGAACAGGTACGATAGGGCGGCCAGTCCCGCGAGGATGCCGACCGACAGCAGCGTCGCGTCGACCCGGCCGACGGCGGCGAGATACCGGTCGCCGACCGTGACTACGAGCAGGAAGCCGGCGGCCGCGGCGAGCGCGGCGGCCGCGAGCAGGTGCGGCAGCGACAGCGGCGCCCCGACCGAGCTGACGGCCATCAGGACGCCTGTCCGGGGGGACCCGAGCGCGATCAGCGCGAACAACGCGAAGATCGCGTTCGAGGTGTTGACGCCGGAGGTGGCGACGACGAACCCCCTGGCCCCGTACCGGCCGGGAACGGCGAACAGGGCTCCGGTCGCGGCGATGGCGCTCGAGACAGCGGGCACGTAGCCGACGACGGCGCCGGCGACGGCGCCGACGCCGGTCAGTCCCGCGAGTTCCGGTCTCGAGACGGCGACGGCCGTGTCGCCTTGGGAGGGAATGCCACCGCCGCCGATGGCGTCGACGAGCACCGGCGCCCCGAACAGGCCGGCGAACAGCGGCGCGAGCATTCCGCCGGCCGAGAGCGGCGCCTCCGGGTCGAGGTCGAGCGCCGCGACCCCGAGCAGCCCGCTCGCAACCAGCGAGATGATGGCCCCGAGCATCGAGGAGGGTGTCCCCTCGGTGAGCACGAGTAGCGCCGCGATGCAGAGGAGAATCACCCCGAGGTTCGCCCGTATCGCCGGCCACGCGGCGACCATCAGCCGGGTCACGGGCACGGCCAGCGGCACCGCAAGGAGGACGGCGCCGCCGCTGCCGAGCGCCGAGAGCCGCAGCGCCTCCCGGCCGCGGCCCTCAAGCACCAGTCGGTGTCCCGGAAGCGCGACAGCCGCCATCGAGGCGTCCGGGACGCCGAGCGCGAGTGACGGCACGACGTCCAGGAACGTGTGGACGACGCCCGCCGACAGCATCGCCATCGCAATGTACAGCGGCGGTCCCGGGACCGAGGGAGCGACCCCGGCCAGGAGGAACGCCATGTTGTTGGCGTGCAGGCCCGGCAGCAGGCCGCTTGCCGTCCCGAGAGCGATGCCTCCGGCGACGAAGGCGAATGCGAGGAGGGTGCCGGCTCCGAGCATCCGTCGGAGGAAAGTTGCCCCCGGTATCGTACTTGAACCTCCGGGTCGGGCCGCCCATGGTGGCGGTCGTCGACGGCGTCCCGGTTACGTTACCCGGCTCCACGTCCAGGAAGCCGACCTCGTGGGCCGTCTCGCCGTCGACGGTCAGGTCCGCGAGCATCTCCCTGAGGGCGCTGACGAAGTCGAAGCCGCGGCCCGAGAAGCCCGTTCGACCGTCACCGAGTCGTACCCCCCGGGGCGTCCGAGCAGGAAGTCCTCGCCGTCGGTCATCGTCCACGGGCAGGTCGAGAGTCGCATCGTGGGGCCCGCCGCCTGCGTGGAGCCGTCGCTCTCGGCCCGCAAAAGAAACGAGGAAGATGTGTCGTCGTCAGCCGAACAGTTCGCCGAGGCCTTCGCCGCCGTCGCCGCCCTCGTCGTCGTCGCTGTCGTCGGCTTCCGCTTCCTCGTCGTCGGCCTCTTCGTCGGCCTCCTCGGCCTCCTCCTCTTCGGCCTCGGCCGCGCCGGCCGCGGTACCGCCGCCACCGCCGCCGCCGGCGGGGACCGCGGCGGCCGTGTCGATGGCCTCCTCGACGTCGACGTCCTCCAGCGCGGCGACGAGCGCCTTGACGCGGGACTCCTCGACATCGACGCCGGCCGCCTCAAGGACGTCCGTCAGGTTTGTTTCGTTGATCTCTTCGTCGGTCTCGTGCAGGATGAGTGCTGCGTAAACGTATTCCATTGGTGGTCACCCGAACATGTCGCCGAGGGCGTCGCCGCCGTCGCCGCCGTCTTCGTCGTCGGCGTCGTCGGCGGTTTCCTCGGTAGGTTCTTCGTCGCTCGATTCCTCGTCGTCGCCCTCGTCGGCCTCGGGCTCCGGCTCGGCCTCGGCGCCGGCCGGGGCCTCGACGTCGCGGAGTTCCTCGGGAAGGGCCTCCTCGTCGTCGATGGCCGCCGCCAGCGCGCGCACCTGGGCGTCGGCCTTCGAGACCAGGTCGTCGGCCAGGTCGGGGCTCTCGACGGCCGCCGAGACGCCGACCGCCTTGGCGTCGCCAGCGGCCTCCGCGAGCAGCGAGGGCGCCGTCCCCGCCGTCGGGTACCCGGCGTTGAGAGCGAGGTTCCGGGCCCCGGCCGCGGCGGACTCGACGTCCGCGCGGTAGGCATCGATGTCGATGTCCAGCTCTTCGGGGGCGAACAGCACGCCCTCCGAGAACACGCTTCGGAGGTCCAGGCCGACCTCCTTTGGCTCGATGCCGAGCTCGCCCAGCACGTTCGCGAGGTCGGCCGAGACCTCCTCGCCGGTCTCGAGGACGGTGGAGTCCTCGACGACCTTGATGGAGCCGCCCTCGATGCGGGCGTTGGCGCCGACCGACTGCAGGTCGCCGACGAACGGCCCGGGGTCGACGCCGGTGTCACCCTCCGGAATGACGATGTCGTTCGGGGCAACCTCGCCCGCGTTGATGGGCGCCGGCGTCTTCGAGGCCTCCAACTGCTGGTACAGCCCGAAGGGGTTGTCGTTCGTGCCGATGAGGCCGACCTGCCCGGAGACGTGCTCGACGAGGTCCTTCAGGCCCTCGACCTCATCGAGGGCGCGCTGGATGAGCGTGTTCCGGGAGATGCGCAGGGCGGCGGTGCCGTACAGCTCGCGCCGCATGTCTTGGAGCTGTCGGCTCGGGATGCCCGTGACGTCGACGACCCCGATGGAGTCGTACCGCTCGAGGAACTCGACGACGTCGTCGACCTCCTCGCGCTTCCACTGGGGAATCGTCTCGGTCTTGCGCTCGGATTCGGCGCTCATGCGGGCACCTCCACGGCCGGACCCATTGTCGTCTTGACGTACACCGCGTCGATGTTCTGCGGGCCCTTCTCGAGGTCCGTGAACAGCCGACGCATGATGACGTCGATGTTGTCCGAGATGTCGTCGGCCGACATGTCCTCAGCGCCCACGCGGGTGTGGAACGTCCGCCGGTCGCGGGAGCGCACCTGGACGGTGTTCTTCATCCGGCTGACCGTCTCGACGACGTCGTCGTCGGGCTGTAGCGGCGTCGGCATCTTCCCCCGGGGACCGAGCACGGTCCCGAGGTACCGGCCGATGTCCTGCATCATGTTGGCCTCCGCAATGAAGAAGTCCGTGTCGTCGGCGAGGTCCTTCGCCGCGTCATCGTCGTCGTCGAGGTCCTCGAGGTCGTCGCCGTCGAGCACCTCGTCCGCGACGTCCTCCGCACGGAGGGCGGTCTCGCCCTCGGCGAAGACGACGATGCGCGTGTCCTGGCCCGTACCCGACGGTAGGACGATGCTCTCGTCCACCCGGTTGTTGGGGTCGTCTAAATCTAGATCGCGCAGGTTGATAGCGAGGTCCACCGTCTCACTGAAGTTCCGCTCGGGGGCCTCCTCTAGTGCGCGAGATACTGCGTCCTCTATCGAATCTGCCATCGTTCACCTCCGTAGTTGTTGCCACGAGGGCTCCTACGGTGTGAAACAGGCGTAGCCTGTCTCGTTTCGAGCGAGGAGGATGACGTACTTAAGCGCGTCGAACCGCCACGACGCCGTTTGCCAGGGGTCGACGGCTCGGTCAATCGCTGCCGTCAGGTGCGACGCCGTTGTCGATGAACTGGGCCCGTAGCTCCTCGTCCGGGGAGAGACAGGTGTCGCGCTTCCCGAACCAGTCGTACCGGTTGTTCGCAATCCACCGATAGAGTCGGTCCCGGAGGGAACTCGGGACAAGAGCGGCGACGGCACCTATCGCCCACGGGAACCCGAGCAGCCACGCCAGCCGGACGACCGCGTCGGACTCCGTGTGGGCCGTCCCGTCGTCGATGACGATCATGCTCTCGTCGTAATCCGCGGAGAGTCCACAGGAAACCAGCAGTTCTGCGGCCCGCTCGGATTGGAGCGTCCCGAACCGGAGCCTGTCGCGGCGGTCCATCCGAAGCAGCCACGGCAGCGACCCGGCACAGAGGGTACACACCCCGTCGAACAGCACGACCGGTTCCTCGAACGTGTCGGTCACGTCCGGCCGTACGATCCGGACCGGTGAGTAGCTAACGGAACCCCACGTGGTCAACGCCGATAGCACCCTCAAGAGCCGGACGGGGCAGGCCCCAGCGCAGGCCGCTCTTCGACTCGCCGGCTACTGGACCGGCCCGTGGGCTTCGAGACGATGGTGGACGGTAGGCGCCGCGTCGGCTTCGGTCGCCGCCGCGGACGAGATGGACCCCTCCAGCTGTCAGACCCGAGCCGTCGCTTCGGCTCCGCCTCAGCGAAGACGTCAAAAAACTCACTCTGTTCGTCTTATTGAGCCTTCGACTCGGCCTATGCCGCCGCTTCAGCCTCGTCAAAGACACCGGGCCGCTCGCTCCGCTCGCGTCCCGAGCCTTCGCTTCGGCTACGCCGCCGGCTCCGCCTCAGCGAAGACGCCGAAAAAACTCACTCCGTTCGTCCTTTCGAGCCTTCGACTCGGCCTACGCTGGCGCTTCGGCCTCGTCGAAGACCCCGTCGAACTCGCCGTTCTCCAGCCGCCGGTCGAACGTGCGGGCGTCCTCGCCCTCGACGGTGACACCCAGCGAGACGCAGGTGCCGGCGACCTCCTTTGCGGCGTTGCGGATGTCGTAGCCCAGCAGGTCTGGGAGCTTCTGCTCGGCGACGGTCTTCAGCTGCTCGGCGGACATGTCGGCGACGAACTCCTCGTCGGGCTCGCCGGAGCCGGTCTCGAAGCCGAGTTCGTCCTTGATGAGCGCCGCGGTCGGCGGGACGCCGACGTCGATCTCGAAGGCGCCGTCGTCCTCGTACTCGACGGTGACGGGCACCTCGGTGCCGTCGAAGGCCTCCGTCTGGGAGTTGGGTCGGCCTGCCCGCCGGGGACGAGTACCTCGATGGTTCCAGCCATACCGAAACGAACTGTCGCCGCGGCTTTAAGCGTTGTCGATTCGGGCCGCCGTGATGACATCCTCCCCGGCGTGAACGCCGGGGTTTCCTCGCGCTCGGGGTCGGGCCGGTCCTGACGCCGACGGAGGCAAGATTCCGCCGCGTGGGCGTACTCCGGTTTGTGCTCGGTACTTCGGCCCTTCGCAGGGTGTGGCGTGTTGCACGTCCTGACAAGGGACGCGGTATCCGCTCGCACAGCGCCCGATACCGCACCGGGCGACCGCCCACGGTTTGAGCGCGGACGGACACGGGCCGTGCCATCGGCCTGCCTGCCCTTTCTGCCACGGTGGGCAGGCTCGCACGCCGACGGGGTTGGATTGTGTCATGCCGTCACCCCATCCCGTGTTGCAGGGGTAGGGGTACTGTGAGCGCCGGGTGGCGCGTCTCGGCGGGAAGGACCCCAGTGTTTCCGGATTGGTTTCGGCGATTGAGTTATTGCCACGTACGACCCCGAGCGGCCTAAATCCTGCGGTTGCGCCATCAAGCGTACGCGATTCACGCCCGCCGTTTACGGCGGGACTCTCTCGCTGTTTAAAGGTAGCCGGCCCCATCACGGTAGCGAGACGCCGTTCCTGGCGAGGTGCTCGCCGACCTTCTTGATGACGACCGGGCTTCCGATGATGCGGGCGGCATCGCCCTCGTGGTGGACGGTGACGGCGAACTCCGACTCGACGTCGGTCGCCAGCCCCTCGAGGGTCGCCCGGGGGAGAACTATCTGCGTACTGTCCCGGAAGGTCGAGGGGTCCGACATCGAGCGAACGGTAGTCGGATTCGTGCATTAATCTGTTGAAAAAGGCTCGTCGGCGCGTGAACGGTCAGGCGTTGACCAGGAGGAGGCCGAACAGCGCCGCCGCGACAAGCAGCGCGCTCACCTGCCGGAGGCCGTAACCGTAGACCGACGAGAGGACGAAGTGGAAGACGCCGACGAACGCCACGCCCGCACAGAGGAGGCTGTAGGCGAGCCGCTTTTTTCCCTCCATGTTCGCGGCTACCGGGCCCGACAGAATAATCCCGGCGCTTCCGGTCAGGTGGTAACCGAACGGCTTTTTCGGATCGGGGAACTGCACTCTTCCAATGGGGCTCGAAGAGGAGATCGAGGCGCTCGAGCAGGAGATCGCCGAGACCCCGTACAACAAGTCGACCGAGAAGCACATCGGTCGGCTGAAGGCGAAGCTCTCCGAGAAGAAGGAGGAGCTCGAGCGCCGGCAGTCCTCTGGCAGCGGCGGTGGCGGTTACGCCGTCGAGAAGCACGGCGACGCCACCGTCGCGCTGGTCGGCTTCCCGTCGGTCGGCAAGTCAACGCTCCTCAACGCCCTCACCAACGCCGAAAGCGAGGTCGGCTCCTACGAGTTCACCACCCTGGACGTCAACCCCGGCATGCTCGAACACAACGGTGCCAACATCCAGCTGCTCGACGTGCCGGGTCTCATCGAGGGCGCCGCCGAGAACCGCGGCGGCGGCCGGGCCGTCCTGTCGGTTGTCCGGACCGCCGACCTCGTGCTGTTCGTGCTGTCGGCGTTCGAGATCGACCAGTACGAGCGGCTCGACGAGGAACTGTACAAGAACAAGGTCCGGCTGGACACCGAGCCCGTCCAAGTCAACGTTCGCAAGAAGCACAAGGGCGGCATCAACCTCACCACCTCCGACCGGGTGAGCCTCGACGACGAGACAATTATGGAAGTACTCCGGCAGTACGACTACATCAACGCCGACGTGACCATCCGGAAGGACCTCACCATCGACCAGCTGGTCGACGCCCTGCAGGACAATCGGGAGTACCTCCCCTCCGCGGTCGCCGTCAACAAGGTCGACCTCATCGAACCGGACTACCTCGAGACCGTCGAGGGGAACCTCCGGGAACACGACATCGACCCCGAGGAGGCCGTGTTCATCAGCGCCGAGGCCGAGCGTGGCCTCGGCTCGCTGAAGGAGACCATCTGGGACGAACTCGGCCTCATGCGCGTCTACATGGACAAGCCGGGCCGCGGGGTCGACCGCGAGGAGCCACTGGTCCTCACCGAGGGCGCGACCGTAGAGGACGCCCTCGAGAAGCTCGGCGGGAGCTTCGACCAGCGGTTCCGGTTCGCCCGCGTCACCGGCCCCTCGGCGAAACACGACGAACAGCAGGTCGGCCGCGACCACGAACTCGAAGACGAGGACGTTCTCCGCATCGTCGCCCGGAAGTAAGGCGGGTCACTCCCGACGGCGATATCACTCCCCGGCAGTTCCCGCTTGCCAGGTCGCCGTCACCTCGAGACGGCGCTCCGTCGTCTCGACGTCGCGCTCGTCGGCGGTGTGGCCGGCCGCCGACGCTATCTCGTCGCTTGCGGGCCGCTCGCCCTCCCGGTAGGCCGCGGCGAGCCGACCCGTCACCGTCGAGTCGTCACTGCCGACGGCGTAGATTTCGGCCGTCGTCGGACCGACGTCGCCGACCGTCTCGGGGACCTGGTAGGGCCGCTCGCCGGGGTCATCCTCGCCCCCGCGGTCGGTCCAGCCGCCGACGGAGACGCGTCGGCCGCCGACCGTAGCGAGCGCCCATCCCGCGTCCTCGTCGGCCTCCCAGATTCGCTCGGTCTCGCCGTACCGGATGTCGAGCAGTGCCTCGACGCGGCCCAGCGGGTCCTCGACGGTCACCTCGGGCACCACGACGGCACTCTCGCCGGCGGCGAACGCCAGCGCCCCCACCTCCGGTTCGTCGGGCCCAGGGGTCGGCGTGTCGCGGTCATCGTCGGCCCCGGCGGGCCGCTCGTAGAGGGTGAACTCCCCGCGGGTGTCGACCGCCTCGAAGTTGTTCGCTCGCCCGGCCAACTCGTCGGTGTCGTAGCTCCCGCGATAGACCGTGGCGGCGGCCACCCGGAGGACGGCCGTGGTCTCGCCGACCGCGGCCGCGTCGTCGGGCCCGGACCGCAGGTCCGTGTAGAAGGGGTAGGCGCCGTAGCGGTCCGTGACGCCGAACAGCAGCCTGAAGAACCCGCCGAACGGGACGGCAATCAGGCGGTCGCCGTCGTACGTCTCCGGGTTCGATAGTTCGTAGCCGCGGGACTCCCAGGCGGTGAACGCCTCCAGGTCCGCCCCGAGCGGCCCGTCGGACCAGTCCTCGTGGACGTACGTGACCGCGTCCGCCGAGCCGCCCAGTGGCGAAGCGGGGAGCCACCGTGCGTACGCTCGCGGCGGGTCGTCCGTCCCTTCGCCGGGGCTCCCGTCGGGACAGCCGGCGGCACCGACGACCGGGAGGGTCACGGTGGTCGCGACGAACTGTCGCCTTCTCATACGTTTTTCCTCAGCGGAGACGGTAATAGGTCTTCCGTGGTCGCCACCGTCGAACCACAGTGCGCAAGTGCCGGCGGCACGTAGACCCGCAGGATGGACGACGGGCCATCCCCCGGGCGACGGCTCGCCGCGGTCGTGCTTCTCGGTCTCCTGCCGTGGACGGTCGTCGTCTTCGAGGGCGAGGCGAGTCTCGTGTTCGGGTTCGGCCTCGTGAACACGAACCCGCCGACGCTCGTGAACCTCTACGACTACCTCTTCGTCTACACCGGCCGCCTCCCCAGGCGGTTGCAGGCGTGGCCCGCCGGGACCGTGCTGTACGCGGGCGCGCTCGCAAGCGCGGCTGGCGGTCTCCAGTCGTTCGAAGACCCGCGTCTAACCGGCGGCCTGCTCGTCTTCGCCGGCCTCTCGCACGCTCACGTCGCCTACGGCCTCTATCGGGTGTACGGGATGAGTCCCACGACGGTGCTGCCGGTCGGGGCGCTGGCGACGTGGGCAGTAGCGTGGTGGTTATACTGGCCGCTGGCCCGCGAGCGGGGTCTCGGGCCGCTTTAGAGTTCGACGCTCCAGGTACCGGTGACCGAGACGCGGGTGTCGTCGACCTCGATCTCCTGTTCGTCGGCGGTGTTACCGACGTGGCGCTCGACCTCCTCGCGGTCGGGCGTTTCCTCCTCCGGATAGACCGCCGCCATCTCGCCGGTCAGTTCGGTCTCGGCGAGAGCCAGCGAGTACACCTCGCCGCGGGCGTCACCGAGTGATTCCGGAGTCTCATCCAAGCCGCTGTCGAAGCCCGGGTCCTCGAACCCGTCGTCGGCGTCGGACTCGTCGTCGGAGCCCGACTCCCCACCGCTGTCACCCCAGAACCCGACGGCGAGATGGCCGTCCCCGGCCCCGCCAAGTGCCCACTCGGCGTCATCGTTTCGGTCGGCGAACCGGTCCTCCTCGCCGGCTTCCACGTCGAGGGCTCTCTCGACGGAGGGCCGTGCGCTCTCCTCGTCGGCGTCGCCCTCCTCCGTGGGCGTTCGCTCGAAGGACGCGCTGTCGGAGGGTGGCGAACCGAAGACCAAGGCGTCCTCGGAACCGCTCTGCGGCGTTGTCGATAGCCTCGAGGTCGAACGACCCTTCGAGGACGGTCGTCTCACCGGTGAACAGCATCGTCTCGACGGTACCGAGTTCTGAGTCGCTTTCGTCGGTCGGCGACCCCTCGCCGCCGGTTTCGTCACCAACGTTTGGTCCACCGCCGACGCCCAGAGATTCCGCGAGGAGTTCGCCGACGAACCCATAGAGGCCGAGCTGGAGGCCGAGCGCGAATCCGACGAACACCGCGCCGAAGGCGGGGACACCGACCAGGGCGTCGACGTTCTCCTCCTGGCCGGCGTTCGGTGTCTCCCCGAACGGATCGCCCCCGGTCGGCAGATCCTCCCGGAAGTCCTGAAGATCGCTCAACCGGGACACGTCGAAGTACACGTACAGCGTCTCCTCGCTGTCGGTCGAGCGGGCGGGCACCCATCTGGCGTACTCCGGTGGGTCCCTAGCATCCGCGTCGTCGCCGATCCCGAACCCGTCGGTACACCCGGCGGCGGCGAGCGGCACCGCGGCAGCGGTCGTCAATAGCGTCCGTCTCCGGAGGGCCATGTCTCCGCGTCGACCAGAATCCATAAAAATTGTTTCCCCCCGTCCCGGTACGCCGTTGCCAGCCTTTTCGTACCCGGCGTCCCACCATCCGGACATGGACGCGACGCTGGACCACACAATGATACGCGTGTATGACCTCGAGGAATCGCTGGACTGGTACGGAACCCACCTCGATTACGAGGAGAAGGGCCGCTGGGAGGCCGACACGTTCACGAACGTGTTCCTCGGGCCGGCGGACGTCCACGACGAGGGCGCACTCCTGGAGCTGACCTACAACCACGACGGCCGGGAGTACACGATGGGCGACGCGTGGGGCCACATCGCCGTCCGAGTCGAGGACGTCGAGGCGGCCTACGAGGAGCTGATGGACGAGGGCGTCGAGGACTACCGACCGCCTGAGGAGAACCCGGGCTACGCCTTTGTGACGGACCCCGACGGCCACGAAATCGAGATCGTCGAGCGCGACCACGGCGCCCGGTGGTCGCTGGACCACACGATGGTCCGCGTCGAGGACGCCGACGAGGCGCTGGGCTTCTGGACCCGCAAGTTCGGCTATCGACCCGCCGGCCGCTGGGAGGCCGACAGCTTCGCCAACTACTTCGTGAAGCCCGAGGGCGCCGCCAAGGAGGCAATGGCCGTCGAGTTGACGTACAACTACGACGGCCGGAGCTACGAGACCGGCGACGCGTGGGGCCACCTGGCGGTCCGGTGTTCGGACCTCCACGACGCCTGGGAGACCCTGATGACGCGGGAGGCGACCGACTACCGGGACCCCGCCTCCTGTAACGACCGATACGCGTTCGTGACGGACCCCGACGGCCACGAGGTCGAGATAGTCACCGGGTAGAGTGGTCACCGGATGATCGCGCGTGCGGGCGCGAACAGAACGCGACTGTTTACGCCTCTTAATCTGATTGTCTACAACTCTTCACCCGACTGTGTGCCGCCTCTTTATACGTCTTCGTCGCCCGTCAGACGGGTGTGTGACGCCGTACCAAAACCCGTCTACCGGCCGATTTCGCGGTCGTGAACCGTTGTCACTCCCCGGGTGACCCCACAAAGCATTTATAGTGAGCGGCAGTTGTTCGTGACGTACCCCTACCCATGGTGACAGTACGGCGTGCCGGTGTCGGGCTGACTGCGGTGCCCCACCGCGTGCGAGGTACGGTC
>PXSL01000015.1 GCA_003022815.1 Halobacteriales archaeon SW_5_68_122 | reverse complement strand
CAGCCCGCCGTACTCGGCGGTGTCCGAAACCGAGTCCCACATCTCGCCGTTGCCGCCCTCGTACATCAGGTCGACAATCAGCTTCAGTTCGTTCAGGCACTCGAAGTAGGCCATCTCGCGGGAGTAACCGGCCTCGACGAGCGTCTCGTAGCCTTGCTTGACCAGCGAGGTGACGCCGCCACACAGCACCGCCTGCTCGCCGAAGAGGTCGGTCTCGGTCTCCTCGCGGAACGTCGTCTCGACGACGCCCGCCCGGGTGCAGCCGATGGCCTCCGCGTACGCGAGGCCGATGTCGTGGGCCTCGCCGGTGGCGTCCTGGTACACCGCCAGCAGGCCGGGCGTGCCCTCGTCGTGCTCGTAATTGCGCCGGACGAGATGGCCCGGCGACTTCGGGGCCACCATCGTCACGTCGACGTCCTCGCTTGGCTCGATCTGGCCGTAGTGGATGTTGAACCCGTGGGCGAACTGCAGCGTGTCGCCCGGTTCGAGCGCGCTCTCGATGGTCTCGTACACCGCCGGCTGGACGGTGTCGGGGACCAGCACGCTGATCACGTCGGCCTGCTCGGCGGCGTTGTGCGGCGTCGCCACCTCGAGACCGTCCGCGCGGGCGGCCTCCCGAGAACTCGACGATTCCCGGAGGCCGACCACCACGTCCACCCCAGAGTCGTCGAGATTCTGGGCGTGAGCGTGGCCCTGGCTGCCGTAGCCCAGGACGGCTACGGTCCGATCGTCGAGTACGGTGCTGTCGGCGTCGTCATCGTAGTATATTTCTGTCATGTGTGTGTCTCGTCGACCCGTGCGGTCTCTATCTCGCCGCGCGCCAGCGCCGCCTGACCGGTCCGGGCTATCTCCCGAATGCCAAACTGCTCGTAGGCGTCCAGCGCGTCGTCGATCTCCCTCTCGTCGCCGGTGATCTGAACGGTGATGGTCCACGGCCCTGCATCGAGCGTCTGACCGTCGTACATCTCGGTGATGGCTTGGACCTTGTCCGGTTCGTCGCCGTCGACCTTCACGATGACCAGCTCGCGGGCCACCGGATTGGCGTCCAGCTCCCGGACGTGGACGACCGGAAGCAGCTTGTTCAGCTGCTTTTTCGCCTGTTCGATGCCGGGGTCGG
This sequence comes from Halobacteriales archaeon SW_5_68_122, assembly GCA_003022815.1. Next base: position 8,242 of record PXSL01000015.1, on the reverse strand, counting down.
GCTCCTCGACGACCAGCGTGATGCGGGAGTAGCCCTCGTTCTGCGTTGGCCCGACGGTCAGCGATTCGATGTTGAACTGCCGGCGGTGGAACAGCCCGGACACGCGGGCCAGCACGCCCGGCTCGTCCTCGACGTACGCCGAGATGATGGTCCGGCGAGGCTCGTGCTCGACGCCGACCTCGGGGTCGACGCGGATGCCCTGGGAGTTGCGCCGGCCGACCGGGCGCTTTCGCTCCTCCGGGGGCGAGCCCTCCAGACCGTCCCGCCGGGTGTTCTGATTGCGGCTCACAGCTGGTCCTCCGCCAGCGCGAACAGGCCGTTGTCGCCGCCGCTGGGCACCATCGGGTACACGTTCTCGTCGGGGTCGATGTGGGCGTCGACGACGCTCGGGCCGTCGTACTCTAGGGCCTCGGCGACCACCGGCTCGACCTCGTCGTACGTCTCGATGCGGAACCCGCGGGCACCGAACGCCTCCGCCAGCGTGTCGAAGTCCGGTATCCAGGGGTACTCCGAGGCCATGTGCCGCTCCTCGAAGAAGGCGTCCTGCCACTGCCGGACCATCCCGATGGCGGCGTTGTTCAGCACGACTATGGTGACGTCGAGGTCCTCCCGGACCGCCACCGACAGCCCCTGACAGGTCATCAGGAAGGAGCCGTCGCCGTCGAAGCAGACGACCTCCTGGTCCGGGGCGGCCAGTTTCGCGCCGATGGCCGACGGCACGCCGTAGCCCATCGCGCCCAGGCCGTGGGAGGACACCCAGGTCCGGGGCTCGGTGAACGTCCAGTACTGGGAGGCCCACATCTGGTGTTGACCGACGCCGGTCGTGACGATGGCGTCGTCGGCGGTCGCGTTGTCGAACGCCTCGACGACGTACTGCGGCTTGACCGGGTCGTCCTCCGGAGCGGCGTAGTCCATCGGGTACTCGGTTTTCCACGCCTGGCACTGCCGCCGCCAGGCGTCGGCCGACGGCGACCGCGGCATCGCGGTTGCGAGCTGTTTCATTACGGCCGCCGCGTCGCCGATCAGCGGGTAGTCCGCCTCGACGTTCTTCGAGATTTCGGCAGGATCGATGTCGACGTGGACGATCTCGGCGTCGGGCGCGAACGTCTCGACGCCGCCCGTCAGCCGGTCGTCGAATCGCGTGCCGACCGCTAACATGCAGTCGGTCATCGTGATGGCCATGTTGGCGTAGCCGGTGCCGTGCATGCCGGCCCACTCCAACGACAGCTCGTGGTCTTCGGGGAACGCGCCGATGGCCGGCATCGTCGTGATGACTGGAATCCCGTGTTCGGTGGCGAATGAGCGCAACGCCTCGCAGGCCTCGGCCTTGATGACGCCGCCGCCGGCCAGGATGACCGGCCGGTCGGCCGACGCCACCACCCCGGCGGCCTTGGCGACCGACTCGGGGTTGGCCGTCTCCGGCGGGTCGTAGGTGGTGGGCGTCCGCGGCTCGCCGGGGTCCTCGGTGGCGGCCCCCTTGGTAACGTCCTTCGGCAGGTCGACGAGCGTCGGGCCCTGGCGGCCGCGCTCGGCCAGCGCGAAGGCGGTGCTGACGTCGGTGCCCACCGACTCGGCGTCGTTGGCGAAGAAGTTCGCTTTCGTGATGGGGCCGGTGACGCCGACGGTGTCGGTCTCCTGGAAGGCGTCGCTGCCGACGAAGTCGGTCGGCACCTGGCCGGTCAGCGCAACGACGGGGTCCGAGTCCATGTTGGAGTCGGCCAGCCCGGTGACGAGGTTTGTTGCGCCCGGCCCGGAGGTGGCCATACAGACGCCCGGGTCGCCGCTGACGACCCCGTAGGCGTCGGCGGCGTGGGCGGCGCCCTGCTCGTGGGCCATCGTGACGTGGTCTATCTCAGAGCCGTATAGCGAGTCGTAGACGGGCATGATGGCCCCGCCCTGGACGCCGAAGATGTGCTCGACGCCGGCGTTTTCGAGGGCGCGGACCACCGCGTCGGCGCCGGTCTCGACATCCGTTGGACCGGCGTCGGCGTCGATCTCCTGTGGCGCCTGTTTCGGCTCGCCGCTCATGGCGGCGCACCGGTCGTGCGATACCGTCGATTCGTGTCTCGTGTGTACATTGTGCTGTGGGTAGGACTGGTCGGAAGCGATGCGGACCGCAACGAAGAGAGGGATGCTGTAGGGGCTAACGAGCCCCTACAATAATGATCGCGACGCTGGACGCCCGCGGCCGTCGTTCGGCGGTCGTCCCCGTCATCACGTCGTTTGTAGCGTGACGGATGCTCATAAGCGTTCCGCGGCCCGCAAGCGTTGCGTGCCCGCCCGGGTGGCGCGGTCGCCGGCCGGAACGGGCGGTCGTGCACCTGCGGCTGTGGCAATCGAGGGCTGTCCGTGGAGTCCATCCTACACGCGGACCTCCTCGCGTCGGACGCCCACGTCGCGGGCGAACTCCTTGAGCCGCTCGAAGGTGACCCGCTTTTCGGTGGCGCCGTGCTTCTTGACGCGGCGGGTCACCTCCCGGACCTCGGTGTCGGTCGGCTCAAAGCCGGCGTCGACCAGCCGTTCGCGGACCGAGTGGGTGCCGGTGTGCTTGCCGAGCACCAGCTCGCGGGTCGCGCCGACCATCTCCGGGGTCATCACGCCCGGCTCGAATGTGTCGGCGTTCTCGATGACGCCGGCGGCGTGGATGCCCGACTCGTGGGAGAACGCGTTGTCGCCCACGACGGGCTTGTTCGCCGGCACCGGGATGTCGCTCTTGGCCTCGACGACCCGGGCCAGCTCCGTGATGCGCCCGGTCTCGATGCCGGTGTCGACGTCGTACAGCGACTCCAGCGCCATCACGACCTCCTCGTAGGCGGCGTTGCCGGCCCGCTCGCCGATGCCGTTGACCGACACCTGCGACTGGGCGGCGCCGGCCTCGTAGCCCGACAGCGCGTTCGCCGACGCCAGCCCGAAGTCGTCGTGGGTGTGGACGTCCACCTCGGCGTCGGTGTGGGCGACGACGGTCTCGACCATGTCGTAGAACCGCCGCGGCGTCGCCACGCCGCAGGTGTCGGGGATGTTTATCCAGTCCGTCCCCGCCCCGGAGACGGCCTCGATAACGTCTATCAGGAACGATTCGTCGGTGCGCGTGGCGTCCATCGGCGAGAACATGCAGGTGGCGCCGGCCTCGACCACCCGCTGTACGGCGGCCACCGACCGCTCGACGGCCTCCTCACGGCTGGCGTGCATCGAATCCTGCAACTGGACGTCGCTCGTCGAGCAGAACACGTGCACCATGTCGACGCCGGAGTCCAGCGCCGCCTCGATGTCCTTGTCGACGACCCGCGCCAGCCCGCAGACCGTCGAGTTCGCCGCCGCGTCGGCGATGTCCCGGACCGCCTCGAACTCCGCCTCGGAGTTCACCGGGAACCCTGCCTCGACGACATGGGTGCCCATGTCGTCGAGCACCGCGGCTACCTCTCGTTTATCCTCGTAGCTGAACGATGTACGGGGTGACTGTTCGCCGTCGCGCAGTGTCGTGTCGAAAATCCGGGCCTCGCGTATCTCCGAGGTACTATCCAGCGTGCCCTGGAAGAACTCGACCCGCCGGCGAAGCCGACGTATCCTCGTGCTGTGTCATTACGTATCGTCCGAGTGCCGGGAGGGTATTTAAAACTATCCTTGAGACAGATGTTGCACGGGGGTTTGTAAGACGACACGGCGCCCGGACGCCGGAAACCGCACGACGTAAACGCCTAATACGCGTCGGGTGTCCCTTGTATGATTAGTATTCGGGTCCGCCCGCCCGACAACGAACCTATTGATTACGGCCCAAAAGTTCGAAATTATCTCCCGGCGGCCTCGCGCGCGGTCCGGAACTCGAAGAACGTCCAGCCGGCCGGGAACCAACCAGCCACAGTTAACCCCTCTCGGCGCAACGCGTTCCGTGTGATACGGAGCTTCGACGGCACGGAACCCGACATCCACGACAGCGCCTACGTCGACCCCGCGGCAGTAGTCATCGGCGACGTGACGCTTGCGGCCGAGGCCAGCGTCTGGCCGAACGTCACGCTGCGCGGCGACCACGGCCCCATCGTCCTTAAGAAGGGCGCCAACGTCCAGGACAACGCCGTCCTCCACGAGGGCGCGAGCATCGGGCCGTACGCGACGGTCGGCCACACCGCAATCGTTCACAATGCGGAAGTCCGCGAGCGCGGTCTGGTCGGGATGAGCGCGACCGTGCTGGACCGCTCGGTCGTCGGCGAGCGGGCGATGGTCGGCGCCAATAGCCTCGTTACCGAGGACACCGAAATCGAGCCGAAGACGCTGTACGCGGGCACGCCCGCAGAGAAGGTCAAGAAGGTCGAGGATTCGCCGTGGGCCTACGCCGGCGACCGCTACGTCCAACTGTCCCGCGAGCACATGGAAGGCTCGGAGCCGGTCGACCGGTAATTAAGGCGGCGCGTGCTGGTTACCTGCGCGCGGGCGAGGACGCTTGCCACCACCGGGCCGCCGTAGCTCACCTCGCCGAACTCGTTCTCGTCTTCAGCGGCCGTCTCGGGCGACCAGCCAATGGGAATCGAGGTGCGGTCGGGCGGGAGGGTCCAGACCAGCCAGTAGACGAATATCTCGCCGGCCGCCTCGACGGCGTCGGGGTCGTTAAACGCTCCCAATGCTCAATCGTCGTCGGCCGCCGCGCCGTCGGCGTCGGGCACGTCCTCGAGGGCGTCGGTCCGGTGGGTACCGGTCGGCGGCAGGTTCACCTCGGCGGCCGACGACGCCTTGAGGTCGACGCCGCCCTCGATTGCGTCCATCTCGCCGTCGGTCTCGCGAACGTCCTGGTCGATGCGCATCGAGCAGAACTCGACGCCGCACATTGAGCAAAACCGGGCCTCCTTGTAGTTGTCACCCGGCGGGGTCCGGTCGTGGTAGCACCGGGCGCGTTCGGGGTCCAGAGAGAGTTCGAACTGCCGGCGCCAGTCGAACTCGTAGCGGGCCTCCGAGAGGGCGTCGTCCCAGTCGCGGGCGCCGGGTAGGCCGTTGGCCACGTCGGCGGCGTGGGCCGCAATGCGGTAGGCCGCCAGGCCGTCCCGGACGTCCTCGGCGTCCGGTAGCCCGAGGTGTTCCTTGGGCGTGACATAACAGAGCATCGCGGCGCCGTGGCGGGCGGCCTCCGTCGCGCCGATGGCGCTGGTGATGTGGTCGTAACCCGGCGCCACGTCGGTCACGAGCGGCCCCAGCACGTAAAACGGCGCGCCGTCACAGACCTCCTCTTGGCGCTCCATGTTGCCTCGTATCTGGTCCAGCGGGACGTGACCCGGCCCCTCGACCATGACCTGGACGCCGTGGTCGCCGGCGACCCGCGTGAGTTCACCGAGCGTGTCGAGTTCGGCGAACTGTGCGTCGTCGGAGGCGTCCGCCAGCGACCCCGGCCGGAGACCGTCGCCGAGGCTGAACGTGACGTCGTGTTCGGCGAATATCTCGCAGATTTCCTCGAAGCGGGTGAAAAGCGGGTTCTGCTCGCCGTTTTCCTCCATCCACTGTGCGAGGATGGACCCGCCGCGGGAGACGATGCCCGTCGTCCGGCCGTCGGTCAGCGGCAGGTGTTCGGCGAGCACGCCCGCGTGAACCGTCATGTAATCGACACCCTGCTCGGCCTGCTTCTCGATGACCTCGAGGAGGAGTTCGGGCGTCAACTCGACGACATTGTCGACGCGGGTGACAGCCTCGTAGATGGGGACGGTGCCAACTGGCACCGGCGAGTGGCCGATGTTCGCCTCCCGAATCTCGTCGAGGTTCGCGCCCGTCGAGAGGTCCATCACCGTGTCGGCGCCGTAGTGGACGGCCGTGTGTAGCTTCCGGAGCTCCTCATCGAGGCCGCTCGTCGTCTCGCTGTTGCCGATGTTGGCGTTGACCTTCGTGGCGAACTCGCGGCCGATTACCATGGGGTCAAGTGCCTCGTGAGCGTGATTGTCCGGAATGACCGCCTGACCGTCGGCGACCTGCTTGCGGACGAACTCCGGGTGGCGATTCTCCCGCTCCGCGACCCGCTCCATGGCGGCCGTCACCTCACCCGCTCGCGCTCGCTGTAGCTGGGTTCCCTGCATGGATAACCTAGTGATACAACTCATTAATAAAACTTGCTAGCGCCGGCGGTCGAGGCGGGAGAGGCACGGGCGACTCGGAGTGATTACTGCAACCGTTTCCGGTACGACCGTATATCGCCGTGCGGTCGATGCCAAGATGATTTACGATACTCAGTATCAGTCGGTAGCCGCGTTCCTCGAGCGCCGAGAGATGATGCGAGACGGTGGACGGCGCGCGGTCGGTCGCCTCCGCGACGGCGGTCACCGACGCCGGTTCGTGGCGGGCGACTGCCCGGAGCACCGACCCCGTCGAGTCGGCGCCCAGCGTCGCGGCGAGCTCCGCGTCCGCCTCCGCCGGCGCGACCCGGAGCGTGCCGGCGGCCACCGCGGTCTCGACGAGGCCGGCGTCGCACAGCATATCGACGTGGTACCGGACTGTCGACTTCGTGACGCCGACGGCCGCGGCGATGGCCTCCAGGGACTCGCCGGGCGCCCGCTCGATGGCCGAGAAGACGGCGGCCCGTGTCGACTGCTCTAAAACGCCGCTCGTGTCGATGCGGCCGAGCGACCCCGTCGGTGCCGCCAGCCGGAGGCGGTCCAGCGTCGGCCCGTCGAAGCCGATGTCGCCCGTCGACAGCGACACCACCTCATCGGCGGCGTCGGCCCCGCCGGCACCCGGCGGCGCCAGCAGAGTGAGAGAGAGACAGACGAGCAGAATCGCAACCAGCGGCCGCTTGTTCATACCGGCCCTCCGCGGTCGGTCCGTGTATACCTTATGACGTGTCCGTCGAAAGGGTGCTACTCGTCGTCGAACCCTTCGAGTCGTCCAGTTCCAGGGCGAACGCCGCCGCGGGCGTCTCGAAGCCCTCGTACTCGCCCTCAAGGACGCGCTCCGTGGCCGTCGTCGCGCCGTCCACCGCCAGCGCGTACGTTTCCGGCGTTCTCCGATCGGGAGGTGATGGTCCGCTCGCCGTCGGTGGCCTCTCCCCCCACGTAGCAGGTGCCGCACCCACGCCGGCGGTCGGACGGCCCCGCGACGAAGGTCTCGGTCATCGTCTGCGGCATTTGTTTCACCGTCAGGACCGAAAGCAGCGGCAGGGCGATGCGGCCGACCCGGAGCGCCGTCTCGGGGCCTTCGGCACTGCGGTGTACACCTCCACGTCTCCGATGTCGGTCGTGTAGTAGGCCGTCGAGACGTCGCCTCACGGGATGGTGACGGTGTTGCGCTCGCCGCGGCCGAAGTCGACCCGGCGACTCCGGTAGGCGGTCGTGGAGGTGGCCCGCCGGACAGTCCGTCGGAACGACATCAAATCCCACGCCCGGCAACGGACGGACGCTGGCTTTCTCCGCGTCCCAGTCGCGCTCGGCGATGGCCTCGAAGGCCGACAGTTCGCCCGTGATGCCGAGGTAGCTGGTACCGGTCTCCGGACAGGCCTCGACGAGCGGTTCGTACATCTTGACGGACGGGCCCGCGCAGTTCAGCACGGCGTCGACGCCGTCGAGGTTCTCGCGGGCGCCGGCCGCCTCGAAGGAGTGACTCTCGCAGTCCAGTCGTCGACCGAGGTACCCGGTCCTGACCTCGTTCCGGCCCGCGGCGACGGCCTCGACATCGCAGTCGACCGCCCCCTCCGCTATCAATTCCCCGGTGTAGCCCTACGCGCTGTATATAGTAGGGTCGTATCTGATGGCTCGTCGATAGAGTAGAGAATCCCGTCGACAGTGCTCTCCCGTCGCCGCACAGAGCCGGCTCCCGACCGCCGCACGACGCCAGCGGAGGAATTTCCGGGGAATTTTGCATCGTCGTCGTCCGGAACGGACGTTTAAATAGGTTTCCGCCGTTCAAACGAACGATGAACGTCGAACTGGCGAGCGACCGCTCCGAGGCGGTCCTCAGGGAGATTTCGGAGGCGGTGATAGTCGACCGGGCGTTCCTCGAGACGGTCCTGACGGGGGTTCTCGCCGAGGGACACGTGCTGCTCGAGGACGTGCCCGGAACGGGGAAGACGCTCACAGCGCGGAGCCTCGCGAACGCGCTGGGTCTGGAGTTCAACCGGATACAGTTCACGCCGGACCTGTTACCCTCCGACGTGACGGGGTCACACATCTACGACGAGGAGACCGGCGAGTTCAGTTTCCGCGAGGGGCCGATCTTCTCGAACGTCGTGCTCGCCGACGAGATCAACCGCGCGCCGCCGAAGACCCAGGCCGCGCTGCTC
>PXSL01000014.1 GCA_003022815.1 Halobacteriales archaeon SW_5_68_122 | reverse complement strand
GCGTTCTTCCATCTCACCACCCACGCGGTGTTCAAGGCGCTGCTGTTCCTCGGCGCCGGCTCGGTCATCATCGCCATGCACCACGAGGAGGACATGTGGCTGATGGGCGGGCTGAAGGACGAGATGCGGGTGACCTACCTGACGTTCCTGGCGGGGTCGTTGGCGCTGGCCGGCATCTTCCCCTTCGCCGGCTTCTGGTCGAAGGACGAAGTGCTGTTCGAGACGCTCGTCCACGGCCTCGGCGACAGCCCCCTGCTCTTGGGCGGCTACGCGATGGGCCTGCTGGCGGTGTTTCTCACCGGCTTCTACACCATCCGGATGGTAATGTTGACGTTCCACGGCGACCCGCGGAGCGACCTCTCGGAGGACCCCCACGGCGTCGGCTGGAACGTGAAGTTCCCGCTGACGGTGCTGGGCGTGCTGGCGGTGGTCGCCGGCTTCATCAACCCGGTTCCGGTCCAGAAGCTCACCGGCGTCCACGTCGAGTTCCTCCACGACTACCTCGACGCGCCGGCCAGCGAGGAACTGCTGACGAGCGCCCACCACTACGAGGAGTTGACCCACGAGTTCGCCGGCTACTCGTCGGGCTACGTCGCAGGCGGCGAGACGGCGACGATGCTGGTCGGCGCCGGCCTCAGTCTCGGGCTGGCGGTGGCGGGCGCCGGCGCCGCCTTCTCGCTGTACCGCGGGCCGGAGCCGGTCCGGCACACCGAGAAACTCGGCGGTCTCCGGACGCTTCTCGTGCACAACTACTACCAGGACGAGTATCAGGTGTGGCTCGCCGAGGGGCTGACGGTCCGCGTCGCGCGCGCGGCCGACACCTTCGACCAGGGCGTCATCGACGGCGCGGTCAACGCCGTCTCCAGCGTCAGCCTCTTTTCCGGCGACCGCCTGCGTCGGCTCCAGACGGGTATCGTCACCAACTACGCGGCGCTCATCGCACTCAGTGTGCTGGCGTTGCTGTCGGCATTCGCCGTCATGGGGGGGTGGGTGTAGATGCTCGTCGAGGCCCTCATCCTGGCCTGTCTGGTCGGGTCGGCGGTCGTCACCTTCGTTCCTGACCGGTACGCGGGAAGACTCGCGCTGGCCGTCTCGGCACTGCCGGTCGGCGGGTCGCTGTACATGTACGCCGCCTTCGACGGTAGCGGTAACGCCCTGCTCGGCGGGGACATCGCCTACGAGACGTTCTTCGCGTGGCTGTCGGTCGGCCCCTACACCGTCAACTACCACATGGGGCTGGACGGCATCTCGATGCCGCTTGTCGTGCTGTCAACGGTGCTGACGATGCTCGCCATCTTGAGCGCGTGGACGCCCATCGACGAGCGGCAGAGCCAGTTCTACGGCCTGATGCTGTTCATGGAGGCGGCGCTGATCGGCGTGTTCGCGGCGCTGGACTTCCTGCTCTGGTTCGTCTTCTGGGAGGCCGTGCTGGTCCCGATGTACTTCCTCATCGGCGTCTGGGGCGGCCCGCGTCGGAAGTACGCCGCCATCAAGTTCTTCGTGTACACCAACATCGCATCGCTGGTGATGTTCATCGGCTTCTTCGGGCTGGTGTTCGGGCTCGGGGAGTCCATCTCCTCGACGGGTCTGCCCGAAATCGCACAGGCGCTACGGGCGGGCCAGCTGAGCGCGCTGGCCATCCCCGGCGGCGCCATCTCCGCGAACACGCTGGCGCTTGCGGCGTTCGTCGCCATGTTCGTCGGCTTCGCCACGAAGGTGCCCCTCGTCCCGTTTCACACGTGGCTGCCGGACGCCCACGTCGAGGCGCCGACCCCGGCGTCGGTGATGCTGGCGGGCGTCCTCCTGAAGATGGGGACTTACGCGCTGTTGCGGTTCAACTTCACGATGCTGCCCGAGCAGGCCGCCACGCTCGCGGTCCCCATCGGCGTTATCGCCGTTCTCTCTATCATCTACGGCGCGCTGTTGGCGCTGGCGCAGTCGGACCTCAAGCGGGTCGTCGCCTACTCGTCGGTGTCGTCGATGGGCTACGTCATCCTTGGGCTCGTCGCCTACACCCTCTACGGCGTCGGCGGCGCGACGTTCCAGATGGTCGCCCACGGCCTCATCTCCGGGCTGCTGTTCATGACGGTCGGCGTCTTCTACAACGCCACCCACACCCGGATGGTGGGCGACATGTCCGGCATGGCCGACCGGATGCCCGTCACCGCGGGCGTGTTCGTCGCCGGCGCCTTCGCCTACATGGGCCTGCCGCTAATGGCCGGCTTCGCCGCCGAGCTGTTCATCTTCCTCGGCGCCTTCGAGTCGACGGTGCTGCCCGCGGCGCCGCTGTTCACGGCGCTTGCGATGTTCGGCATCGTCGTTGTCGCCGGCTACCTGCTGTGGGCCATGCAGCGGTCGCTGTTCGGTTCCTTCCGGCTGGAGACCGACTACGAAATCGGCCGGGCGCCCGTCCACGACGTGGTCCCCATCGTGACGCTTGTGCTTCTCATCATCCTACTGGGGACCGTCCCGGAGCTGTTCTTCGAGATGATACGTGACGCCACAACCGACGTCATCGAGGTCGGAGGTGGGTTCCAGTGAGCGAGCACTGGCTGGCGCTGGCGCCGGCCGGCGCGTTTGTCGTCGGCGCAATGGCGCTATTCGTCGTCGACGCCATCGACCCCGACAGCACGAACGGACTGTTGCTGTCGGCGGTGTCGACGGCCGCCGGACTGGTCGCCGCCGTCGTCTCCGGCGTGCTCCTGCTGTCGGGCGCGGCCGACCCCGCCGTCGAGCTGTTCGGCGGCCAGCTGGTCGTCGACGGCATGAGCCTCATCTTCACGTTCATCTTCGGCAGCGTGACGTCACTGGTGTCGCTGGCCTCGCTGGATTACATCGAGGACCTGCCGTTCAAGGCCGAGTACTACCTGCTCGTCCTGCTCGCGGCGACCGGGATGTCACTGATGGCGTCGGCCAACAGCCTCGCGGTCGTGTTCGTCTCGCTGGAGCTGTCCAGCCTGCCCTCGTACGCCCTGGTGGCGTACCTCAAGACCAACCGCGGCTCCGTCGAGGCCGGCCTGAAGTACTTCCTCGTCGGCGCGCTGTCCTCGAGCATCCTGGTGTACGGCATCTCGCTGGTGTACGCCGCCACCGGGAGCCTGCTGTTCGCGGACGTTGCCGCCGCCGCCGGCGAGGCCGCGGCGACGTACCCCGGCGTTCTCGGCGTCGGCGTGCTGATGATGGTCGGTGGCTTCGCGTTCAAGACCGCCGCCGTCCCGTTCCACTTCTGGGCGCCGGACGCCTACGAGGGCGCGCCCGCTCCGGTGTCGGCGTTCCTCTCGTCGGCCTCGAAGGCCGCCGGCTTCGTCGTCGCGTTCCGCGTGTTTACCGTCGCCTTCCCGCTCCAGGACGTCGCCGGGACCGTCGACTGGGTGCTGGCGTTCAGCGTCCTCGCCGTCGTCACGATGACGGTCGGCAACTTCGCGGCCGCCACCCAGGAGAACGTCAAGCGAATGCTGGCGTACTCCTCGGTCGGCCACGCCGGCTACGTCCTCATCGGGCTGGCGGCGCTGACAGGCACCGGCGCCGACTCGACGGTGCTGGGCGCCAGCATGCTCCACCTCTTGGTCTACGGGTTCATGAACACCGGCGCGTTCCTGTTCATCGCGCTGGGCGAACACTGGGAGCTCGGCCGGACGTTCGAGGACTACAACGGGCTCGCGAGGGAGGCGCCGCTGGCCTGCGTCGCCATGACCGTCTTCATGTTCTCGCTGGCGGGGCTGCCGGTCGGCGGCGGCTTCTTCTCGAAGTACTTCCTCATCGTCGGCGCGGTCGGCGCCGGCGTCTGGTGGCTCGGCGCGGTGCTGGCGGTCAACAGCGCCCTGAGCCTCTTCTACTACAGCCGGGTCGTCAGGGCCATGTGGATAGAAGAGCCGGACCAGCCGCGGGAGATAGAGGGCTACCCGAGCGCGCTGTACGCCGCCGTCGTCGTTGCGGCCATCGTGACGGTACTCCTGTTGCCGGGGCTGGCCGTCTTCGACGGCGCGGCCTTCGACGCCGCCAGCGCGCTGTTGTAGTCCGGTCCGCGCCGTATCCAGCGGCGGTGTTCAGATAAGCACTGACCGACGAGCCAGTTTCTACTGGCCGATTAACTGACTCCTGGCGGACTGAAAAGGCGAGGCGCTCTCGGCGAACCCGGACGACGCAAGCACCACAGGGAGCAATGCGACCGAGGCGCGCAGCGAGTCCTGGGAGTCGAGAGCGTCGAGGGCTTTCTGGACTCCTAAATTCCTTATTCGAACACTACCCGCCCAGCACTCCAGCACGTTTTAGGCGGTTCCCGCCGACCCATGGGTATGGACCGACTGGTGCTCGGCTCCGGGTCGCTGGACGCCGCCTTCGTCGAGCGACTCGCTGGACGCCCGGGCTCGCTCGTCGTGCTGGTTGACGACGACCGACGGGTCCAGTCGCTCCGGGAGGCCGGCGTCGACGCCCGCGGCGTCGACCCAACGGACCCGAACGCAGTTCGGGCCGTCGCCGGCCCCGTCGACTCGGTGGTCGTCCTGCCGTCGACGCCCGACCGGGCGCGGGCGCTGGCGGCGACCGCCCGGGCGGCCTCCCCCAAGGCCTTCGTGCTCGCGGTGCTGAACGGCGAAGCCGACCCGACGGCCGTCGCGGAACACGCAAATCGGGTGGTCGACAGCGTCGGTGCGGCGGCCGACCACGCCCTCGAGCGGGCCGGCGACACCGGCATCCGCCTCCGTCGCCTCGCAAGGGTCCTCCGCGACGTCGACGGCACGCTCGGCGTGTTCGCCCACGACAACCCCGACCCCGACGCCATCGCGTCGGCGGTCTGTCTCCGCCGCATTGCCGAACGGGTCGGCACCGACGCCGAGGTGTGCTACTACGGCGGCATCGACCACCAGGAGAACCGCGCGCTGGTCAACCTTCTGGAGTACGACCTCCGGAACCTTGATGCGGACGCCGACCTCGGGGGGTTCGACGGCTTCGCGCTCGTTGACCACTCCCGGCCCGGCATCAACAGCGGTCTCCCGGAGGAGACGCCGGTCGATGTCGTCATCGACCACCACCCGCCGCGGGCGCCCGTCGAGGCGCGGTTCGTCGACCTCCGGAGCGAGGTCGGCGCCACCTGCACGCTGATGACCGACTACCTGCGACAGCTGGGCATCGACCCGGCGGGCGACCTCGCGACCGGACTGCTGTACGGGCTCCGGACGGACACGAAGGACTTCAGCCGGGAGCTGTCGACGGCCGACTTCGAGGCCGCGGCGATGCTCGTCGAGCACGCCGACAGCGGGGCGCTCCAGCGCATCGAATCGCCGAGTCTCTCCGGAGAGACGCTGGACACCGTCGCCGACGCGGTTCGGAACCGCGAGGTCGACGGCGACGTGGTGACAACCTGCGTCGGCCGAATCTCCGACCGGGACGCCCTCGCGCAGGCCGCCGACAGACTGCTGGAGATGGAGGGCGTCTCGACGACGCTCGTGTTTGGCTACACCGACGAGACGGTGTACCTGTCGGCGCGCTCCCGCGACGGGGCAGTCGACCTCGGGGAGGTGCTTCGGAGGGGGTTCGGCCGCATCGGCAGCGCCGGCGGCCACGCCGACATGGGCGGCGGCCAGATTCCCGTCGGGATACTCACGAAGGGCACCGACGAGGACGAGCGCAGCGAGGTCATCGAGGAGGTGGTCGTCGACCGGTTCGCCGAGGCGCTGGGCGACAGCTCCCGGCGCGGCGCCGTCGCCGACGCCACGTTCTTCCGGGGCGACGACGGCCGGTGAGCTTTTTCCGCCGGCGGTCCTTCCTCCCGCAATGACCGGCGACATTGAGACGGCGCTTCACGGGGACAAACCGCGGGTGAAAGACTACATGACGCGGGACGTCGAGACGGTGTCGCCGGACGACGCCGTCGGCGAGGTGGCCGAGCGCATCGCCGACAGCGACACCCACAGCGGCTTTCCCGTGTGTGACGGCCGCCAGGTGGTGGGGTTCATCAGCACCCGCGACCTGCTCTTGGCCGACGACGACGCCCTCATCTTTGCGGTGATGACCGAGGACATCATCGTCGCCCACCCGGACATGAAAATTACCGACGCCGCTCGGGTCATCCTCCGGTCGGGCATCCAGCGGCTCCCGGTGGTCGACGACGCCGGCAACCTCGCGGGCATCATCTCCAACGCCGACGTCATCCGCTCGCAGATCGAGCGGGCCACCCCCGAGAAGGTGGGCAAACTGAAACGGACCCTCGAGAGCATCCACGGCGCCGACGCCAAAGAGGAGCGCCGCACCGTCGATCTGTCGGCACTGACCCCCACCCAGACGAAGGTGTACACCGACGAACTGGAGGGCCGCAGCTACGAACTGGAGAACGGGCTGGCCGAACCGCTCGTCGTCATCGACAACGTCGGCAAGCTGCTGCTCGCGGACGGCCACCACCGCGTGAAAGCGGCCGACCGCCTCGGCATCGACGAGATGGACGCCTACGTCATCGTCCTCAAGGAGCGCGTCGAACTGGGGATGGCCGAGACCGCACGCGAGGCCGACCTGAAGTCCATCGACGACATCCAGGAGGTCGACTACGCCCACCACCCGCTAGTGGAGACGACCGAGCGGCTTCAGGAACGGGAGTAAGAGTGCCTGTCTCTCCAGCTAATCGACGAACGGTGAAACAGGTCGTGTCGAAGAGAGTATCAGTTACCTTATTTGATGATGTCGTATACTGAGTAAATGCTGGTCAACATATTAGCAATCGTTGCCCGGCAAACTACGCGGACCCCCTCGAATCCAGTTGAGCACCAACCTTCACGATTCCTCTATCTACTTCCGCTATTACCCGTTGTAGCCGTGGTAACAGTCACGCTGTTCCTCAGATACCGTGGGGACGACGGGTGGATGGTGACACCGATATCGACAATGCTCATCTCAACGACAGCGGTTCTCGTCGAGTTTGCGACCATCCTGCTCATCACGGGCACCGATCGGCTACTCCCGGCCCTTGCCGACAATGGCTGGTCAGTCCTCGCGGGGGCGCTGGTTCTCGGAACAACGACCGTGCTGGGCGGCGCCGTCAAACAACGCCGCTCCCGGTATATCGCTATCAGTGCCAGCGCCAGCGCCATCGCACTGCTCGTCGTCCTCACTCGGGCCGATAACCCAATAATTCCGTTCCTACTCCTTATTCTGGGATTGTACATCCTTATCGGGGGGCTTCTCGGTTATACAACAGCATCTACTATCCGTTCCCGGCGATGAAGGCAGGTAACTGAAGTTTGTCCCCGGATATCAGTCACCTGTATCCGGGAGTTCCGCTCCGATTCGAGCTATCGACCTGTAGAATCAGGCATCAAATGTATCGTCCGCTACTGGTCACGACCCCGGACCACGACACGCCAACCTTCATACTGTCCGAGCGCGAGCGCTGGGCCGACGAGACACTCGAGCCGTTCCTCGAACGCGGCGAGCGGAAAGACGAGTTCGTCACCGTCTCCAACCACGAGGTCGATCGGCTGTACACCCCGGAGGACATCGACGACCTCGACTACGACGAGGACCTCGGCTTCCCGGGCGAACCGCCGTACACCCGGGGGCCGTACCCGACGATGTACCGGGGACGGACCTGGACGATGCGGCAGTTTGCGGGCTTCGGCACCGCAGAAGAGACCAACGAGCGGTTCCACTACCTCATCGACAACGGCCAGACGGGGCTGTCGACGGCCTTCGACATGCCCAGCCTGATGGGCATCGACTCGGACCACCCGATGAGCGAGGGCGAGGTCGGCAAGGAGGGCGTCGCCGTCGACACCCTGCGGGACATGGAGATACTGTTCGACGGCATCGACATCGGCGAGATATCGACGTCGTTCACCATCAACCCGAGCGCGCCGGTCATCTACGCGATGTACATCGCGTTGGCCGACCAGCAGGGGGTGCCCCGCGAGGAGGTGCGGGGCACCCTCCAGAACGACATGCTCAAGGAGTTCATCGCCCAGAAGGAGTGGGTCATTCCGCCGGACCCGTCGCTGGACGTCGTCACCGACACCATCGAGTTCGCCGTCGCGGAGACGCCGAAGTTCCACCCCGTCTCCATCTCGGGGTACCACATCCGGGAGGCGGGGTCGACGGCCGCCCAGGAGGCGGCGTTCACGCTGGCCGACGGCTTCGCCTACGTCGAGGACTGTCTGGACCGCGGCATGGACGTCGACGAGTTCGCGCCGCTTCTGTCCTTTTTCTTCAACTCCCACAACTCGATGTTCGAGGAGGTGGCGAAGTTCCGGGCCTCGCGCCGCATCTACGCCCGCGTGATGGACGAGTGGTACGACGCGGAGGCCGACGCCTCCAAGCGCCTGAAGTTCCACACCCAGACGGCGGGCCAGTCGCTGACGGCCCAGCAGCCGCTGAACAACATCGTCCGGGTGACGGTGCAGGCGATGGCGGCGGTGCTGGGCGGCACCCAGTCGCTGCACACCAACAGCTACGACGAGGCGCTGGCGCTGCCGAGCGAGGACGCCGTCCGGGTCGCGCTGCGGACCCAGCAGATACTGGCCGAGGAGTCCGGCGTCGCCGACGTCGTCGACCCGATGGGCGGCTCCTACGCTATCGAGTCGCTGACCGAGGAGATGGAGGCCGAAATCACCGCCTACATCGAGGAGATTCGCGAGATGGGCGACGGGTCGGTCCGCGACGGCGTCCTCCAGGGCATCGAGCAGGGCTACTTCCACCGGGAAATCCAGGACGCGGCCTACCAGTACCAGCGCCGGGTCGACGCCGGCAAGGAGGTCGTCGTCGGGGTCAACGAGTACGAAATCGACGAGGACACCGACCCCGACATCCTGAAGGTCGACCCGGAGACGCGGGAGCGCCAGCTCGGCCGGCTCGAGCGGGTGAAAGACGAACGCGACGACGCGGCCGTCGAGGAGGCGCTGGGGTCGCTTTCGGAAGCCATCGAGGGCGACGAGAACGTGATGCCGCCCATCATCGAGGCGGTGAAGGCCTACGCGACGATGGGCGAGATAATGGCAGTGTTCGAGGACCACCACGGTGCCTACCAGGAGACGGTCGGGATGGCCTGATAGTGATTACTGTAAGTCATTTCGGTGTCGACCGCACGACGGCGTGCGGTCGCACCGATAAACAGTTACAGTAATCACTATGAGTGGGCCGGACGTCAGCAGAGGGGCGACCGTTCTCGCCTCACTGTGTGGGCGCCCTGTCGCGGCGTGGCGGGTTCCTGTGGGCGACGGCGTTTCCGATGCTGGCTCCGATAACCGCCAGGAGGACGTTGCCGACGAACACCAATCCGGCAATGACGATGAAGCCGCGGAGTTCGCTCATACCATCGAATACACTCGACCCGAATGCGATTGCTACCCCGAACAGGAGCACTATCGCACCGAGGAGGAGCCCGACCAGCACTCCGACGAGGGCTCCCGACCGGAGCATCTTTCTCCAACCAGACCCGTTCAAGTAGCCGGTGACCGCTCCGCCGACGAACGTCGAGAGGAAGACGCTCGTTACAACGCCGGCGATGAGGTTCTTCCGTGCCGTCCCTCCGGTCGACCGTGTTGGGGCCCGTGCCTGACTACCCGTGACGTAGGTCCCGACTCCGCCTCCAGCGAGGCCGCCGAGGACGCTCCCGACGACCGCGACACCGGTCGCTATGATGTATGGTGCGAAGTGCAGCCAGATATCGGACCACGAGACGCTGGAACTCGTCTGTGACCCTACCGCCATTTGCTGGTTAAAGGCCTGCAGGGTTTCGTAGGGGCCGATGTAGAAGTACAACAGTGAGAGGCTGCCGACGACGAGTGCCACGATACCGCCGACGATGCCGCCAATCTTGACGCCGCGCCGGACGTCCGTCCCCTCGAGGTAGCC
>PXSL01000013.1:16644-29752 GCA_003022815.1 Halobacteriales archaeon SW_5_68_122 | reverse complement strand
TCGCAACTCGGTCGCCTCCGGGTGGCGGTCGTGGAGGTGGCCGGCCAGACAGTCCGTCGGCACGACGTCGAACCCCACGCCCGGCAGCAGACAGACGCCGGCCTTCTCCGCGTCCCGGTCGCGCTCGGCGATGGCCTCGAACACCGACAGTTCGCCCGTGATGTCCAGGTAGTCGGTCCCGGTTTCCAGGCACGCCTCCACGAGCGGTTCGTACGTCTCGACGAACGGCCCCGCACAGTTCAACAGGACGTCGACGCCGTCGAGGTTCTCGCGGGCGCCGGCCGTCTCGAAGGAAGGCTCTTGCAGTCCAGTCGCCGCCCGAGGTGCTCGGTCTCGACCTCGTCGCGCCCCGCGACGACAACCTTGACGCCGCGGTCGACAGCCTCCTCGGCAATCAACTCGCCGGTGTACCCGTACGTGCCGTATATCAACAGGGACATGTCCGGCGTCTCGACGCCGGGACGCAAAACCCGCCCGTCAACTCGGGCCGCGCGCCGCCGGGTCGAGACCGTTCGGCTCCACACTCGTAGGGGGAGCAACGACCGAACGCGACGTCGTCGTTTCCGGCGTGTCAGTCCTTCGATTCCGGGCGCCGGACCCCGAGACACTGGCCCCTTGCAGATGACTTATGCGGCTCAAAGTCGGATTGAAGCGTAGTGAGATTCCGTCGGAGCGTACCGCTCGTCGCACCCAGCACGCGGCGTTTGCGCCGTCGAGCAGACCCCTGCGGGGCGCCGCCGTGAGCCTCCGAAGCCGTCTGAGCGGGCTGTTCAAGAGCCAGTCCGAACTGGACTTGACCGACGGGTCCATCCCGAAATCGCTGTTTTTCCTCTCGCTGCCCATCGTCGTCACCAACCTCCTCCAGGTGGGCTACAACCTCGCGGACACGTTCTGGCTCGGCCGGTACAGCACGGAGGCGCTGGCGGCAATCAGCCTCGGCTTCCCGCTCGTGTACCTGTTCATCTCGCTGGGGCTGGGCCTCACCGTCGCCGGGAGCGTGCTCGTCGCCCAGCACACCGGCGCCGAGGAGGCCGACGCCGCCGAGTACGCCGCCTCCCAGACGGTCAGCCTGACGCTGCTGGCGGGACTCGGGCTCGGCGCGCTGGGGTTCGCCTTCGTCGCCGAACTGCTGCAGGTGTTCGGCGCCGACCCGGTCGTGCTGGGGCTGGCGACCGACTAC
Organism: Halobacteriales archaeon SW_5_68_122; assembly: GCA_003022815.1. The sequence goes on along the minus strand of PXSL01000013.1, from coordinate 28,572 downwards.
ATGGAAATCATCAGCCTCGGGTTGCCGTTCCTGTTCGGCTTCACTGTCTTCATCGCGCTAATGCGCGGAGCCGGCGACACCGTCACCCCGATGCTCGTCATGCTCGGAACGGTCCTGCTCAACGTCATCATCGACCCGCTGCTCATCTTCGGCGTCGGCCCGCTTCCCGAACTGGGCGTCGAGGGCGCCGCCGTCGCAACGGTGTTCTCCCGGGGGTCGGCGATGGTCGTCGGCCTGTGGCTGATGCTCCGCGGCACCCGGGGCATCCGCATCGACCCTGGCCGGATGGTGCCGGACCTCGAGTTCACGCGGCGCATCCTCCGCATCGGCGTGCCGGCGTCCGTCGAGAACACCGGCCGGGCGCTGTCGGTCAACGCCGTGCTCCTCATCGTCACGCTGTTCTCGACGCCCGTCGTCGCCGCCTTCGGCGTCGGCATCCGTGTCTTCTCGATGATATTCATGCCCGCCATCGCCATCGACCGCGGCGTTGAGACGATGACCGGCCAGAACATCGGCGCCGGCCGCGAGGACCGCGTCGTCGCGACCAACCGCTTTGCCGCTAAGGCGTCGTTTCTCATCCTGTCGGCGCTGGGCGTCCTCACGTTCGTCTTCGCGCCCGACATCATCCGGGTGTTCGACGACTCGCCGGCCGTCGTCGCCGAGGGCGCAACCTTCCTGCGATGGATCGCGCCCACCTTCGGCTTCGTCGGCGTTCTTCGGGCCTACAGCGGCGGCTTCCGCGGGGCCGGCAAGACGCTGACCGCCGCCGCCATCGCCGTCCTGCTGTTCGGCTTCATCCGCCTGCCCATCGCCTACGTCGCCTCGCAGGGCGTCGTGCCCGTCGATCTGTGGTTCTTCGGGAGTCCCGACCCGACGGGCATCTGGTTCGCCTTCGCCGTCTCCGACGGGCGACGCCTGACGGCCGCGGCGCCGATGCCGGACGCGACGCTCCCCGCTCGACGGTCGTCCGAAAGAACGCGAGAACGTGGCGGGCGTCGGCCTTCGGTGAGATGGCCGTTCAGCTGACGTCGACGATTTCGACCTCGAACTCCAGCGTCTTACCGGCCAGTCGCGGATTGAAGTCGACGCGGACGAGTTCCTCGTCGACGTGGGTTATCTCGCCCTGCTGGCCGTTCTGGGCCTCGAGGAAGGCGCCCTTCTCGGGCGTCTGGCCGCCCAGCATCTCGGTGAGGTGGTCCGTCTCGTACTCCTGGACGGCCTCCTCGGTCCGCTCGCCGTAGCCCTTCTCGGGCGGAATCGTCAGCGTCGTCTCCTCGCCCGCCTCGTGGCCGACGAGCCCCTCCTCCATGCCCTCGATAACCTGCTCGGCGCCGACCTCGAACGTCAGCGGCGAGAACTCCCGGCGGTCGTCCTCGGCAAGGCCGGACTCCTCGGCGACGGACTCCAGCGACGTGTCGAAAACGGTTCCGTCCTCGAGTCGACCCGTGTACTCCACCGTGACGGAGTCGCCAGTTTCAATCGTCATACCCGAATGAGGGCTCCCAGCTGGAAAACGGATAGCATTCGCGGGCGGAGCAGGCCTCAATCAGCGGAGTCAATTTCGTTACTGCGACCCACAGAAATAATGTGGTGACGGAAAGGTTCTGAACCGGGCCAGGACGGTCCAGCTCGCTGGCTCGCGGCTCCGCCGCTCGCTCAGGCTGAGGCGCTCCCTTCGGTCGCGCCTCGCGTCGCTCGCGCTACGACTGCCCTGATTCAAATCCGCCGACGATACCAGTCGCTCCTCGCGTGGTTGCTCGGAGCGACAGAATGGGGACGGAGGGATTCTGAACCGAGTCGAGACGGTCTTTGAACCCCCGATCTACTGATATCTCCGGTGTAGCGCCTCGGTCCTCCAGAGGGTCGTCAACGCGGAGCGATGATCAGTCGTCCGCTCGGTATATCAGTCTGGAGTCTCGTCACCGGGCGCGTGACCTCTGGAGTCAGCCGCCATGCCTGGCTTGGCCACGTCCCCTCGGTGTGGGGTAACTCCGGTTGTCCTAAAGTGGTTTCGGTTCGCCGCACCCCCTTTGTGGGTCCGGGACCAATCGACCCCATGAGCGAGTCGATACCCGTAACGGTCTGGGACGGGGACTCGGAGACGACCATCTACGTCCGGGAGGGACGGACCCTCCGGGAGGCGCTCCTGGAGCACGACTTCAAGGTGTACGGGTCGGTGTCGAGGCGGGCTAACTGTGGCGGCCGGGGGCTGTGCGGCACCTGCGGCGTCCGGGTCCGGGAGGGCACCCCGGAGCCCGAACAGTGGCACGACGCGGCCGCCGAGCGGTGGGGCTACCCGCGGCTGTCGTGTCAGATGCGCGTCACCGAATCGATGGTCGTCGACTTAGTCGAGAAAGTGGTCTGGGGACAGTTACTGCCCGACTAGCGGTCGGTGTCGCTCCAGGCGCAGTCCTGGCACTTGTAGCCGGTGACGAACTCGGTGACGGAGGGCATGTAGCCCACCGAGACGACGTCGCCGCCGCAGTCCGGGCAGGCCCGGTCAGCGTCCTCGATGTTCTCGGCGTCCATCACGGACTCGCCCTCTATCAGTTCGGCCAGTTTTCCGGGCGTCACCATGCGACCCTCGACGACGCGGTTGTCGGCCATACCGGAGGCGGGGCGTCGAGGCTCCTAAGCCTTACCGCTTACAGCCACGGCGCCCGGTCGCCGTCGGAGACGCCGGGGGTGCCCTCTTCGCTCTCCTCAATGGACTCGACGGCTGGTTCGGCGCCTTCGAGGGGGTTCTCCTCGCGGCCGGAATCGTCGTCCGCGTCGGGGGTGCCGCCGTCGGCCGCCGCGGCCGGCGACTCCCCGTCGGCGTCGTCGTCCTCCTCGGCCACCTCGGTCCCGTCGGGGCTGAACGCCAGCAGGCCCGTGACGCCCAGCACCGCCAGCGCCAGTGGGGCCTCCGAGGGGATGACACCCAGGATGGTCAGCGGCAGGACGCCCAGCGCGACGGCGCTCCCGAACCGGAAGCGGTCGATGTCGACGTTGCCGCGGAGCCAGGGCGCGAAAACGGCGACTGCGAGCGCGAAGCCGACGCCGACCGCCGCCGCGCCCGTGCCGTAGACGACGTACATCGGTTCGGCGACCAGCGAGAACTCGAAGCCGCTCGGCCGGAAGCTGGCGACCAGCCCGAGGCCGATGATGACCCCGGGGCCGGGCAGGTACTCGCCGATGGTCGCGCTGGCGGTCTTGGCGGCGATGGCGAGGATGACTAGCGCCGCGAACCGCTCGAAGATGGGCATCGCCAGCACCGACTCGATGGTGGGTGCGACTGCGGCCTGCAGCGCGGCGACGGGGACCACGAGCGCGCCGACCAGCAGGACGTTGCGAATCTGCCGGCGTCGGGTGCCCTCCATCTCCACGAGGACGACGGCGAGGGTGGCGCTGCCGCCGAAGATGAGCAGGCCGACCTCGACCATGCCAAGGACCGTCGAGACGGCCCCCGCGATGACGAGCGCCGCGAAGATGCCGTCGATGAGCGGCAGGGCCATTACCGTGGCCAGGAGGCGGGTCCCCTCGCCCACCTGCTGCTCGAGGCGTAGGGCTATCGGATGGCGTGACGTGCTCATGCGTCAGGCTAATATGCCCTCACCGTGGGGTCGGCGTTGGATGTCGCGATACCCTCTGGGGCGCGCGAGCGCGAGCCATCGGGTCGCGACGTTCTCCGCTTTTGTGGTCCCATTGGCGAATGTAAAGTTGATGCCGGCGAAGAAGCTGGGTCGTCCGGCGATACGCATCGCAATGGGACTGGCGGAGTCCATACGATATGCAAGCATTGAGCGGGTCATAAGTGTTGTGTGAGGGGTGTCCCCAAGCAACCGACAACCGGCCGGACCGTTGTCCGATAAGTTGTGAAACCAATCGGCGGACGAATGACACCGACGAATGCCTATCCATGTCAGTCGGTGAACAGGTTCGTCCGTTACGGGCGGACGGTCGTAATGACGGGAGACCCCCGGCTCTCGCAACGCTTTTGACCGGGGGCGCCCCACGGTTTACATGGAAAGCGACGAACCCTTCTCGGAGAAACTCCACGTACCCGAGGCCCTGACGTTCGACGACGTGCTGCTCCGGCCGAAGGAGAGCCGCGTCGAACCGGACGAGGCCGACATGACGACCCGCGTCTCCCGGAACGTCACGCTCAACATTCCGGTGCTGTCGGCGGCGATGGACACCGTCACGGAGGCCGAGTTGGCCGTCGAAATGGCCCGCCAGGGCGGCCTCAGCGTTCTCCACCGCAACATGGACACGGCGGAGATGGCCGACCAGATAGAGACGGTCAAGCGCGCCGACGAACTCATCATCCGCGACGTCGTGACCGCCGCCCCCGACCAGCGGGTCCGCGACCGGCACCGACATCCGGCCGTACCTCGAGGTCGGCGACCGCGACGAGGTCCGGGAGGCGATGACCGACGAGGTGGTCACCGCCGGCGAGGACGTCACCGCCCGCGAGGCGCTGGAGCTGATGTACGAGCACAAGATAGAGCGGGTGCCCATCGTCGACGACGATGACCGCCTGACGGGCCTCATCACGATGGCGGGCGTGCTGGCCCGCCGCGAGTATGACGACGCGGCCCGGGCCGACGACGGGTCGCTGGTCGTCGGCGCCGCGGTCGGCCCCTTCGAGACCGAACGGGCGCGGGCCGCCGACGAGGCCGGCGCCGACGTGCTGTTCATCGACTGTGCCCACGCCCACAACCTCGACGTCATCGACTCGGCGCGCGACATCAAGGCCGAGGTCGAGGCCGACGTCGTCGTCGGCAACGTCGGCACCCGCGAGGCCGCCGAGGCTGTCGTCGACTTCGCCGACGGCATTAAGGTCGGCATCGGGCCGGGCTCCATCTGCACCACCCGGGTCGTCTCCGGGTCGGGGATGCCGCAGATCACCGCCGTCGCCGAGGTGGCCGACGTCGCCGTCGACCACGACGTGCCCGTCATCGCCGACGGCGGGGTTCGGTACTCCGGGGACGCCATCAAGGCCATCGCCGCCGGCGCCGACGCCGTGATGCTCGGGTCGTACTTCGCCGGCACCGACGAGGCGCCCGGCCGCGTCATCACGATGAACGGCAAGCGGTACAAGCAGTACCGCGGCATGGGCTCCGTCGGCGCGATGAACGATGGCGGCGGCGAGCGCTACCTCAAGGAAGAGCCCAAGGACGACGAGTACGTTCCCGAGGGCGTCGAGGCCGCCACGCCGTACAAAGGGTCGCTCGCCTCCGAACTGCACCAGCTCGTCGGCGGCATGCAGTCCGGGATGGGGTACGTCGGCGCCGAGACCGTCCCCGAGTTCAAGCAACGGAGCGAATTCGTCCGCGTCTCCTCGGCCGGCCAGACCGAGAGCCACGCCCACGACGTCGTCATCACCGACGAAGCGCCGAACTACAGTCCCGATACTTAAGACTGCGGTCGTCGCTCGTCGGTTCGTTCGTTCGTCGTATCTGATAGTGACTGCTGTAGTCATTACCGGATCGACCGCCAGACTGCGGGCGGTCGTACCGGTACACAGTTACAGTAATCACTATGAGTCGAACAGGCCGCGCTGGCGTTCGGCGTAGACTTTTCACAGAAGCGGGCCGAGGGGGATTGAACCAGAGGAAGACGGTCGCCTCGCTCCGCTCGGCGCTGCGTCTTCCAGGGTTCAAATCCCCGTACCGATTCACTCGTCGCGCGGTGTCGAGCAGGCCTCGCTGTCGCTCTACTTCGAATCCCGCTCTGCCGGTTCACTTGACGGTTCGATCCGCTCACCGTCTCGTTGCACGGGCCGAGGGGGATTTGAACCCCCGACCGACGGCTTAAGAGGCCGTCGCTCTCCCTGACTGAGCTATCGGCCCGCATCACAACGTAACTGGGAATGCCTGATATAGGTTGCGTTCCCGACGTGGCGGCGGCCCGCGGTCGCGCGGTTAGGAGAGTACGAGCCAATTAAGTGGGTGCCGTCCCTCGCCCCGAGCAACATGAAAAGCGCCGTCTCTGCGGCCTCGATGTCGTCGTACGCCATCCTCGGGTGCGGGAGCGTCGGCCACGCCGTTGCGGAGGAACTGGTCGCGGGCGAGAAGGACGTGCTCATTCTGGACCGCGACGAGGGCCGCGTCGAGGCGCTCCGGGACCAGGACCTGGACGCCCGGACCGCCGACATCCGGGAGACCGCCGTCGTCGACGCCGTCGCCGACCGCGACGTCGTGCTCGTCCTGTCGTCGGACGCCGAGGCCAACCAGACGGCCGTCGAGAACATCCGGGGCCGCGCCGGGGACGAGTTCATCATCGCCCGCGCGTCGGACCCCGTCACGGCCGACGAACTCAGGAACGGCGGCGCGGACATCGTCATCAACCCCTCGGCGGTCATCGCCGACTCGGCGCTACGAGCCCTCGAGCAGGGCGAACTCGAGTACAAGGCCGCCCAGCTGGCGGAGATAATCGACAGCGGCGAAACGCTGGCCATCCTGGCGCACCGCTCGCCCGGCCCCGACTCCATCGCGTCGGCGGTCGCGCTACAGGCCATCGCCGAGGCGCGCGACGTCGAGGCCGACATCCTCTACGAGGGCGAAATCGGCCACCAGGAGAACCGGGCGTTCGTCAACCTGCTCGGCATCGAGCTGACCTCGCTGGACGACGCCAACCTCGAGAGCTACGACACACTGGCGCTGGTCGACTGCGCGAAGGCCTCCAAACCGGTCGTCCAGACGGATGTCGACGTCTTCATCGACCACTTCGAACCGGAGGTCGAGTACAGCGCCGCATTCAGCGACATCCGGCCGAACGTCTCTTCGACGTCGACCATCCTGACGAAGTACGTCCAGGAGTTCGACCTCAGCCTTCCCGAGGAGGTGGCGACGGCGCTGCTGTACGGCATCCGCGCGGAGACGCTCGACTTCAAGCGCGACACTACCCCGGCGGACCTCACAGCGGCGGCGTACCTCTACCCCTTCGCCGACCACGACACCCTTGAACAGGTCGAGTCCCCGTCGATGAGCCCCGAGACGCTGGACGTGCTCGCGGAGGCCATTCGCAACCGGGACGTGAAGGGCTCACATCTTGTCTCGAACGCCGGGTTCATCCGGGACCGGGACGCCCTCTCGCAGGCCGCCCAGCATCTTCTAAACCTCGAGGGCATCACCACCTCGGCGGTGTTCGCCATCGCCGACGACACCATCTACCTGGCGGCCCGCTCGAAGGACATCCGGCTGAACATCGGGAAGGTGCTGCAGGACGCCTTCGACGACGTCGGCGAGGTGGTCGGCCACTCGACGGACGCCTCCACCGAGATTCCACTCGGCATCTTCACCGGGCTGGAGATAACGGGCGACAACCGGGAGACGCTGCTGAGCCTCACCGAGGAGGCCGTCCGATCGAAGCTGTTCGAGGCGATGGGCGTCGAGAGCGGCGGCGAGAGTGCGAACGGCAGTTAGAGCTACTCGTCGTCGGTCTCCTTCATCTGCTCGACGGCGTCGTTGACGAGCACGACGTCCCCGACAGCTCGGACCCAGCGGTACGGGACCAGAACGCCCTTCGAGCCGTCGACCCGAGCGCCGAACAGTTCGTGGTTTATCTCGCCGAGCGCGAGACCGGTGACCCGTTCGGCGTCCATGTCGAGCTGCAGATCCTCTACCTCGCCGACGAACACGCCGCTGTTCGAGTAGACCTCGCGGCCGACGAGCGACGTTATCTCTTGTGGGACGGACTCTGACTCCATAGCGGCCGGTGGTGTGGGCTCCCCTTAACTGTTTTCGGTATCTAAGATGTCAAGCCCCCGGCAGTTGGCCGGACGCGTGGCCGCTGGCGAGCGGAAACACTCTACTTCGTTCTTTCTTCTGTGATACCCCTGAATTGTATGTGGTTTTCGAGCATTGAGATAGTTCCGAGCAGGTGAAGTAAAATGCACCCGGATTAAAAGCCATGCCGCCGGGTGCCTCTGACAGTTCCGGCACTGCGTGGGGGCGGCCCGACTGCCGTCCTGTGGGGATTCACCCACGCTTTTGATTCGGCCAGTACAATCCCCCGAAGGAGTTAACAGCGATACTTCACTAACCGCCGTCATGAGCGACGCCGAAGACATCGACGACATCCGCGAACGGAAGCGCGAGGAGCTCCAGAGCAGGGCCGGCCCCCCGGACGACCCCGTCCACGTCGAGGGAGGCGACCACCTCGAGGAACTGCTTGAGGACAACCGCGTGGTGCTCGTGGACTTCTACGCCGACTGGTGCGGTCCCTGCAAGATGCTCGAACCGACCGTCGAGGAGATCGCCGCCGGGACGGACGCCGCCGTGCTGAAGGTCGACATCGACGTCCACCAGGACCTAGCCGAACAGTACCAGGTCCAGGGCGTCCCGACGCTGTACCTCTTCGTTAACGGCGAACCCGCAGACCGGATGGTCGGCGTCCAGGACGAGGCGACGCTTCGCGAGAAGATAGCGGCGCACGCCTGACCCCGACCGCCTACCTCTCATCGACGGGTTTAGCGGTCCGGAAAGTCGTTGGCCCACCCCGCCGGAACGGCCCGCTGGTGAACTCCTAACCCCCGGTAGATTTATCAACCGGTCAACCGCGTAAGCTAGCGTGGTTTACGAGACAGGCAACCGGACGGTCGACGATGCGGTCCGGCGGGTGCTCGACGGCGAGCGTCTCGACCGGACCGACGGGCTGGCGCTACTCGCCCAGCCAGCCGACGCGCTGGCGGCCGGCGCCGACATCGTCCGCCGCCACTATTCCGACGGCACCGTCGACGCCTGTAGCATCGTCAACGCGAAGGCCGGCGACTGTGCGGAGGACTGCGGGTTCTGCGCACAGTCGGCGCACTTCGACACCGGCATCGACACCTACGGCTTCCTCGGCCCCGAGAAGGTCCTCAAGGCCGCAGAGCGCGCGGAGGCCGACGGCGCCCAGCGGTTCGGCATCGTCGTCGCCGAGAAGGGCGTCTCCAGGGAGCACCGGCCCGACGAGTGGGCCGAAATCGTCGAGGCCATCCGGCTGGTCCGCGACGAAACCGACGTCGAGGTGGACGCCTCCCTCGGGCTGCTGACCGAGGCGGAGGCCGAAATCCTCTCCGCGGAGGGGCTGAACCATTACAATCACAACATCGAGACCTCCCGCCGGTACTTCCCGGAGGTGGTCGGCACCCACTCCTTCGAGGACCGCCTGAAGACGCTCCGTCGCGCGAAGGCCGCGGGCATGGACCTCTGTGCGGGCGTCATCCTTGGGATGGGCGAGTCCCCGACCGACCGGGTCGACGCCGCAGTCGAGCTGCAGGACGTCGGCGTCTCCTCGCTGCCGGTCAACATCCTCAACCCCGTCGAGGGCACGCCGATGGGCAACCGCGAGCACGCCGCCATTTCGAAGACCGAGGTGCTGAAGACCATCGCGGTATACCGCTTCTTACACCCCGACTCCCGCGTCCGGCTGACGGGCGGGGCCAGGACCCCGGCGACGACATCGACATCATGGAGCGGGCGGGGCTGGAACCGAACCGCGAGGTCAACGAGTTCGACCCCGAGGCGGTCAAGGAGCGCCACCGCGACCCGGCGCCGGACACCGCCGTCGGCACCGCAACGAGCAACGCATCGACCGAGCTGGACGACTGACACGATACACAATGGACGACATCAACTTCGCCGTTCTCGGCACCGGCGGCATCGGACGACGAACACTCGAGTACTCCACGGAGAAGGAGCACCTCACGCCCGTCGCGGCCTGCGACCGCCACGGCGTGGCCGTCGACCACGACGGCCTCGATGTGGACGAACTACTGGCGGCGACGGAAGGGAATATCGCAAGCAAGACGGAGGGCGCCTCGGATGCGAGCGGCGAGGGACCCGACCCGCGAACCGACGGCGGTACCACCGCGGTCAAGCAGTCGGGCGAGATGAAGGGCGTCGCAGCCTCGACGCAGGCCGAGTCCACGGAGACGCCGATCGACGACATCATTGCCGAATCGGACGCCATCGACGCGGTCCTCGTCGCGCTCCCGAACCTCGAACACGACTTCATCCCGCGGGTCGGCGAGCGGTTCGCCGAGGCCGGCTACGAGGGCGTCCTCGTAGACGTGCTCAAGCGCTCGCGCGTCATCGACATCCTTGACGAGCGCGAGGAGACCTACGAGGAGTCCGGCATCACGTTCGTCTGTGGCGCCGGCGCCACTCCCGGCTTCCTGACGGGCGCGGCGGCGCTTGCCGCCCAGTCGTTCGTCGAAATTGAGGCGGTCGAAATCTGGTGGGGCGTCGGCCTCAAGTCCGGCTACGAGGACAACCGCGGCACCGTCCGCGAGGACATTGCCCACCTGGACGGCTACGACATCGAGACGGCGCGCAACCTCACCGACGAGGAGATCGAGGAGATAGTCGACGAACACGACGGCCGTATCGAGTTCACCGACATGGAGCACGCCGACGACGTCCTGCTGGAGCGGGCCGGCATCTGCAACGCCGAAGACGTCACCGTCGGCGGAATCCTGGACCTCCGCTCGGACGAGAAGCCGACGACAACGACCGTCCGGGTGACGGGCCGGACCTTCGATGGCGAGGTCGGCACGAACACCTTCCAGCTCGACGACGCCACCAGTATGGAAGCCAACGTCAACGGCCCGGCGCTGGGCTACCTGAAGGCCGGCGTCCGCCGGAACCGCGCCGGCGAGTACGGCGTCTTCGGGCCCGCGGACCTGATGCCCGGCTTCTGATGTCGCTACAGCACGACCGCGGCTTCGACCTGCCGAGCCGACTGCGCGAGCGCGAGCGGGCGGGCCTCCGCCGGGACCTCCGGCCCGTCGACCGGGTCGCGGCTCGCGCCCGGATGGCGCCGGACCCCGGCGGCGACCCCCCGACGTTCGGTGAGGAGCGACTCGTTCTCGCCGCAAACAACTACCTCGGCCTGGCGGGCGACGAGCGGGTCGCCGAGGCCGCCGCCCGGGCCGCACGCGAGGTCGGAACCGGTGCTGGCGCGTCGCGTCTCGTGGTCGGCGACACCCGGAGCCACCGCTCGCTGGAGCGCCGTCTCGCCGACGAGAAGGGCACCGAGCGCGCGCTCGCCTTCTCCTCGGGGTACGCCACGAACGTCGGCACCATCACCGCCCTGGACCCGGACGTGGTGTTCTCCGACGAGCTGAACCACGCCAGCATCGTCGACGGCGTCCGGCTGTCGGGCGCCGACGTCGAGGTGTACGACCACTGCGACGCGGCGGCGCTGGCCGCCGCGATGGCCCGCCGGGCGGAGACGGCCGACCCCGAGGAGTCGTGGCTCGTCGTCACCGACTCGGTGTTCTCGATGGACGGCGACGTGGCGCCGCTGTCGGCCGTCTGCGACGCCGCCGAGGAGTTCGGCGCGTGGGTGATGGTCGACGAGGCCCACGCCACCGGCGTCTACGACGGCGGCGTCGTCGGCGAGCGCGGCCTGACCGACCGCGTCGGCGTCCAGCTGGGGACGCTCTCGAAGGCGCTGGGCGCACAGGGCGGCTTCATCGCCGGGTCGGAGGTGCTAATCGAGCACCTGCTGAACGCCGCCCGGTCGTTCGTCTTCTCGACGGGGCTGGCGCCGCCGGCCGCCGCGGCCGCCGAGCGTGCGCTCGACCTCGCCCCGGAGCGCCGGGAGCCGCTGTGGGAGAACGTCGGACGGCTCCGGGACGGCCTTGAGGCGCTCGGCTACGAGGTGTGGGGCGACACGCACGTCCTCCCGGTCGTTGTCGGCGACCGCGAAGACGCGTTGGCGCTCGAGGAACGGCTCCGGGCCGCGGATGTCGTCGCGCCGGCCATTCGCCCCCCGACGGTTCCGGAGGGGACGAGCCGAATCCGACTGGCACCGCAGGCGACCCATGCTCGCGCCGATGTCGACCGCTGTCTATCGGCCTTCGAGGCCGCCGCCGAGGAGGTCGACCTGTCGTGAACGTCGCCGTCGTCGGGACCGACACCGGCGTCGGTAAGACCGTCGTCACGGCCGCGC
>PXSL01000013.1:0-16614 GCA_003022815.1 Halobacteriales archaeon SW_5_68_122 | reverse complement strand
ACGCGAGTGGCCCTCGCGGAGAGCGAGGTTGGCGTCCTCGAGGGCGCCGGCGGCCTCCGGGTACCGCTGTCGAACGACCCGCGCCGGGAGATAGTCGACTTGGTGGCCGACCTCGGGACGCCGGCGCTGGTCGTCGCCCGCTCCGGTCTCGGAACGCTGAACCACACCGCGCTGGCCGTCGAGGCGCTGCGGCGGCGCGACGTGTCCGTCCTCGGGGTCGCGCTAAACCGCTACGAGGGCGCCTCCGTCGCCGAACGGACCAACCCCGACGAACTCGAGCGAATGTGCGACTGTCCGGTGTACACGCTGCCGGAGACGGCGCTCTCCGGGATGAGCTCACACGCGGAGCTGGCGGCCGAACTCCCGTCGCACAAACAGATGGGGGAGGAACCCCCATTGTGACACTACGGAGCCCGAAAGGCTCCGCCTGGAGGTAGGGCCGCGAGCGACATAACTCTGTGGTCGACCGGTAGCCGCCGGCTACCGGCCCGTCAGGCGGTACTCTCGACCGGTTCCCGACGCCACTGCCCTGCGGCCACGGCGACCAAGAGGGCCGAAGCGTCGTCGGCGGCCCCCGGCGAGATTCCAACCGGCTTCGTGTAGCCGACGTCCCGCTCGCGGCTGGCGGCGGCCTTCGCCAGCGCCAGCGCGACGGCCCTCTTGCCCGCGTCCGCCTCGGTGGAGGCGACGGGGACCGTCATCGGCGTCGACGGCGGTCGGTCACTCGGCGACGTCGGCGACGGTGGCTCCCGAGAGGTCCCGTAGCCGTCCGGGGTCGATGGGGAACACCGCCTCCGGCGTCCCCGCGGCGGCCCACACCTCCTCGTGGCGGGTCAGCGTCTCGTCCATGAACACCGGAACGTCGGCCTCGTGGCAGAACGGGGGGACACCGCCGATGGACCACCCCAGGGTCGCCTTGATGTCGTCGGCGTCGGCCATCGAGACGGCCCCGTCGTCGACCCCCGGCAGGTCGGCCACCTTCGCAGTGTCGACGCGGTTGGCGCCGCTGGTGACGACCACCACCAGGTCGCCGTCCGCCGACAGCACGATGCCGCTGGCTATCTGCGCGACGTCACAGCCGACGGCCTCGGCGGCGTCCTCGGCGGTTTTGGTCCCCTCCGGGAACTCGTGGACGTCCACCTCGAAGCCGTGCTCGTCGGCCGCCCGTCGTCCGAACTCCTCGGCGCGCGGATGCATGCGAGACTGGTATCGTCGGCGGGTCAAGAATCCCCCGGTGGGGTAACTGACGGGCCGGACGGCGCGGGGAACCGTCAACGATATGCGGGTCGGGGTGCCACCGGTCGGCAATGTGCTCGCGTCCCCGAGGTGGTCGTCGTGGCTGAGTTGCTGGCGCTCGTGGTCGTCGCGTTCGCCGGCGGCGCCCTGGGCGCCGCCATCGGGGCCCTCGAAGCGTTCTCGCTGGCCGGGGTGCTCGTCGTGGTCGGCGAGGCGGCCGCCCTCCTCCGGCCCGGAGCGCCGGGACCGGCCGGTGAGATGACCGCGCTCGGTTCGACCGGCCTCACCGCGACGCTGGGACTGGGTCCCTTCTTCGGTCCGCACGTCGCCTTCGCCGGCGGCGCCGCGGCGGCCGCCTTCGCCGCCAGACAGGGCTACATGGACACCGACTTCGAGTACCACGAGGCCAAGAACGTCACCTACGCGCTGGGTCCGCGACTCGACGTCATGGCGGTCGGCGGCGTCTTCGGCGCCGTCGGCGTCGGCCTCGCCGCCGGATCGGTACGACTCGGGTTGCCCTGGGACCCCATCGCGTTCAGCATCGTCGCCTCCGGCCTGCTGCACCGGGTCGCGCTCGGGTATCCCGTTGTCGGACGGGTCGCGGGCGAGAACGTTCTCGACATGTCGCCGTTCGAGCGCCGACAGCGGCGCTCCCCGCGGGCCGACGGCGGCGTCGCCGACCGCTCCGGAATCGACCCCGAGGGTGCGGCCGGCAGCGGCCGGCGCCTCGCCACCGAACCGTGGCTGCCCCACCAGTACGCCTGGGAGGAGGTCGCCGTCCTCGGCGCCGTGGTCGGCGCCTTCGGCGGGTTCGTCACCCATCAGACCGGGAGCCCGTTCCTCGCGTTCGGCGTCGCGGCCGCCTCGCTGCTGTTCCTCTGTGTCGGCGTCGAGCGGTTCCCCGTGACCCACCACGCCGCCCTCGTCTCCTCGCTCGCGGTCGTCGGCCTCACCGGCGCGGCGGCCGGCGACGTGAGTCTGGCCGTCGCCGTCGCCATCGGCGCCGTCTTCGGCGTCCTCACCGCCGTGGTCGGCGAGGTCGCCCAGCGCCTCCTCTACGCGCACGCCGACACCCACCTCGACCCGCCGGCCGTCGCCATCGTGGTCGGGACGCTTCTGGTCGCGCTACTCGACACCGTCGGCGTCTTCGAGCAGGGACTACTGCCGGTGCTGTGAGAAAGCTCAACGCACCGACTCATCCAGCCACGCGCCGAACGACTCGAGGACGTCGGCCTCGTCGAACCGCTCAACACAGGGCACCTCGTAGGGGTGGAGTTCGACCACCCGGTCCTGCAACTCGTCGTACCGCTCGGCGGTGGTCTTCGCCAGCAGGACCACCTCCTCTTCGGTCGTGACCTCGCCCTCCCAGTGGAATGTCGAGCGACACTTGAGGCGGTTGATGCAGGCGGCCAGTTCCTCCTCGACCAGCGCCGTCGCGATGTCGTCGGCCGCCTCCGGCGGGGCCGTGACGTAGGCGGTCGGCACCCTATCGTGACTCCTCGCCGTTCGACCCGCTCACGACGGGGTTGTACCGGCCGTTGATGTCCCACTCGTGGATGCAGTGCTTGTTACCAACCCGGCGCTCGCCGTCCTCGACGGCGATGACCCAGTTCTCGGCCGACTCGTCCCAGACGTCCGTCCGGCCGCAGAGCTCGCAGGATCGCCGCTCGGGGGGAACGATTTCGGCGTCCATGTCTTGCTTGAGGGCGGCCAGCGTAATCAACTGCACGGCGGCCCGCGACCGCATCGGTCTTTAGCGCCCGGCCCGAAGCGTACGTATGCGCCGCCGAGAGCTTCTGACGGCCGCTCCGGCGACCCTGCTGGCCGGGGGCACCGGGTGCACCATCGGCGGCGAACCGCCCGAACCGGACGACCTGACGCTCTCCTCGCCGGCCTTCGACGAGGAGATACCGGTCCGGTTCACCTGCGACGGGGCCGGCGAGTCGCCGCCGCTGACCGTCCGGGGCGTCCCGGAGGGGACGGAATCGCTGGCCGTCGTCGGCGAGTGGCTCCGCGGCTACGACCCGGGGACCATCTGGTTGCTGTGGGACCTCCCGCCGGGGGACCCGCTGGGGATTCCGGCCGACCGGCCGGCCGAAGCGCGCCTCGAGGACCCGGCGGGCGCAACACAGGGGAGCAACGACGAGGGAGAACTCGGCTACCGCTCGCCGTGCCACCAGACGGAAGGCGACGACGAGTACCGCTTTAGCGTGTTCGCGCTGGAGGCCGAACTCGACATCGATCCCGGAGCCACCCGGGACGCCTTCGACGACGCCGCCGAGTCGCTGGTGCTCTCGAGCACGAGTTTCATGGCGACCTACGACCGCCTTTAGAAGTCGGGAAGGTCGTCGGGGGCCTCGTAATCGGCCTCCCAGTCGACGTAGTCGGCCTTCAGCGTCCGGCTGACCGTGTCGCCCAGTTCCGCCAGCGAGGCGTTGATGCCCGAGACGGTGTCCCACGACTCCAGGTCGGGGTGGAGGTTTCGCTCGCGCCAGTCCTCCGGGATGCCGGGCGCGTGATAGCCGACCCTATCGGCGAAGTCGTCCCAGAAAAAGTCGAACTCCTCGAACAGCCCCAGTTCGCGGGCTATCTCGAAGCCGTGCTCCTCTAAGTTCGTCTCGCGGGCCCACGTCCCGAAGGCCTTCTCCCAGGCGCCCTCGGTCAGAAACGCCTCCAGGTCCTTGCGGTGGTAGTCCTCGCCCTGCACCTCGACGTCCTCGTAGGCGTCGGCGTCCATCTCGGGGAGTTCCGGCGGCGCGGGTGGGTCGACGTCCTCCAGGCTCATGGCCGCCGGTACGGGAGCGGGGGATAAACACCTCCCGGCGGCGGACGGGTCGCCACCAGGCTTTGATACTGCCGGCTGTAATCCTTTCGAGATCCACCCGCGATACTCGGTCGGTGATCGCGCGAACCCCGGCTTTTCGGACGGGACCGCTTCAGGTGGGTACAGCCGGCAATAATAAGCTCCCGGAAGTAGACCCGCCCATGCGGGTACCGGTCCCATATGACGGGTCGGGACTGTCGGAGAAGGCCGCCGAACACGCCGTCGAGCGGTACAACGACGCCAAAATCGTCCTGCTCCACGTGCTCGACTTCGTGAGCGCGGGCTACGAGGCGCTGCCGGAGGCGGCACTGCCGGGCTACTGGGCGGACTGGTGCGGGGAGGCCGAGGAATCAGCGGAGACGATGCTCGAGGAGGTCACAAACGCCTACGACGCGACGTTCGCGACGGAAACTGTCGTCGGGCGGCCGCCCCGGACCATCGTCGACTACGCGGAGCAGGAGGACATCGACGCCGTCGTGGTGGGCAGCAATGGCAGGGAAGGCATCAGCCGCATCCTGCTCGGTAGCGTCGCCGAGACGGTGGTCCGTCGCTCGCCCGTACTGGTGACCGGCGCTCCTCGACGGCCGCCTCCCGGAGGGCCGCCTCGGCGTCGGTCGGACACCCGAGGTCGGGCACCTCCGTCGGCTTGCCGGACTCGTCGACCGCCACGAACGTGAAGAACGACGACGTCGACAGCCTGCGTTCGCCCTCCCGGGGATCCTCCGTGTGGACATCGACCTTCACGTCGAGGCTGGTCCGGCCCGTCGAGAAAACGTACGCCTCGATGACGGCCACCTCGCCGAGGTCGATGGGGGTTACGAAGTCGACGTGGTCCATCGACGCGGTCACACACTGGTGCCCGGCAAAGCGCATGCTGGCGATGGCCGCACAGATGTCCATCCAGTGGAGGACCGTGCCACCGAGCGCGCGTCCGAGGTTGTTCGTCTCGTTCGGCAGCACCATCTCGGTCATCTCGGTCTTCGAGTCGGCCAGCCGTTTTCCCATGTGCGACACGACTCGTCGGCCGTGGAAGGTCCCTTTGATCCGCCGGCGCCCTCACCCGCGCGAGCACAACGACCCGCCGACAGCCGGCGGCCGTCGGTCCGTGCCGACACACGTAAACCCCTCGCCCGACAGGTGCCGACAATGAGCGAAGCCGTCGAGGGGGGTTCCGTTCGTGTCGTCGGTACGGCACACGTCTCCGAGGCGAGCGTCGAGGAGGTGGAGGCGGTCATCGACGCCGAGCGCCCCGACGTCGTCGCGGTCGAACTCGACGAGGGGCGGTACCGACAGCTGAAGGGAGAGGACCCAGAGAACCTTGACGCGAGCGACCTGCTGAAGGGGAACACGGTGTTCCAGTTCCTCGCGTACTGGATGCTGTCGTACGTCCAGGCGCGACTCGGCGACCGGTTCGACATCGAACCCGGTGCGGACATGAAGGCGGCCATCGACGCCGCCGAGACGCAGGGCACCGACGTCGCGCTGGTCGACCGCGACATTCAGGTGACGATGCAGCGGTTCTGGGCGCGGCTGTCCTTCTTCGAGAAGCTGAAACTGGTCGGGGGCCTCGCCGTCGGACTCGGCGACCCGCGCGAGGTCGGCATGGGCGCCGGCCTGGGTCTCGCGCTCATGATTGCGATTCCCGTCAGCGTGATAGCGGGGCCACTCGTCGTCCCGGCCGGCCTCGGGCCGGCCTTCCTGGTCGGCGTCCTCGACACCCTGCTGATCGGGCTTGCCCTCGGACTCGTCTTCGGGTCGCTTCTGGTCGTGGGGCTCTCGCTCGTGGCGCCCGATGAAGAGGAGATAGACGAGTTCGACATTGAGCGGATGACCGACACCGACGTCGTCGGCGCGATGATGGAGGAGTTCCGCCGCTTCTCGCCCGGCGGCGCCGAGGCGCTCATCGACGAGCGGGACGCCTACATCGCCCACCAGTTGGTGGCGCTCCGCGAGCAGGGCCACCGCGTTGTCGCAGTGGTCGGTGCCGGCCACCGGGAAGGCATCGAGCGGTACCTGAAGACGCCCGAGCGGCTGCCGGCGATGTCCGAACTGACGGGTCGGACATCCGGCCGTCGGTTCTCGCTGTACAAGCTGTTCGGCTACCTCTTCACGCTCGGCTTCCTCGTCTTCTTTGCACTCCTGGCCATCGCGACGTACACGGGCGTGGAGGGCACCTCCAGGCCGGCGTCGGCGGCGGCGTCGCCTGGCTGACGAGCGTGAACCCGCTTCTCGCGCCCGGGTGGTTCGCCGGCTACGTCGAGTTGCGCTACCTCGACGTCGACGTCGGCGACATCTCGAAGCTGAACGACATCGTCTCCGACGAGGAGGCCCCGCTGCGGGAGCTGTGGAGCGACCTCACCGAGGTGCCGCTGTTTCGGCTCATCATGATAGTAGCGCTGACCAACATCGGCAGTTTCATCGGCAGCCTCCTCTTTGCGACGGTCATGCTCCCGTACCTGTTTGCGGGCTCCGGCATCGAGGGCGCGGAGGGCGTCGCTCGGCTCATGCTCGCCGGCGCCGAGAACAGCATCGACCTCATCGTGGAGGCGTTGACGTGAGCGCACTGGAGTTCGGTGGCATCAGGTTCTACCCGGAGGAACTGCGGGACCTCGCGGTCGCGTGGGTCGCCCTCGGGGTCGCGTTTGCGATTTTCATCCTCAACCCGCCGATATCGCCAGCGCTGTTCGACGCGATATCGTCACCGGAGTTCCTGGCCATCTTCCTGCTCAGCATGGTGACCGTCGGCGTCGGGTTCCTGCTGCACGAACTCGCCCACAAGGTGGTTGCAGTCCGGTTTGGTCAGATAGCCGCGTTCAGGGCCGACTACGGCATGCTCGCACTCTGTATCGGGGCGGCGCTGGCGAACTTTCTCTTCGCCGCCCCCGGCGCCGTCTACCACCGGGGCCGGATTACCGAACGGCAGAACGGCCTCGTGGCGGTTGCCGGTCCACTCACGAACGTCCTCCTGGCGGCGATCTTCCTCCCGTTCGTCTTCCTCGGAGGGTTCCTGGGAAGCGTCGGCGAGTTCGGCGTGCTCATTAACGCGGTACTGGCCGCGTTCAACATGATTCCGTTCGGTCCGCTCGACGGCCGGAAGGTGAAGGACTGGAACCTGGCTGTCTTCGGCATCACCCTGGTCGGAACGGTCGGCCTCGCGGCCCTCGCTCTGCTCAACATCGGCTTTCCGTCCGTCTGAGACGGGCGTCCCGTCCCGAGAGCGGTCGGGACGACGCCAACCGACGCGTTTTTGCTCCGGTCGGCCACCGGTTGTGGTATGACGGACGACGCCGACGAGGAGAGACTCACCTACGCCGAGACGGGGGTCGACATCGATGCCAGCGAGGCGGCGACAGCGGCGCTTGTCGGCGCCGTCGGCGAGTTCGAGGGTGACTACGCCGGTCTCGTCGAGATCGGCGACCGGTACCTCGCGCTTGCGACCGACGGCGTGGGGACGAAACTACTCGTCGCGGAGGCGCTCGAGGACTACTCGACCATCGGCATCGACTGCATCGCGATGAACGCCAACGACCTCATCGCGACGGGCGTCACGCCGGTCGCGTTCGTGGACTACCTGGCCGTCGAGGCACCCGACGACGCCACCGCCGAGGGGGTCGGCGACGGCCTCGCCAAGGGCGCCGAGCGCGCCGAACTGGCGCTCGTCGGCGGGGAGACGGCCGTGATGCCGGACGTCATCAGAGGCATGGACCTCGCTGGCGCCTGCGCCGGACTGGCGACGGAGTCGGAACTGTTCGACGGCACCGCCCGCGAGGGCGACGCCCTGGTCGGGTTGCCGTCTTCCGGCATCCACTCGAACGGGCTGACACTCGCCAGGGAGGCAGTGACCACGAACCACGAGTACACGGACCCGTTCCCGTACGACGACGACCGGACCATCGGGGAGGTCCTCCTGGAACCGACCCGCATCTACCGGGAAGCGCTCGGGCCGCTTCATGCCGCAGAGACCCACGCCGCCGCCCACGTCACGGGCGGCGGGTGGACCAACCTCTCCCGGATGGGCGAGTTCCGGTACGTCGTCGACGACCCATTCGACGCGCAACCGGTGTTCCGGTTCGTCCAGAAGGAGGGGAACGTAAGCGACGAGGAGATGCACCGGACGTTCAACATGGGCTCCGGATTCGTCGCGGCCCTGCCCGATGCGGACGCCGGGGGGGTAATCGAGGTGCTTGAGGACGCCCGGATAATCGGCCACGTCGAAGAGGGAGACGGCGTGGCGGTCCGTGGACTGGAACTGTAGCGAACAGGGAGGGCGGCCGGGGCTGACGGCCGGGCAGGGTCCGTTCCGGTCGGCCCCTCCCTCCGCTCCCGCCTCGGGGGCCGACCGATACTCGTCAGGTCACGGGGCGTCTGGTCCCAGCCCGGTACTTGAACCCTTGCTCCGGCCGAAGCTTTTTGTATAACTTGGGGTTATCCGTCGGCATGGGCATGGACCTGCCGACATCGGCCGACCTGCGGGAGCGCCGGACCGACCTGGAGTTGACCCAGAGCGAACTCGCCGAGCGGGCCGACGTTTCCCAGCCGCTCATCGCCCGCATCGAGGGCGGGGACGTCGACCCGCGGCTGTCGACGCTCCGGCGTATCGTCAACGCGCTCGACGAGGCCGAAAGCGCCGTGATGCACGCCGCGGACATCATGCACGAAGGCGTCGTCACAGTGGCGCCGGACGACAGCGTCCGCGAGGCCATCGACGTGATGGTCAAGGAGGGTTACTCACAGCTCCCGGTCGTCCGGGACGGGCGGCCGCAGGGCATCATCTCGAACTCCGACATCAGACAGCTCGACTCGGAGGACGCGGGTGGGCTACCGGTCGCCGAGGCGATGCGGGAGGCCATCACGACCGTCGAACCGGACGCGACGCTCGATGAACTGAACGCACACCTCAACCACCAGGACGCCGTGATGGTGGTCGACGACGGTCAGCTGGCGGGTATCATCACCGAGGCCGATATCGCCGCCCACATGTCCTAGTCCGGGTCCTCGTCGGTCTCGACCGTCTCGATGATCTTCAGCGGAACGTCACGGAGCGCGCCGCCGACCTCGCTCTTTGCGATCCGGGAGGCGTGCTGGGTACTGTCGGCGTTGTACACCTCCATCTCGAGCAGGAGCCCCACGAGGGCGGTGTCGGCGGCGATGAACGCCGAATCGAAGGCCTCGCCACAGGCCGGGCAGGGCGTCGCGCCGACCTCGACCTCGACGTAGTCCATGTCGGCGTCGTTGAGGCGCTTGCCCGCCTCGCTGACGGCGACGCCGATGGCGTCGTCTATCTCCTCGACGTCACGAACGAGCCACGCGGCTTCCATCGCGACGAGGTAGTTACTCATGTCTCGGTGCAACGACGCGGGACGGATAGCACTATTGTTTTCGGCCGCCCGACGCCGCGCACGTCACCGTCATCATCGCCATAACTTATGAGGATCGACCGGGGCACGTACGATTGCTATCCGAACGGCCCGTGGCTCGTGACTGCCGGCTTACACTAACCCGCGGCTCCGAAAACCGCACGACAGCGGCGCCACAATCCCGCGTGATTTATTATTCCCCACCCGAAATCGGAGCAGAGTTTATGTACGTCGGTCGGTTCCGGCGGTGTACATGGGATTCAATCCGTACCGGGCGCTCGTGTTCGCTCTGTACCAGTTCAGCATCGCCCTCGGCATCGTGTTGTTGCCGGTCGCGCTCGTCGCGGAACGGGCCGGCGTCCACCTCCCGGTCGGCCGGGTCGTCGACCGACTCGGAGCGGCCTACGAGCGGGCAGGCGCGGCCTGATTCCGTCGGACGTAAGCCCCCAATCCCGACACCTCGAAGCGACGAACAGCTTCAGGCAGTCACGCCCGACAGCACGACCGAAAGGTTTTATCAGCGGTCGGTCTCTATCTGCGGGCAATGCGACAGCCAGATTCCTCCCTGCCGCGAACCGGCCAGGACCACACGCTCTCGCCGTACGAGCCCGAACTCGGCGAGGTGCCCTCCAACGACCTCACCGAGGAGGACCTCGAGAGCGTCAACAAGACGGGAACGACGACGGTCGGCATCACGACAGCCGAGGGCGTCGTTGTTGCCACGGACATGCGCGCGTCGCTGGGCGGGCGGTTCGTCTCCAACAAGAACGTCCAGAAGGTCGAGCAGATTCATCCCAACGCGGCCCTGACGCTCGTCGGGTCAGTCGGCGGCGCCCAGTCGTTCATCCGCTCGCTGGAGGCGGAAATCAACCTTTATGAGGCCCGCCGCGGGGAGGACATCTCCATCGAGGCGCTGGCGACGCTGGCGGGCAACTTCGCCCGCGGCGGCCCGTTCTTCGCCATCAACCCCATCCTCGGCGGCGTCGACGACGACGGCCACCACGTCTACTCCATCGACCCCGCCGGCGGCGTCATGGCCGACGACTACACCGTCACCGGGTCGGGGCTGACCGTCGCCTACGGTACCCTCGAACGGGAGTACGAAGAGGACATGTCCAACGAGGAGGCAAAGCAGGTCGCCGCGTCGGCCGTCAGGGCCGCCGTCGAGCGCGACACCGGGTCCGGCAACGGCGTCTACCTCGCCGAGGTTACCGACGAGGGCGTCGACATCGCCGGCCACAAGGACTTCGAGGAACTGCTATAAATCTCTCGGCTCTCTCGCGGCTCCGGTCGGCCGAGTCGCCGTTTTCTGCCAGTATTGTCTTGCCCGATAGCCGAATCGCGTCCGACCGGCTCCGCGCTTCGACGCCGACCGACGGCGTCTCCCCCGACCCCGCCGCGAGCCGTACCGTTCGACGACGACCCCGAGGAGACAGCCGCACTGGAGGAGGCGGCGCCTGTAGCGAGCAATGAGGGCCTCGTGTTGAACAGCCTCGACTCTGCCTACACGCCGGGATACTGGGGCCGGGACTGGCTGATAGTGGTTACTGTACGTCAGTACCGGATCGACCGCACGCCGTCGTGCGGTCGTACCGGTGAACAGTTACCACAATCAGTATGAAGCGGAAGTCGGACGTGGAGACCGCCGAACTTGAGACGCTGGCGACCCTCCCTCCGCCCGTGATAGCCCATGGCAACATCGAGATAGCGTGGCTCGGCTACGCGACGGTCCGACTCGCGGCGGACGACGCCGTCGTCTACCTCGACCCCGGGCGGTACGGCGTCCTCGACGGCTACGGGGACGGGTCCGGAGCCACGACCGACGAGTCCAGGCCGGAATCGCAGGCCCTCGGGGACGGCGATGTCGTCTGCGTCAGCCACGACCACCACTACGACACTGACGGCATCCGGACGGTGGCCGGTCCGGACGCGACGCTCGTCGCCTTCGAGGGAATCAACACCCACCGCATCGACCGTGACGTCGAGCGGCCCGCGGATCTCCCCTTCGAGGTCCGACGGGTTGACGACGAGGCGGACATACTCGTCGACGACGCTATTGTCCGGACCACGCCCGCGTACAACGACCCCGAGGGGCCGCACATCCGGCCGAACGGCGAACCCTACCACCCGGAGGGGTTCGGCTGCGGCTTCCTCGTCACTCTCGGCGGCACCACGGTGTACTGGCCCGGCGACACCGACGTGCTGGACGGCCACGGACGCCTCGACGTCGACGTGTTCTGCCCGCCCATCGGCGGAACGTTCACGATGGACCGTCACGCCGCGGCCGAACTCGCGGAGTCGCTGGACCCCGAACTCGTGATCCCGGTCCATTACGACACCTTCGAGGCCATCGAGACGGACGCCGCGGGGTTCGTCGAGGACTGCCGCTCGCGGGGCGTCGACGCCGTCCTAAACGAGAACGACGAGGAGCGCGGCCAGTAGGACGAGCAGCGTCAGGGCGACCACCGCCCGGAACAGGAGCGTTACGTACGGCTCATCGCGGACCAAGCTCCGGTCGGCCTCCAGCGGCGACAGCAGGCGCCGGCGGACGCCGAGCAGCGAGTACCGGTCTGCCTCGTCCGTCGCGGGTTCGACGTTCGAGGAGCCACAGGCGCACTGCTCCGGAGGCTCGTCATGGGCCTGGCCGCAGTCCGCACAGCGCCACTCCATGCGTCAACGACGCCTGGCGGAGAAAAAAGCCTGGGGACAGGGGAGTCCCGCTGGGCGAGACCCGCAAGACGTTCCCGGCGACTACAGCATGCCCATCTCGTCGAGCCGCTCCGGCAGGTAGGTGTCGGTGACGAAGTCCAGGCCGCGGGAGGCCAGCGCCTGCTGTTCAGCCTTCTTCTCGATGTCCAACTGGAGCTCAATCTGCTCGGTCCAGAAGTCGTCTTGGAAGCGCGGGTCGTCGAGTTCGGACTCGAGGGCGTTGACGTCGGAGTCGGCGAGCGGGTCGGTCGGCAGCTCGTAGTCGACGATGTCCTGGGGGCGGATGCCGACGAACTCCGCTTCGGGCGTGGCGAGGTACTCCGAGAGGTGGGCGGACTTGATGGAGCCGTACGACACCGACGCGAAGATGCGGTACGACCACGGGTCGCTGTCGGTGAACACCACCACGGGAAGTCCGAGTTCGTCCCGGAGGCGCTTTGTCAGCCGGCGGGTCGCGCGGGCGGGCTGGCCCTTCAGGTGAACGATGAGGGCGTCGTACTCCGTGTCGAAGCCGTTCTCGACCAGCCGGTCGCGCATCCCGCCGGTCTCGACGCACAGCACGAAGTCGGCGTCGACCTCAAGGAACTCGATGGTGTCGGGGTTGTTGGGAATCTGGTAGCCCCCCTCGCCGACGTCCTTCTGACAGTGAATCTCCCGCTCGCCGCGGCGGGTCTGCTCGCGGAGGTACAGCGGCCCCATCACCGTCGCGCCGGACTCCTCGGGCCGCATGTGGAAGTCCTCGCGGGTCACCTCCGAGACGATCTCGAGGTCCTCGACGAGCTGGTTGGACTCGTCCTGGTCGTTGAACTGTGCGCGCTCCTCGTCCCAGGACTCCGAGAGGTAGTACAGCTCCCGCAGCGTCGAGGAGCGGCCCTCCTCGAGCTGGTCGGCCAGGAACTCGATAGTATAGACGGCCTTCAGGAGCTTCTGGGCGCCGTTGACGCTGTTGGCCGACCGCGTCGAGTGGCGGTCGCCGTACACCCAGACGTTCTCCTCCTCGTCGAAGACAATGTTGCTCTTCGTCCGGGTCGGTATCTGCATTCGGGGGACGGTGCCGTCGGCGAACTGGTCGTAGAACTCCGCCGCGAGGTCGATGAGCTTCTGTCGGGCCTGTTCGTCGCTGACGTCGGGTTGGGTGTCGGTGCTCATATTAGGCGTTGATTGTCAGTTTCTCGGCTTCGATGCCCTCGACGGAGACATCGAACTCTGCGTCGCCGTCTATCTCGTAGGCGAGCGTCGCCGTCTCGCCGGCCGCCACCGCCGGGGACCACTTCAGGAACCACTCGCCGTCCATCTCAACGACGGTCGCGTCGTCGTGGTCGCCGGGGTCGGCGGGTCGAAGTTGTGGACGCTGAGTTCGACCGTCGAGCCGTTCACCGTCCGCTCGACGAGCACGTTGTTCATGATGCGGGCCAGCGAGTCCTCGACGTCGAGCCGTTCGCGGTCGGTCACCTCCGAGAGCTTCTCGGCCATCTCCGGCAGAATATCCGCAATGACGTTCTGCTTGCGTCGGCGCTTCTGCAGCGACCGCCGCTTGTTGAGGTAGGACTTCAGTTCCCGGGCCGCTTCGCGGAGCGCCAGCTCTATTTCGTCCTCTATCTCGGGGACGTTGGCGACGGCGTCTTTCGACTCGCTGGTGAACGGCACGTTCGTCGAGGCGACGTGGACCATCAGCACGGCGGGACCGTTCGGCATCCCGGTCCCGCCGGGCTGGTCGAGGCCGTAGTTCCGCCAGTTGATGTCCTTGACGACGTCGACGGTGGCGCAGGCGCCCCGCTGGTAGACCAGCGGCACGCGGTTGGCGAAGCGGAGCACCTCGACGGCGCCGCCGTCCTCGAGGTCGCCGCCGTAGGCGATGCCGGCCTCGACGACGAAGGGGTCGCCGCCGTGGACCTCCGCCTCCCGCGTGGCCGCCGCGTAGAAGTCCGCATCGTACTCCTTCTGCAGGCCGGCGTCGACCAGTTCCTCGGAGATGGGCGCCAGACAGTCCGTCGGCGGCGCGAGGATGTCGGTCTCCCGCATCGCCTCCAGTAGGCGTGCGGCGGCGTCCCGGTCGTTGGCGACCGCGCTCACCTTCGGCACCTCGTCCGGGACGGTGACGGCGCGCTCCCAGACGGCCTCGGTGACGTTCTCGCGGGCCGTGTCGCCGAAGGTGGCGTCGTCGTACTCCTCGGTCGCGTCGGCCGCGCGGCCGACGAACTCCCGGAGTTCCTCGCGGGTGACCCGGTTGCGGCCGTCGTCCATGCTCTCGAACTTCTCGGCCAGCCGGGTCGAAAGCCCCTCGATCGCGGCGTCGTTCTTCCGCTTCGTGGTCGCCTCATCGACCAGTTCGTAGCAGTCGGCCGCCCGCTCGCTGACCACCTGCTCCCAGGCGGCCTCGACGGCGTTCTCCCGGACCGTCGCGCCGAAGGTCTCGTCGAACTCCCTCTCGACCACGTCGGCGTGCTCCCCGACGATTCCGTCGAGCTCCGAGTGGGCGATGCGGTCCGTCTCGCCGACCGCCTCGGCGACGGCCGCGGCGAACGCCTTCGTCGCCTCCCTTCGCTTCGTTGCCCCGGAGGCGCAACGCTCTCTTGATGGGTCTGCGGCGGCCGCCAGGCGGCCTCCCGGCCGAAGTGGCGGTCCCGGAGGTTGTCGTGGACCGTGTCGGCAGTCTTGGCACCGACGCGGGTGAACTCGCCCTGGAGGAACCCGGAGACCGAGTAGGAGTCGGTCGCCTCCAGCATCTTCAGGAGCGTCCCAAGCTCGACCCCGTGAGGGTGGGGGCGTATCTCCTCGGTCTCCGGCGGCAGTTCGTCGGTCGCGCGCTCGAACTTGAACGACTCGGCCGGCTCGTGGAACTCGATGCGGGCGTGGGGATTGACGACCGCCGTGTACTTGATATAGTCGCGGAGCTGCTGACGGGCTCGCATGTTGGCCTCCATCTCCAGCTCGATGCGGGTCCCGTGGGGCCGCTCCCAGGAGGCGGCCTCGTCGACGTCTATTTCCGGTTCGTTGGTGTCGGTGTCGATGGTCAGCTCGAAGTAGCGGGCGTCGCCGTTGTTCTCGGTCTTGGAGGTGACCTTCGCTGGTTTCCCGGAAGTCAACTGAGAGTACAGTACAGCCGCTGAAATACCGATTCCCTGCTGGCCCCTTTTTTGCTCACGAGCATGAAAACGGGAGCCGTACAGCAGTTTGCCGAACACTTTCGGCACCTGCTCCTTCGTGATGCCCGGGCCGTTGTCCTCGATGACGAGCCGGTAGTAGTCGCCCTGGTCCTCGATTTCGACGTAGACGTCCGGGAGGATGCCGGCCTCCTCGGTGGCGTCGAGGGAGTTGTGACACGCCAGGGGTGCCGTTCCTGCCATGAAGTTCTCGTCGCCGGGGACGGAGACGTCGTACACCCACTCGCCCTCGTAGTTGATTCGTTCGATGTCGGTGACGGGAAGCGCTGTCAGGTCTCCGGCGGCTATCCGTCTTCCGTCGTTCCGGAACGCGAGTCCGCCGCCGTCAGCGAGCGCCAGCGCGTGGTCGGACTCGACCCGAGTCTGCCGCCCGTCGAGGTTATACGCCAGTTTCGGGTCCACGACGTCCCGAACCAGTTCGTCGGCGGGGAGCTTCTGCCGCGACGTGGCGGACTGGTCGGTGCGTAGATGGAGCAGGTACGACTCGTCGAATTCGGCCTCGCGCCCGTCGATGGTCCTGATCTCGCCCGGCTCTCGCTCCTGTGTCGTATCGTAGTCGACGGACGAGCAGAGATACCGCAGGCCGGATGCGAGCCGTTCGGAGGTCGTTGCAAACGTAATGCGGTCCGACTTGACGGCCGAAATTCGACTGCCGCCGCGCAGGGCCTGAATCACGTTCTCTGTCGGATATCCGTCACCAGCCCCGTAGCCGAGCAGGAACCGTTCCCGGGTCCGGGCCGGAAAGTCGAAGACGAACCGTGGAATCCGCTTTTCGGGGGCTCCCGTTCCAGCCTCGAACACCCTCTTCAGCACCAGGCCGACCATCTTCGAGGGAATCGTCACGTTCGTCGCCGTCTCGTGGGCGTCGACGGTCGACGCCGAGAGCGAAAACACCGACTCGACGAGCGATTCGGCGTACTGAATCAGGTCCTCCTCGTGGCTGCTTAGCGAGAGGTACACCTTCTCGTGTCCGTCCCGGCTGTCGGTCACGCATCCCTCGGCGGCGTACAGGCCGAGCAGTTCCGCCAGCTCGTCCGTCACCTCGAGGACTGCCGGGACGGCGGCACCGCCGAACCGGTACCCGAGTTCGCAGTCCTCGTACTCCGAGATATCGAGGTCGAGTTCCCGGACGACGCCGAGCGGGAGGCGGTCACACTTTCTGAAATCGCTCATCCGATACTGCTCGTCGACCGCCTCGAGGATTTCCTCGTGGTACCGTTCGAGAAGGTGTTCGACCCCGTACAGACCGACCGGCTCCGTCGTTTCCGGCGAGAGTTCGAGCAGTTCGGCCAGCAGGTCGATGCGCTCCTTCGGTTCGCCGCTC
>PXSL01000012.1 GCA_003022815.1 Halobacteriales archaeon SW_5_68_122 | reverse complement strand
CGGCAAGTGCGGCTACACCGAGTTCGAGTAGGCCGTGACCCGGGTGCTCGGCGTCGAGGGGACCGCCTGGTGTGCCAGCGCGGCCGTCTTCGACGCCGACTCCGACGACGTTCGCATCGAATCCGACGCCTACGCTCCCGATAGCGGCGGCATTCACCCGCGCGAGGCCGCAGAGCACATGCGCTCGGCGGTGCCCGAGGTGGTCGAGGCCGCCCTCGAGACGGTCCGCGAGCGGTACGGCGACCCCGCGACCGAACTGGACGCCGTCGCCTTCTCGCGCGGTCCCGGACTGGGGCCGTGTCTCCGCATCGTTGGCACCGCCGCCCGGGCGCTGTCCAGCCGACTGGGGGTGCCGCTGGTCGGCGTCAACCACATGGTCGCCCATTTGGAAATCGGCCGGCACCGCTCGGGCTTCGAGTCGCCGGTCTGTCTGAACGCCTCCGGCGCCAACGCCCACGTCCTCGGCTACCGCGGCGGCCGCTACCGGGTGTTCGGCGAGACGATGGACACCGGCGTCGGCAACGCCATCGACAAGTTCACCCGCCACGTCGGCTGGACCCACCCCGGCGGCCCGAAGGTCGAAGAGCACGCCCGCGACGGCGAGTACGTCGAGTTGCCGTACGTCGTCAAGGGGATGGACTTCTCGTTTGCGGGCATTACTTCCGCCGCCAAGCAGGCCGTCGACGATGAGGTGCCTGTCGAGGACATCTGTCGCGGCCTCGAGGAGACCGTCTTCGCGATGCTGACGGAGGTCAGCGAGCGGGCGCTGTCTTTGACCGGTGCCGGGGAGCTCGTCCTGGGCGGCGGCGTCGGGCAGAACGACCGCCTCCGGGGGATGCTGGAGACGATGTGCGAGGAGCGCGGCGCCGAGTTCTATGCGCCCGAACCGCGGTTCCTCCGGGACAATGCCGGCATGATAGCGGTGCTGGGGGCGAAGATGTACGAGGCCGGCGACACCGTCGCCGTCGAGGACTCGCGGGTGCGGCCGGAGTTCCGACCCGACCAAGCGGCGCCTCCCGAAGTCCTACCGCCACGAGGAGCTGGACCGCCGTCTCTGGCGCCGGCGGACCCGAACGGAGGCCCGCCTGACCAGCGAGGCTCGACGGCTCGGCGTACCGACGCCGGTCGTCCGCGACGTGGACCCGCCGGAGGGCCGGCTCGCACTCGAGTACGTCGGCGAGGCGGACCTCCGGGACGCGCTGACCGAACCCCGGGTCCGGGCGGTCGGTCGCCACCTCGCGCGCTGTCACGAGGCCGGCTTCGTCCACGGCGACCCGACGCCGCGCAACGTCCGGGTCGGGGGCGGCGACAGCCGGGTCTACCTCATCGACTTCGGCCTCGGCTACTACACGGATGACATCGAGGACTACGCGATGGACCTCCACGTCTTCGAAGGGGCCCTGGGCGGAACGGTCAACGACGCGACGGCGCTCTTGGACGCCTTCGAGGACGCCTACGCGACGGCGGGCGACGACCGAGTCATAGCGCAGTTGCGGGAGATAGAGGAACGCGGCCGCTACCAGTGATGCACGAACCGTGTCTATAAGTCCCGTCCCGACGTACGGCCATGTATGCCCGACAAACCGCAGTCCGGCGAACTGTTCGGTATCCCGTACAACTTCCAGAAACCCTCGCTCGGGCGGATGATGTCCTCGTACTGGCAGCCCGACGAGGGCATGCTGGTCAAGAAGCCGTTCGGTATCGGCTACACGCTCAACCTGGCTAACTGGCGCTCTTGGATCGTCCTCGGGGTCGCCGGCATCCTCTTCTATCAGCAGCAGCAGCAGGGCACCGACGAGTTCGACGAGGAGAGCGACGACGACCCGGTCGAGGTCGTCGTCGACGACTGATAGCGATTACTGTACGTTCGGTATCGGCCGCACGAGGGGGTGCAGTCGCACCGGTACACGGGTACAGTAATCGCTGTGACGGCGCCCGCGGCGACCCGGAGCCGGCCTCCCGACTCCGCTCGGGCGCTGACGGCCAAGCCTCTATACTGTTCGGCACGGACCCGCCCATATGGAGAAGGTGAACCTCGGGGAGGCGTTCGCGTCGTTCGACGAGCCGTGGAGCCCGCGGCTGGCGGGCGAACTCAACGGACAGGCGGTGAAGCTCGCCAGGGCGGAGGGGGAGTTCGTCTGGCACCGCCACGAGGACGCCGACGAGCTGTTCCTGGTGCGGTCGGGCGAACTCCGCATCGAGTTCCGCGACCGGTCGGACGTGACGCTCCGGCCGGGGGAGTTCCTCGTCGTCCCGCGGGGCGTCGAGCACCGGCCGGTCGCAGAGGAGGGCGCGGAGATACTGCTGTTCGAGCCGCGCGGGACGACCAACACGGGCGACGCCGACACCGACCGGACGGCGGACGTCGAGCGACTGGAGTAGCCCCGCGGCCGCGACCGTATCGGTTCTTTTAGTGCGGCCGGCCCCGAAGCGACGTCCATGTACGACGGCCTGAAGGGATTTCGCGATTTCTACCCCGGCGAGATGTCGGCCCGCCGGGAGGTCATCGACGTTCTCGAGGAGACGGCGCGCCGCTACGGCTTCCGGGAGGTCGGGACGCCGACGCTGGAGCGAACGCAAATGTACGCCGACAAGTCCGGCGAGGAGATCGTCGAGGAGCTGTACGCCTTCGAGGACAGGGGTGGCCGCGAGGTGGCGCTGACGCCGGAGCTGACGCCGACGGTCGCAAGGATGGTCGTCGCCCGGCAGGGCGCGCTGGCGCGGCCGATGAAGTGGTTCTCGACGCGGCCGGGAGCCGGAGGCCGACGCCGAGGTGCTGGCGTACGCGGCGGACGCGCTGACGGGCCTGGGGCTGACCGGCGACGACTTCGAGTTCCGCGTCTCCCACCGAGACATCCTCGGTGGCCTACTGGACTCGCTCGACAGCGACGTCGACACCGCCGAGGCCATCCGCGCGGTCGACAAGAGCGAGAAAATCAGCAACGAGGAGTATCACGAGTTACTGGTCGAGGCGGGGCTGACCCACGAGGAGGCCAAGGGCTTCGACGAGGTGCTGGCGGCCGACGACCTCGGCGAGCTGGTCGAGTTCGCGGACACCGAGCGGGTCGAGGCCGCCGTCGAGAACCTGCGGGCGGTGCTCGCGGCAGCCGATGATTTCGGCGCCCGCGAGCACTGCGAGGTGTCGCTGTCGACGGCCCGGGGGCTGGACTACTACACCGGCGTTGTCTTCGAGTGCTTCGACTCGACGGGCGAGGTGTCGCGGTCGGTGTTCGGCGGCGGCCGCTACGACGACCTCATCGAGTCTTTCGGCGGCCAGCCGACGCCCGCCGTCGGCGTCGCGCCGGGGCTGGCACCGCTATCGCTGCTCTGTCAGCGGGCCGGCGTCTGGCCAGAGGAGGCGCTGACGACGGACTACTACGTGCTGACGGTCGGCGATACCCGGGCGGAGGCCGCCGAGATAACCCGGCAGTTGCGTGAACTCGGCCACGTCGTCGAGACGGACCTCTCGGACCGCGGCTTCGGCGACCAGCTGTCGTACGCCGACGGGATCAATGCCGAGACGGTGGTCGTCGTCGGCGAGCAGGACTTAGCCGACGACGCCGTCACGATCAAGGACATGGTGTCGGGCGACCAGACGCAGGTGCCGCTCGCGGAGTTCCCACCCGAGGCGGGCCGGCCGACCCACGACGACTACGTCTGATACGAACCGCCGGGCGGCCATTCCACAGGATATTTACCGATGCTAGCGGTTCGTCCGGACGAGATGACAGTTCTCTCGCCCGAGGACGAGGGTAAGTTCCTGATGGACGCGAAAGCCGAGCAGATAGGCATCGTCACCGAGGTCGACTCCGAAGAGCAGGTCGCTTACGTCGACCCCGACCCCGACGTCTCCGACGCGATACTCCAGGGGCTCGGGTTCAGCGACGCCAACAGCGACGACATCGAGGTGCCCAGCGAGGCCGTCGAGACGGTGACCGACACCGAGATACGGGTCTCGCGGGATCTGTAGCGGCGCCACGGGTTAAGCCGCCCCGGGCCGTAGCCGGCGGCATGCGCGCCTTCCGGCTGGCCTACGACGGCA
>PXSL01000011.1:14963-29040 GCA_003022815.1 Halobacteriales archaeon SW_5_68_122 | reverse complement strand
GGCAGTCTCGACCGGCACGCGGTCGCGGTTCCGGACCGACTCCCGTCTGGTGCCGTCCTCGGTGTAGAAGACGAACCCCGGCAACTCGAGGTCGAACCGCCTCGACTCCCCGCCGTCGAGCAGGGGCGACCTGGGCGGAGGCTCGTACGTCAGCGGTGTCGGCTGCAACCCCGGCAGGTACGCGCAGGCGTGGTACTGCGGCACGTCGGCCTTCCGCGGGAGGAAGGACGGGTTCGCCAGCGTCACGGTTCCCACCGTGGTCGCGGCGCCCCGCTCCGGCACCTCCACGGAGTCGCCGAACTCTGCGGAGGCGCTCGCCCCCGCGCTGACGACATCGACACCGACGACGGCGAGCGTCGAGAGCGCCACGACGAGGACGACCAGCGTCGCCCGGCGCCGCGACAGTTCGAGTCGGCCCTCCTGCGCGAGATAGCCGAGAGCGACGAACAGAGCGGACGACCCCACCAGGAGGAGGAACGTGCCGCCGTCGCCGACATCGAACCTCGCAAGGATGTACGCCACGAACACGAGATAACAGCCGGCGGCGAGGCCGTACGCCACCACGTCGAGGAGTTCGGCCTCCGCCGCGATTCCGGCGACGAGGAACACCAGGAAGCCGGCGAACAGCACGACGGCCGTCGTCGCGGGCGACACCTGGTCGAACAGCCGGAACCCGAAGTAGGCTACCGCGACGACGCCGAGAACGATACCGACGGCGTAGAGGAGCTTCTCCCGGCCGAACTCGAGGGCCATGTCGGAACACTCCCGCGGGGGTACAAGGGCCTTTGGCCGCGCCGGCGCGCTCGCGGTCTTCCTTCTCGTCAGCGCCGTCACCATGCACGACTTCCGGGATGTCGAGGGCGAGGAGGCACAGACCGAGATGACACAGTTCCTGAAGAACATCGGACTCACCGCGGGGGCGCTCGTCTTCCTGGCGCTCTCCGGGATTGCCTAAGCCCCCTCGCGCTCGACGTCGGCCTCTGACCCCAGCCGCCCGGCGTTCCGACAGTCGACCCTATGAACGAACGTCCAGTTGAGCACCAGAATCGCTCGAGAACCCGTCTGCGTGGCTCTGACGGCTCGACGAACGAAGGGGTACTTCTATTACGGATGACCGCCCAGTCCGAAGCATGACCCACACCTGCAGGAACTGCAAACAGACGTTCACGAGCAAACTGCAGTACGAACTCCACCGCGACACCTGCTCCTCGGAGGCGCTCATCTGCGAGTGCTGCGGCGAGCAGTTCTCCGAGCGACGGGCGACGCGGGATGGGTGGCACTACGCCTGCCCCAGCGAGGACTGCGAGGGCGCGGGTCTCGAGGACGACCTCCACCCGGTACGCGACTTCAGCGTCGCCCCGCAGGCCGAGTAACCACGCCCGCAGAGCGCGCCCTCACTCCTCGGCGAGCAGTCTCACGTTCCTGCAGGCGCGCCTGCAGATGGGTGCGTAGCCACCCGCCGCGAGCGGCATCTCGAACTCGACACGACATCCCTCGGGCCGCCCGCGGACCCGGTGGCCCGTCGCCGCGATGCGGGCCACCTCCCAGTCCCACCGCCGTTCGTCGGGGTCGACGGTCCCGACCTCGAAGGGGACCCACGCGCCGACGCCGATTAGGCGCACCTCGCCTATCGCCCCGCTTGCGATTCGGCGCTCCGACGACTTCACGGCCGACACCGTCGGCCCCCAGTCGGGCCACCGCTCGGTGTCGACGAGGAGGTCCCAGACCGCCTCGGCGGGCGCCTCGACGTCGCTCCCGACGGCCCACCGACGACCCTGCGGGGTCCGGCGGAGTTCCATATATCTCGATACGGCGCCCGCCTTTTTGATACTCCCGCCCGTCAACCCGTCCGTGATTGATGTACGCGACCTCCGGAAGGAGTACGGCGGCTTTGTGGCCGTCAACGGCGTCTCCTTCGACGTCGGCTCCGGCGAGGTGTTCGGCGTCGTCGGCCCGAACGGCGCGGGCAAGACGACGACGCTGAAGACGCTCGCGGGTCTTATCGAACCGACCGCCGGCACCGTCGAGGTGGACGGCGCGCCAGCCGACGCCCGCGAGACCCGCCGTCGACTCGGCTTCCTCCCCGAGGAGTCGCCGCTGTACGAGGAGATGACCGCCCTCTCGTACCTCCGCTTCTTCGCCGACCTCTACGACGTCCCCCGCGAGGTGGCAAACACCCGCATCCACGACGCCCTGGACCGCCTGGACCTGGACCACCGCGAGCGCCCGCTGGGCGACACCTCCAAGGGTATGAAACGGAAGGTGGCCATCGCCCGCTCGCTCATCAACGACCCCGACGTCGTCATCTACGACGAACCCGCCTCGGGGCTAGACCCCCTGACCACCAACTACATCGTCGACTTCACCCGGGAACTCGCCGACGAGGGCCGGACGGTCGTGTTCTCGGCGCACAATCTCTACCACGTCGAGGAGGTCTGTGACCGCGTGGCCATCATGAACGAGGGCGCCATCGTCGCGGAGGGCCGTCTCGAGGACCTCCGGACCGAGTACGGCCGCACCGAGTACCACGTCTACACGACCGTCGAGGTGCCGCAGGCGGTCGCGGAGAACGGCCGCTACCGGCGGGTCGTCGAGGGGATGGACGAGGTGCGGCGGGTCGAGACCGCCGCCGAGGACCGCGGCGGTAGCGTCGACGATATCCGGACCGTCGAACCGAGCCTTGAGCGTCTCTTTCTCGACCTCGCGGAGTCCGAGGAGGCCGACACCGCCCACGCGGAGGCATAGTGACTACTGTACCTGTGCGCCGATACGACCCGCGCCCGGGCGGTCGATACCGGGCCGGCGTCGAGCGGCCAGTATAATGCGGCCCCGGAAACTCCTCCGGGTCGCCCGCTGGGAGTCGACCAAGGGCGTCGGCGGCTTCGACCGCGGAGCCGTCGCTGTCGTCCTCGCGGCCGCCGCCTTCGTCGCCGCCGTCGGCGTCGTCGGCCTCGTCGGCGGCGTCGCCCTCCAGGACGGCATTTACCGCGTCGGCGTCGAGGATTCCAGCCCCTTCTACAACCCCGTCGCCGAGGACCCCGCCTTCGCCGTCGTCGACCCCGACCCGTCGGTCCTCGAGGACGGCACCCTCGAGGCCGGCGAGGGCTACGACGTCTACCTAAAAAACGAGTCGAACCGAACGCGGCTCTACCTGGCCAGTCGCGGCGGCGACCCGACCGACAAGAGCCGCGCCGCCGTCGCCTCCCTTCGGGAGTCGATCGAGGAATACAATGAGCGGCAGATGCGGCTGGAGGAGAACGGCACCGCCGCCTTCCCCGTGACCGTCACAGTGCAGTTCGTCGAGCAGGGCGGGGCCGGCAGTACGGGTGGCGGTGGCAGTGACGGCGCTGGCAGTGGCGGTGCTGGCGGTGGTGGCGACGGCGGCGACGGCGGCGACGGGGGAGCAGGCGGCGACGACGGGGTGGGCACGGGCGGCGACGAGGGCCGGTTCGGCGCCCCCTCGCTCGGCGCCTTCGACCTCTTTAGGACCGGCGGCGCCGTCGGGTCGCCCTCGAACATCGCGCCGCCGTTCCCGTTCCAGTCGCTTGTCCTGGCGTTCGTGTTCGTGCTGCCGCTGAACTTCGTCATCCAGGCCTACGGGAGTTCGATGCTCTCGGAGCGACTGGACCGGCGCGGGGAGCTGCTGCTCGTCGCGCCCGTCAGCCGCGCCGAAATCGTCTTCGGGAAGACGCTCCCGTACTTCCTGGCCTCGCTGGCCATCACCTCGGTTGTCGTCGCCGGCCTGTGGCTCCTGGGCGGGAACGCAGGGCCGCTGTCGGTGCTGGCCGTCGTGCCGCTGGCGCTGCTCTTTCTCGCGCTGACGTTTCTCGGGGCGATGTTCGCCCGCTCGTTCAAGGAACTCACCTTCGTGACCGTCACTATCAGTACGCTCCTGACCTCGTACGCGTTCGTGCCGGCCATCTTCACCGAGACCAGCCCGGTGGCGTTCGTCTCCCCGCTCACCGTCGCGGTCCGAGACCTGACGGGAGCCGGCGTCACCCCGGGAGAGTTCCTCTTTGCGACCGGGCCGCCGACACTGGTTGCCGGCGTCTGTTTCCTGCTCGGCCTGGGGGTCTACCGGGAGGAGGACCTGTTCACACAGCGGCCGGTCCACCTCAAGGCGCTGGACGCGCTGGCCGGGCGCATCCGCCGGCCGCGGAGCGTCGCCTTAGTCGTCGCGCTGCTCGTCCCATTCGTCTTCGTCGTGGAACTGCTGGCGGTGGCGCTGCTGTTCGCCCTCCCCGTCGGCCTGTCGTTCCCGCTGATATTCGCGGTCATCGCGGTCGTCGAGGAACTCGTCAAAGGGTTGCCAGCGTACGCGGGGTTCGTCCACGGCCGTTACGAGCGGACCCTCGGGGCCGCCGCGGCGGCCGGCGGCGCCGCGGGACTGGGCTTCTTCCTCGCGGAGAAGCTCTCGCTTGTGGTTCAGGTCGTCGGCCTCCCCGGGGTCGCCGTCGCCGACGCCGCCTTCCAGACCGGACTCGCCTCGGGGAGTCCCGCGGTAATCGCCTTGCTGGCCGTCGCGCCGCTGGCGCTGCACCTCGTCACCGCGACGGTGTCGGCGGTCGGCGCCTCCCGGGGCCGGACCGCCTTCGGAGCCGGCCTCTCGATCGCCATCCTGCTGCACGTCGCTTACAATGTGACGGTGGTGAACGCCCTTGTCTAGACTCGCCATCGCCCGTCGGGAGCTGGGGTCGCTGTCCCGCGAGAAGACCATCGTCCTCGCAATCCTCATCCAGGTCGTCATCGCAGGATTCTCCTCGTTTCTCGTGGTCGGGCTCACCTCGCTGTACGACCCGGACGCGGCCGCCGACGACGTCGAGGTGGCCGTGACCGGCGAGGAGGCCGACGCGCTCATGGCCGCGGCCGCCGAGGTGGAGGGCCTGGAGGCGACCCGCTACGAGGACGGCGGGGCGGCACGGGAAGCCTTCGACCGCGGCCGCGCCGACGCCGTTGCGACCGCCCGGTCCAGCGACGGCCGCATCGAGGTGACCGCGTCGGTGCCGGAGGCCAGCCTCCGGAAGACCGTCATCGTCGTCCAGTTGCGCGAGGCGCTGAAACACCTCGAGCGCAGCGAGCGCTTTGAGCGGGGCGTCCACCTCTCGCAGGACCCGCTTCCGCTACCGCCGACGGTCGACGCCAGCCCGTACTTCGGGTTCTCCTACACGGTGCTGTTGCCGCTTCTCGTCTTCCTGCCGGTGTTCATCGGCGGGTCCGTCGTCGTCGACTCCCTCACGGAGGAGATAGAGCGCGGCACCCTCGAGTTGCTCCGGGTCACGCCCGCCTCGCTGACGGCCGTCGTCGACGGCAAGGCGGGTCTGATGGCCGCGCTCGCGCCGGCCCAAGTGCTCGCATGGGTGGCCCTACTGGAGTTCAACGACATCGCGGTCGCGAACGTCGCCACCCTCGCCGCCCTTGCGAGCGCCCTCGCCGTCGTGGCGGTCGGGTTCGCAGCCGCCCTCGCCTTTGCGATTCCGGTCCGACAGCGTGCCCAGTTGACCTACTCGCTCGGCGCGCTGGCGGCCTTCACGGCCGCCGCCGGCCTCCCCGAACATCCCGCGACGACCGTTGCTCTACTGGCCATTGGCAGTCCGACGACCCTCACGTACGCCCACGTGGCCGGGTACGCCGTCGCCGCCATCGTCGCCGCCCTGGCCGTCCGGCGATACATCTCGAGTATCTCCGCTGAGCGCTTCGCCTGACCGTTACAACCGCCGGGAGGCCTCTCTTGAACGGCCGGGGTTAGACCCCGGAGGGTGCCCGCCACGACGCTTCCAACGAGCGGGACCGCGGCTACCGCGGCGGCCGTCCACCGCCGGGCGCGGTCCGCCGTGGCTGACGGTAGACGGCTCCTGGAACAAATGTGCCGGCGACTTTTTGCGGCTCCCGCACGAGGCGGCGGCATGGAGTACACGGCTGTATGAGCTTCGGCGACCCCGACTGGCGCGAGTGGGTCCGCGGCGAGGAGTTCGGCCACGAACTCGTCGAGCGGGCAATCGACCTCGGCATCAACTTCTTCGACACCGCGAACATGTACTCCCGCGGCGAGAGCGAGCGGGTCCTCGGGGACGCCCTCGAGGGCCGCCGTGAGGAGAGCGTCGTCGCGACGAAGGTGTTCTTCCGGATGAACGACGACGACCCCAACTCCGGGGGCCTCTCCCGGAAGACGATCGAGCAGGAGCTGGACGCCTCGCTCGACCGACTCGGGATGGAGACGGTTGACCTCTACCAGACCCACCGGTGGGACGACGACACGCCGATCGAGGTGACGCTCCGGGCGCTCGACGACGCCGTCCGCCGCGGGAAGGCCCGCCACGTCGGCGCCTCCTCGATGTGGGCCCACCAGCTCGCGGAGGCACTGCGGACGAGCGAGTGCCTCGGCCTTGAGCGGTTCGAGACGATGCAGAACCACTACAACCTCGTCTACCGCGAGGAGGAGCGCGAGACCCTGCCGCTGTGCCAGAAGAAGGGCCTCGGCGTCGTCCCGTGGTCACCGATGGCCCGCGGCTACCTCACCCGTCCCCACGAGGAGTACATCTCGACGAAGCGGGCCGAGACGGACGATTACGCACAGGCCCACCCCTACGCCGAGGGCGGGGGCCGCGAAATCAACGAGCGCGTCGAGGAACTAGCCGACGAGAAAGGCGTCTCGATGGCCCAGCTATCGCTGTCGTGGCTCCTGCACAAGGAGTGGGTCGACGCGCCGATAATCGGCGCCTCAAAGGTCGAACACCTCGAGGACGCCGTCGAGGCACTGGAGGTGTCGCTGTCCGAGAGCGATCTCGAGTACCTCGAGGAGCCGTACGAACCGGTGGCAGTGTCGGGCCACGAGTGAGGGGCCGGTCACCGGCGCCGTCCGAGGACCAGCAGGGCGCCGACGAGCGCCAGCACGGCCGCCACTGGCCCGAAGCCGGGACCGCCCGCCGACGTCGGCGTGTTCAACACCTCGTCGTCCCAGCCCTCGGTCGGCGTCGGGTCGGGCGGGGTCGCCGTCGCCTCGTCCGCGGCGCCGCCGGCGTCACCGGCCGTGGCCGTCGGGTCGGGGGTGGCCGAATCGGTGACCGCCGACCCGCTGGCCTCGGCCGGCGTCGGTGTCGGCGTCGACTCCGGGGGCTGGGAGCCGTCCTCGTCGGCCGTGTCGTCCCCGTTGTCCGACGTCGTCTCGGCCGCCTCGGCCGGCGTCGGTGTCGGCGTTGCCGTCTCCCGGGGTTCGGAGGGCGGCGGCCCGAGTTTCTCGCGGGCCTCGGCCTCGTCGCCGCACTCGCAGATCCAGAAGTAATGGGAGTCGCTGCTGTAGGTGGCCCGCTCGCCGCTCTCGGTGACGCCCGTCGTCGTGCCGGAGATGCGGTACCAGCCAGGCTCGTCGGGGTTGTCGATGCACTCGGCGACCGAGATGAACTCGTCGCCGTCGTCCAGGTACGTCGAGGAGCCGAAGTCGTCCTCGCCGTAGTATTCGACTCTGAAGAGGTCCTCGCCGGCACTGAACGACTTGACGTTCTCTTCGAGGCTGTGGTCGACCTCGTATCCGCTCATCGTGTTCCCGCGGTCGATGCCGAACGTCTCGCCGTCGTCCGGCCCGACGCGCTGGCCGTACCTGACGTCCGTCGCGCCCGGACTCCGGTCGTCGAGCGGAACAACGGTGTAGTTGCCGTCTTCGGGGCCGTGGCTCGCGGCCACAACGCCGTCCCCGTTCGGCACCGCGACACCCGTGAGGAGGGCGAGAGACAGCGCCGCCACGAGCGCGAGCGCGAGACCGCGTTCCGGCGTCATCGGTCGTTTGACGGTCGGGGTCAGACCCCGTTACGGCTGTCGCCGTCAATCGTCGGTCCCTTCATGTTCGCTCCGACCCCGAGAAGTTTATACCCCGGCTACGAACGGTCGTCCGATGCGGTACGTCAAAGTCTCGGTCATCCCGACGGAGGGCGACATCGACCCGGTCGCCAGCGCCATCGAGGCCCATCCCTCGCTGACGCGGGAGTCCATCCTCCACATCAGCCGTCTCAATGACGGCACCGTGGTCCTTCTCTCACAGATTCGCGGCGACGAGGAGGCGCTGGACTCCCTCCTCGCGTCGTCGGACGAGGTGCTCTTCTACGACGTCTATCCCCAGCGGGACGGTCTCCAGGCGTACGTCCACACCGAACCGACGGCGGCGGCCGCCAGCCTGCTGGAACTCGAGCAGGAACACGAGTTCGTCCTCGATATGCCCATCGAGTACGGCCCCGACGGGGGCCTCAAGGTAGCCGTCATCGGCCGCGAGGAGACGGTCCGCCGGGCCATCGAGGACATCCCCGAGGGGATACGGGTCGAACTCGAACAGCTCTCGGACTACGACCCGGAGCTACGCGAACTGTCCTCGCTCCTGACCGACCGACAGCAGGAACTCCTCGACACCGCGACCGACCTCGGCTAC
Source organism: Halobacteriales archaeon SW_5_68_122 (assembly GCA_003022815.1). The sequence continues at coordinate 20,627 of PXSL01000011.1, read as the reverse complement.
TACGAGGTGCCGCGGCAGGCCACCCACCAGGACATCGCTGACGAGCTGGACCTCTCGACGACCACGGTCGGCGAGCACCTCCGCAAGATCGAGGCGCGGATGCTCTCGGAGATCGCTCACTGAGCGAGACTCCGCGTCACCCGGCTGGTGAGGTAGGCGCTGGCGAGGCAGACCAGCCCGACCGGCAGGCTCACCTGTAGCATGAGCGTGCCGAGCGCCGCCGGCTCGATGGGGCTGTCGCCGCCACCGCCGCCGCCACCACCGCCGCCCGCGCCGCCCGCGCCGTACTCCGCGAGCACCGAGAAGGTCAGAAAGAGGCCGAGACCGGCGAAGACGAAGAAGCCGACGAAACTGCCGACGCCGGCGACGACGGCCGCGGCGCCGTCGCGGTCCGGAAGCGCCTGTCCGACGCCGATGCCGGCCACGCCGGCCGCCAGCGGCCCCGTCGCGTAGATGAAGAAGATGGAGACGAGAAACATGATACCGACCTGCGTCGAGTCCAACGGGTCGGTCCCCGGGTCGACGAACTGCTCGATGAAGAAGCCGAGCGTGAAGTTGGCCGCCAGCCCCAGCCCCGCACCCAGCGCCGCGAAGAGCCCGATGACCGCCAGCGCGTACACGTACGCGGGTCGACTCATGGACGTGTGAACACAGTATGCCCGGATGTAGATGTCGGTGTCGCCGCGGTACGACGGTCCGTTTAAGCCGAGACGGGCGTCGACTCGCCGATCGAAATGCCCCCCGGACTTTTTATGCGTTTGTGCGAGGTACCCTTATGAACGGAACGTTCGAGTCCGGCGGCGACGACCCGGCCCCCGTCGTCGAGGCGCTTCGCCGCCGGACCAACGGACCGCTATACAGCGTCGTCCGGTTCGACCCCGACAGCTTCCGAATCCTCCACGTCGCCGGCGAGGCGGCGTCGCGGTACCCGACCGAGAGCGCCATGGTCGAACACTTCGAGCGTATCTTCGCCTACGTCGGCATCGACTTCGCCGAGAAAACGCTGTTCTCCGACGTGCTCCTGCCCGACGCCGGCACCGTCCGGTACATGACCACCAGCCTCGACTCGGTGAAGGTGGTCCGGATCTACGAGAAGTCGGAGGGCGTTTTCCTCGGCGTCGACCCCGAGGAGGCCGTCCCGCCGCTGGTCGACGCCGTCGGCGAGCACCTCTTCGAGTTCCGCGACCGGTAGGCGGAAACCGTCGAGTCCCCTCCCTCCGCTATGAGCGGCGTACTCTCGAGGGATATCCTCTCGGGCGGCCTGCTCTCGATGACGTGGCGGGACCTGCTGTTTATTCACTGGCCGGTCGTCCCCGAGATAGTCGCGGCCAGACTCCCCGAGGGCGTAGCTGTCGACACCCACGACGGCGACGCCTACCTCGGGGTCGTCCCATTCGTGATGGCGGACATCGGCCCGCAGGGACTCCCCGTCGGGCTGTCGTTCGGCGAACTGAACCTCCGAACCTACGTCACCGTCGACGGCGACCCCGGAGTGTACTTCTTCAACCTCGACGCCGACGACAGGGTGGGCGTCCGGATTGCGCGGTCCGTGTTCCAGTTGCCCTACTACCGGGCCGAGATGGACGTGCAGACGCAGGGTAGCGGCCGGAACCGCGAGGTACAGTTCAGGAGCCGACGGACGAGCGCCGACGCCCCGCCGGCGGCATTCGAGGCGACCTACGGCCCCAACGGGTCGTTCTCGGCGCCCGACCCCGGATCCGAGGCGGCGTTTCTCACCGAGCGGTACCGCTTCTACACGACCGACGACGACGGGCGCGTCTACCACGGCGACATCGACCACGAGCCGTGGTCGCTGGCGCCCGGCCGGGCGGAGATACGCGAGAACGGCCTGTTCGAGGCCAACGGCTTCGAAGAGCCGGCCGGCGAGCCGCTCCTGCAGTTCGCCGCGCCGATAGCGGTCACGGCCGGCCGAATCCGCCGGGTCTCGTCGCATGACACGGCCTACTAAATATGACGGGCTCACAACCCCCGCCAATGGACGCGGACGCGCAACGGACCGAGAAGGGGCCGTTCGACGAGCGACTGCGGCCGGCCGTCCGGCCGGCCGACGGCTCCGATAGCGACGACGACGACGAGATACCGGACGTCGAGGAACTCGTCGGGCCGAGACGAACGCTCGACCCGACCATCCAGCAGGTCTGGGCGCTACAGGCCGTCGTCCCGTCGCTGGTTCTCGGCGGCATCGTCGGCGCCGTCTTCTCGTTTCTCGACCCCGGCGGGGCGTGGGTCGGCGCTGTCGTCGCCCTCGTCGTCTTCGTCGTCGCGGCCGTCTTCGCCGTCCTCCGGTACCGCTCGTGGGCCTACGAGGTCCGCGAGGACTCGCTATATCTCGAACGCGGCGTCCTGACGAAGGTGACGACGGTCGTCCCGTACGTCCGCATCCAGCACGTCGACGCCAGCCGTGGCCCAATCGAGCGGACGTTCGGGCTTGCGACGACGGTGGTGTACACCGCCGGCTCGCGGGGTGCGGACGTCTCGATTCCGGGGCTGTCGCCGGAGCGCGCCGAGGACCTCCAGACCCGGCTGAAACAGCTGGCCATCGCGGCCGAGGGCGGGGACGCGGTCTGATGCGGCTGGACCCGCTCTCGATACCGTACCGGACGGGCGAGTCAGTCGTCCGACTGGCGTGGGTGCTCGTGTTTCTGGTCATCGGCTCGCCGCTGGAGGGAGCCACCGGCGTCGGCCTGCTCGTCGTCGGGTGGTTCGTGCTCGCGCTGGCCTACCAGCTGATTTACTACCGGCGCTTCGAGTACGAACTCACCGACGATTCGCTGGACATCGCCTCCGGCGTCGTCTCCCGGCGGAACCGCGAGATACCGGTCGACCGCATTCAGAACGTCGACATCAGCCGGAACGTCGTCCAGCGGGTGCTCGGCCTCGCGCAGATAAACCTCGAGACGGCGGGCGGCTCCTCGACGGAGGCCTCGCTGAAATGCGTCAGCGAGGCGGAGGCCACCCGCCTGCAGACCGAAATCGGCTGCCTCAAGCGGGGCGACGAGGAGGGCACGGACGCGGCGGGCGAGGCGGCCGACCCGGCGGAACGGGAACTGTTCGAGGTCACGCCGAAGGAGCTGGTGCTACTCGGCATCACCGGCGTCGACCTCCGGCTTCTGTCCATCGTGACTGTCTTCCTGCCGGTGGTCGCGCCCTCCTTGCGCGAGCGGTTCGCCGACCCGCTCGTGGGGCTGGCGGTGACGGCGCCGCTGGCGGCGGTTCTCATCGTCGGCGGCGCCGCGGCGATAAGCGGGGCACTCGCCGTGACCAACTACTACGGCTTTCGGCTGACCCGGCGCTCGGAGGAACTTCACTACGAGCGCGGTCTGCTCCAGCGGTACAGCGGCACCATCCCGCTGGAGAAGGTCCAGACGCTCGCCGTCTCGGAGAACGTCATCGCCCGCGGGCTGGGATACGCCTCGCTGGCCGTCGAGACGGCCGGCTACGGCCCGGGCGAGTCGGGGTCGCAGTCGGCCATCCCACTTGCCGAGCGCGACCGGGTGTTCGAACTGGCGAACTCCATCGAATCCTTCGAGACGGTTGAGTTCGAGCGCCCGCCGAAACGTGCCCGCCAGCGGTACGCCGTCCGATACGGCGCCGTCGCCGTCGCCGTCGTCGCCGCCGTGTTTGCGGCTGACCGCCTCACGACGCTGCCGTTCGCGTGGTACGCGACGGCCGCACTGCTGCCGGCGGCGCCGCTTGCGGCCCACCTCAAGTGGTCGAACCTCGGCTTCGATGTCCGGGCGGAGTACGTCGTCCTCCGGGAGGGGTTCTGGACCCGGACGACGACGGTCGTGCCGTACTACCGCGTTCAGACGGTGGTCAATTCCCGGACGGTGTTCCAGCGGCGGCGGAACCTGGCAACGCTGGTCGTCGACACCGCCGGGTCCAGCGGGCTGACGGGCGGCCAGCCACGGGCGCTGGACATCGACGCCGATCTGGCCGCCGAACTCCGCGAGTCGGTCGCCGACCGGCTTCAGGAGGCGCTCGTCCGGCGCCGCCAGCAGCGACGGCAGGAACGGCTCCGGTCCATCGAGTCGTCGGGGCCGACGGCCGCCTGACCCGGAACCGCGGGCAGCCACTACACTTTTAGCTCGCACGGCGTCACGATTTCATATGGCGAAGCGCTCGACGCTAGCGGTATCACTCGTCGTCGTTCTGTTTCTACTGTCGGGCTGTTCAGCGGTCCTCGACGGCGGCAACGGCAGCGGCGCCGGCAGCAGCGACGCGACCGACGCACCGGACGGTCCCGAGGGGTTCGAGTACGCCAACGGGTTCGGCCCCGACGGCGTGACGGACGGCCAACAGGCGGTCGAAACCCATCAGTCGGCCCTCAAGACGCGGGGAAGCTACATGGGCACCTACAGCTACGACGGCAGGGGGAGCGACGGCAACACGTCCGTCGACGTCGAGAGCCGGGTCGACTTCGAGAGCCAGCAGGGGTACCAGCGCTACGACGTCGACTCGCCGGAGTACTCCGGGTGGGGCGAGTCCTACTACGAGGACGACACCCAGTACCGCCGCTCGGAAATCAACGGCGAGCGGTCCGGCGTCTCGATGGAGGAACAGAACTTCACGACCGCGGAATTGACTTCGACCAACCCGATCCGGGCGCTGCTGTTGAACGTTTCGGCGTACGAGACCTCGGTCGAACAGCGCGACGGAACGACCGTAGCGGTGTACGAGGCGTCCGGTACGGAGGGCGTCGACTCGTTCTACGGCGTCAACGAGTCGGCGGATGTCTCGGCGTTCTCAGCCACCTTCGCCGTCGACTCCGAGGGCCTCGTCCGCTCGGCGACCTACGAGATCACCTACACCGACGAGGGCGAGGAGCAGACGGTCACGATGGAGTTCGAACTGACCGGCCTCGGCGAGACGTCCGTTGAGCGGCCCGACTGGGTCGACGAGGCCTGACGGTCGTAGTTCTTTTGTCGCCGCGGCGAAACGGCCCGCCATGGACCGCCGAGTCGTGGTGACGACCGCCGTGGCCGCCGTGGTGCTGCTGGCCGGTTGTTCCATGCTGCTGGGGGGCGACGGGGCCACGCCGGCACCCTCACCGACGCCGGAGGCGACGCCGACCGACACGCCCACCCCCGTTCCGCTCGAGGAGCGGGAGTTCCCCGACGGCTACGGCCCCGACGGGGTCGAGAACGCCGAAACGGCCGCCGGGACCCACGTCGAGACCATGACCGGGTACGACTCCTACCGGTTCCGGTTCGACGTCAGAGTCAGCAGCGGCAACGGGACCGACGACGCGTTCGTCTACCTCACCTCCGTCGACGGGGAGAACGGGAAGGCCCTCGAGCTACGCGACGACGGTGAGGTGACCCGGTACCAGTACTACGAGGACGACCGCGTGTACGTCCGGGTGGTGTCCGGCGACGAGGAGGCGTACAACGCGACCGACCAGCAGTTCGGCCGGGCGCGCCTCGCCGGCAACCAGTTCCTGGACCCGCTCTTGGAGTACGTCGAGTACGGCGAGGCGGAACCGGTCTCGACCGACAACGGCACCGTCTACCGGTACACCAGCGAGCGGGTCACCGAGCCGGGGACGATACTCTCGGCCGACATCTCCGAGGCGGAGATACGGAGCTTCGAGGTGGAGTTGCTCGTCCACGAGGACGGCTACATCCGGGGCGCGAAGTACGT
>PXSL01000011.1:0-14830 GCA_003022815.1 Halobacteriales archaeon SW_5_68_122 | reverse complement strand
TCTGCCGGTGTGGGCTCTCCGAGCAGGGGGCGCTCTGTGACGGCTCCCACCGGCGGACCCACGACGAGGACGACGACGAAGTCTACCGGTACGACCCCGACGGTACGAGCGACGAGCGGCGGCGCGTGGAGGCGGTCCAACTGGCCGACGAGTAACGAGACTTAATTCCTGCCGGCCCCTACCGCCGGTATGGACTACGAGGGGGCGGTGATAGACCTCGACGGGACGGTCTACCGCGGCGAGAGGCTGTTGCCCGGCGCCGAAGCGGCGCTCGACCGACTCCGGAGCGCCGGCGTCCGGACGCTTTTCTTCTCGAACAACCCGACGAAGTCCCGTGCGGAGTACGTCGACCGCCTGGCGTCGTTCGGCATCAAGGCCGACGCCGACGAGGTGCTGTCGGCCGGCACGGTGACCACCCGCTTTCTCGCCGAGGAGCACCCCGACGACGCGGTGTTCCTGGTCGGGACGGCGGGCCTGCGGCGCCAGTTCGAGGCGGCCGACCTCTCGCTCGTCGACGACGCGACGGCGGCGGACGTGCTGGTCGTCTCCTGGGACGACGCGTTCGACTACGGCGATATGCTGGCGGGCTACCGGGCGCTGGAGGCCGGCGCGACGTTCTACGGAACCGACCCCGACATGCTGGTGCCGGACGCCGAGGGGATGATACCCGGGTCGGGCGCCGTCATCAACGCCGTCGGCGGCGTCCTCGGACGGGAGCCGGAACGGCTGCTCGGCAAGCCATCGGCGGCGGCCCGGCGGGCCGCCCTCGAGGCGCTCGGCGTCCCGGCCGAGCGGTGTCTCGTCGTCGGCGACCGCCTCAACACCGACATCGAACTCGGCGAGCGGGCGGGCATGACGACGGTGCTCGTCAGGACCGGCGTCGCCACCGACGAAGACGTCGAGGCCGGCGACGTCCGGCCGGACTACGTGGTCGACTCGCTCGCGGACCTCGGGTCGCTGCCCTCGCTCTGAGCACAGCCGAATTTAAGCCGCCGCCCCGGCCACTGCCCCCATGAAGACCGACGTCATCGGCGACGGCGACGACCTGCTGTTCCTGATGGGCTGGGGCAACCGCGTCAACGGGACCAACGAGCGGTGGTTCGCAACGCAACTCGCCGACGAGGGGTACCGCGTGACGCTCGCCGAGATACCGACCAACCCGACCGACTTCGACCGCGAGTACCTCTCGCCGGCGGCCTCGATCCGCGACGACCTCGATGACCCGACGGTCGTCGGTCATAGCACGGGCGGCCTCATCGCGGCCCACCTGCGGCCCGAGCGGGCCGTCTACGTCAGTCCGTGGTGGGCCTTCTACGGCGAGAAACTGCGCGGCTGGCTATTAGAGTGGGGGTCGAAACTCCCCGTCTCGGTGCCGCTCGTGCCGGTCGACTTCGACCGCGAGGAGGTCGGCCCCCGGGCCACCGACCGCGGGTGGGAGCGGGTGCCCGACCGCGTCTCGCCCGCCTTCGTCCGGGAGATACGGGCGGCACAGGCGTCGATGCCGGAGCCCTCCGGGCGGGCGCGGGTCTGCGTGTCGCTCCGCGACACCGTTGTCGGCCTCCAGGGAGTCGGCGACCGGCTACCAGCCGAGCGGATCCACCTCTACAACGGCGGCCACGAACCGTTCGCCGCCGCCGACCGCGGGGCGGCGACGGCCGTCGTCACCGACGCGCTCGTGGCTGTCGAGTGATAACGTCTGACAAGGATTTATGTACGAGCGGTGCCGACCGGCGGACATGGCGGAGGATCACACGCCGTACGACTACGGGGACGCGGAGACGGAGGCCGTCGGGGACGACCCGCTGCCCGAGCAACAGCACGAACTCGACACCGTCATCGTCGACGGGTCGGTAATGAGGTACCGCAGTTACACCAGCGAGGAGTGACCGACCGGGCCGGCGCGGCCCCCGGGACGGTCGTACTCATCGGCCGTCCCAACGCGGGTATCGCCCGACGAGTACCCGTAGCACCCGCCTGCGGAATCACCTCGCCCTCTCATCGGTAGGCCCCGGTCGATTATAGCTCCCGTCGGGACGAACTCCCGGGTCATGAAGTACGCCGGCTTCCTCAACGAGTCGTACGAACCCGGCGACAATGACCTCGTCTATGCGTTCCGCATCGCGCCCGGCGAGGACCTCCTGGTCGAGGTGGCGGCCGATGGCGAGTCCCTGGCGTCGCGGGCCGAGGACATACCCGAGTTGGCGACGATACTGGAGACGTGGGGCACCGAGATGCCGCGGTGAGCGCGAGGCGACCGAACGACCACGCCGGTCCCAGGGTCTCGTCCCCGCTTGGACGCCGGCGTCGTGCCCGGCCCACGCTGACGCGAGGCCCGACTGCGCCGGCCGGCGGACTCTCCCCGGTATCGCGGCGTCAGTCCGGGCCGTTCACGATTTGACTGCCCGAACTTTCATGTGGAGCGGCGTTCCCCGTTAACAAGGATCACCCATGCCGATGAGGGATGAGCTGCTTGACGATATCCGCCGGATGGACAATGAGCTCGACAGAACGCCCCGCGTCGTCGACGTTCTCCATGCAGGCGAGTGCGACCGGGCGGCGTTCCGCGCGGAGTGGAACTCCTGGCGGGCGGCCATCCGGGCCGCCGTCGGCCAGCGGGAGTTCGAGATCACCAGAGCCGAGGTGCTGGCACGCATCATCGAGCTCCACGAGACCGTCGAAGCCGACCCCTCCATTCAGACGTGGGCCGACGAAACACTGTACACGCCGCGCGCGGTCTACGACGACGCCGGGTTCGACAGCTGGACCGACGCCAAACAGTCCGTCGGTATCGTCATCTGGCACCGAACCAAGACGCGGCAGTTCGACGGCTAACCCCGGCAACCGGGAGCACGGCCGGAGGCCAGTCGTTCGCCGGCCGGCCCGGTTCCGGTCAGCCCGGCGTCGACCACATTGTCAGGGGCCGTCGCCGTCCGGGCCGATCGCGTCAGTGGAACCCGCGACCGACGTTGCTCTCCTCTACGAGTTCGTCCAGTTCCGTCGTGAGGACGTCCTCGGCCTCCTCGAAAGTGTCCGACAGCGACTCCAGCTCGTCGGGTCGGTCGTACATGTCGTACTCCATTGGGCCGAACGCCGGACTGTCGAGGGCGTCCATTACGTCCTCGAAGAGTGCGTCGGGGGTGGTCGGCGCGTCGGCGTGCGTCTCGAGGACCGTCTCCAGCTGCTGGGCCTTCTCTTCGGCGTCGTCCTCGTCGCCGACGCCGTCGTTGACGCCGAACCGGCCGCCGGCGTCCTCGGCCGGGAACAGTGGGTCGAGGTCATCGTCGACCTTCCGGGCGACGCGAGAGCCGACGCCCTGGACCTCGTAGGGGTTCTTTGCGAACGTCTTCAGCTGGAAGACGCCGACCGACGGGTGGCCGAGGAACATGTCCTCGCCGGGGCCGCCACGGCGGTCGCCGGCGACGGCGCGCCACTCGCCCGCGTCGGCGCCCGATTCGACGACGTCCTCAAGGATGTCCTGCCAGTCGCGGACGCGCATACCTTGAATTCGGTGTCGGGGCGGGATGAAGCTGTCGGCTTCGTCACCTCTCGTCCCGGGGATCGATAGCGTTTTTCCGCCGAGGGCGCTGGGCGGTAACGTGAACGTACGGGGTCCCGTCGTCGAGGTGCGCGACCCGCGGACCGTCGAGACGTCCAGCGGCACGTCCGAACTCGCGGAGGTGCTGGTCCGTCCGGAGCGCGGCGCCCGCGACCCGACACAGGTGACGCTGTGGGGCAAGTGGACCGAGACGGCCGACCTGCTGGAACCGGGGATGGAACTGCTGGTAACCGACGCGAAGGAGCGGGAGTTCCGCGGCGAGACGCAGTACGCGACCACGGGCGACTCGGCGGTGGTCGTCGAACCGGAGTTCCTCGTCGACGTGACCGACATCCGGGGGTGGGTGCAGTGTCCCCGGGTGTACTACCTGAACAAGCTGTCGGGCGTCCCGCTGAAGTACCCCGTCGTGAAGGGGACGGTCGTCCACGAGGTGTTCGGCGACCTGCTGCGCGGCCGGAACCTCGAGGAGAGCATCGACGAGCGGGTGGCGGAGGCGGCGCTGGACATCGGGTTGCTCGGGGAGTCGGCCGACGCCGTCGCCGACGACGTGCGGCAGAACGCCGCCGCAATCGAGGGGTGGCTCCAGCAGGGCGCGCTTGGCGAGGCCGATTCGTGGCGCTCCGAGCAGACGCTCATCTCCGAGCGGTTCGGCATCAAGGGCCGGGCCGACGCCGTCCGACGAGGGATGCCCGTCGAGTTGAAGACCGGCAAGAACACGGGGCGGGACCCCCGCTTTCAGGACAAGGTGCAGGCGGCCTGCTACGCGCTGCTTCTGGCCGACGACCTGGCGGAGGCACCCGACACCGGGACACTTCTCTACACGAAAAACACGGCGCTGGACCGCAACGAGGCCTCGGGGGACCTCTCGCCCGCAAAGGACTTCTCCGTCGGCTCGGGCTTCCTGCAGTTCGTCCTCCGGACGCGCAACGAGATAGCGGCCGCGGAGTACGACCTGACGGTGCCGACGGGCTACGAGGCCGACGCGAAGTGCGAGTACTGCTTCGAGCGGGACGCCTGCATGGCCGTCGCCGGTCGGCTCGACCAGGAGTCGAAGGCCGGCCAGGTCGGCGAGCCGATTCCCGAGGCGGAACGGGCCTACTTCGAGCGGTTCTACCAAGCCACCGAGGCCGAGCGCCGCGCGGTCCACGCCGAGTACCGGAAGCTCTGGGAGCAGTCCGCCGAGGAGCGGGCCGACGACGACCGGGCGCTGATAGGTCTCGAGCCGGGCGGGCAGAAGTCGCTCGACGGCGGCCGATGGCGGCTGTCGGCCCGGCGGCCCGGCGACGCCGTCTCGAAGATACGCGAGGGCGACCGGGTGCTGGCCAACGACGGCCACCCGACCCGCGGGACGGCCGAACTGGCGACCGTCGAGGAACTTGGCGATGAGGTGGTCGTCGTCGCCGACGAGCCGCTGGAGCTGCGGCGCATCGACGTGTACCCGTCGGAAATCGGCGTCGACCGCCGGCTCTCGGCGCTGCACGACGCGCTGTTGCGGGGCGACCCCGACCGGAAGGACGTCCTTTTCGGCCGGCGTGACCCCTCCTTCTCCGGGCCGACCGAGACCTACATCGACAACAACGACGCCCAGAACGAGGCGGTCAACCGCTCCGTCAGTGCCGAGGACTTCGCGCTCGTCCACGGGCCGCCGGGGACCGGCAAGACGTACACGCTGGCCCGGACCGTACGGGCGCTCGTGGCCGACGGCCAGCGCGTCCTGCTGTCGGCGTTCACCAACCGGGCGGTCGACAACGCCATCGAGGCCCTCGAGGAGCAGGGCTTCACCGACGTCCTGCGGTGGGGCTCGGAGTCGGGCGTCCGCGAGGACATGCAGGCCTACCGGATGGAACGGACCGGCGACCCCGACGACCGCGCGGCGACACTGGAGGAGGCGTCGGTCGTCGCCGCGACCACCGCCGCCTGCGGGTCGCGGGCGCTGAAGAGCCAGTCGTTCGACGTCGCCGTCGTCGACGAGGCCGGCCAGTTGACCGAACCCGGCACGTTCCTGGCAACCAACCTCGCCGACCGGTTCGTCCTGGTGGGCGACCACCAACAGTTACCGCCGGTCGTTCGGTCGGCCAACGAGTCCGACGACGGCGCGGACCTCCAGCGGTCACTGTTCGAACGTCTCATCGGGGAGTACCCCGAGGCGGGCGTGATGCTGGACCGCCAGTACCGCATGAATCAGCGGGTACAGTACTTCTCCAGCCGGGAGTTCTACGACGGCCAGTTGCGGCCGGCATCGGGGGAGGTGGCGGCCCAGCGACTCGGGGACTTGCCCGGCGCCGACGTCGGGGACCTGCCGCCGGACCTCCGGGACGCCGTCTCCTTCGTTGACCCCGGCGGGGCCGACGAGGGCAACTCCAACCCTATCGAGGCCGACCGGGTGGCCGAGGTGGTCGCGGCCTTCCGGGAGGCGGGGGTGGCCGCCGACGACATCGGCGTCATCGCCCCGTTCCGGGCGCAGGTCGCAGAGATATCGCGGCGACTGCCCGACGTGACCGTCGACACCGTCGACCGCTTCCAGGGGTCCGCAAAGGAGGTCATCGTCGTCTCCTTCGTCGCCACGGGCGAGCTCGACAGCCCCATCTTCGAGGACTACCGCCGGGTCAACGTCGCGCTGACGCGAGCGAAGAAGGCGCTGGTGCTGGTCGGTGACGCCGAGGCGCTCGGGAGCGTGCCGTTCTACGAGCGGATGTTGGAGTGGGCCGGGAAGCCGAGCGATAGCGAGGCTTCCGGGTGAGCGAACGGGGAGCGGAGCGACCCGTGAGGTTGGGAGGCCAAGCGACAGCGAGGCCTCCCGCCCGGCGAACGGGGAGCGAAGCGACCCGTGAGCAGCGTGAGTTGAGCAAAGCGAGACTCACGTTATGGCGAGCGAGGAGCGAAGTGACCCGCGAGCAGCGTGAGCCGAGCAGTAGCGAGGCTCACGTTACAGCGAGCGGCGACGGCAGGAGCCGCGAGGTGGGGAGGCCGAGCGATAGTGAGGCCTCCGGATGAGCGAACGGGGAGTGAAGCGACCCGTGAGGTAGGGAGGCCGAACGGTAGTGAGGCCTCCAGCCCGGCGAGCGAGGAGCGGAGTGACCCGCGAGCAGCGTGAGTCGAGCGGTAGCGAGGCCTCCAAATGAGCGAGCGGCGGCCGGTCAGAGGCCCTTCCGCATCTCGCGGTGCGGAATGCCGGCGTCCTCGAACTCCTCGCTTGTCACCTTGTAGTCGAGTCGCTCGTAGAAGCCGACGACGGGGACCTGTGCGTGCAGGACGACGGACTCGTAATCGTCATCGGCGGCCGCCGTCTCGACGGCGTCCATGAGCCGCCGACCGATGCCGGCACCGCGTTCGGGCTTGAGGACCGCGACGCGTTCGACCTTGGCCGTCGAGTCGTCGTGCGGCCGAAAGCGGGCGGCGCCGACGGGTCGGTCGCCGTCATTGGCAACGAAGTGGGTCGCCGATTCGTCATTGCCGTCCACCTCGAGGTGCTCGGGGACGCCCTGCTCCTCGACGAACACCGCCCGCCGGACGGCCAGGGCGTCGGCCAGTTCGTCGTCGGTCTCGACCCGTCGTACCTCCACGGTGGGCGTTGCGTTCGCAGGCCAGTAAGTCGGTCGGTCGCGCCGTCGGTGGCACCCAGTATTAAGACTCTCAGGCGAGTACGTTCGAGTGCTATGGAGCTAACCTGGCACGGTCACTCGACGTGGCACGTCTCGGTCGGAGACACGGACCTGCTCATCGACCCGTTCTTCGAGAACCCCAAAACTGACACGAATCCCGAGGAGCTGGACCCCGACTACGTGCTCCTGACACACGGCCACGCCGACCACGTTGGCGACGCCGACCGTTACTCCGGGGCGACGCTGGTGGCGGTGCCGGAACTCGTGGGCTACGCCACGGACAACTTCGGCTACGAGGACGCCGTCGGCGGGATGGGGATGAACCTCGTTCCGGCCGGGTTCGTCGTCTCCGACAGGGAGCCGACGCGGGAGTCCGACCCCGACTGCACCTCGTTCTACCACGCCGGCGACACCAGCCTGATGGTCGAGATGCGCGACGTCATCGGGCCGTTCCTCGAACCGGAGTTCGCGGCGCTGCCGGCCGGCGACCACTTCACGATGGGGCCGGGCGCCGCGGCCGTCGCCGCCGACTGGCTTGGCGTCGACTACGCCGCGCCGATGCACTACGACACGTTCCCGCCGATCGAACTCGACACCGAGACGTTCGAGCACGAACTGCAGGCGACCGGTGCAGAGGCCGAGGCGGTCGTCCTCGATGGCGACGAGTCATTCACCATCTGAGAGGGCTGTCGGGCCCTCGTTTCCCGCATCGACCGCTCGATATCGATCGGTCGTCATGGAGCTAACGCGCACCGGTCGGCGCGACAACGCGACCGCGGTCAGCCCACCTTTTTGTACGTCCCGGGCGAAGCCCAGAACGCAATGGCCGATATCCAGACCACCACCGTCAACGAGGAGAAGTTCCACGCGCTGAGCCGCGCCGGCGACTTCGAGTTGAGCATCGACGCCACGGGCGCCGAGGGCCCCAGCCCGAACGAGGTGCTCGTCGCCGACTACGCCTCCTGTTTCACCTTCGCCTGCCGGGCGGGCGCTCAGCGCGAACTCGACTTCGAACTCGGGAAGGTCGAAACGGAGGCCGAGGCCGACCTGGACGACGATGATGACCTCACGGCAATCAGCTTCCATATGCACGTCGAGGCCGATCTCGACGACGGCGAGGTCGAGGACCTGCTGGACCTCGGCGAGGACATCTGCCACGTTCGCGACTCCCTGAAGGAGTCGCTGGAGGCCGACGTCGACGTGACGACCGACGCCTTCTGATACTACCGGCCTAATTCGTTCAAGATTCTTCGGCGATATCCGGTCGGATACCGTCCACAGCCCCATTTTCCGGACGGGACCGCCTCACGTAGTTACAGCCGGCGGTACGAGTCGGGGCCCCAAGAGCCACCGACCCCCCGGGTTTCGACGCGCCAACCCGACGACAGCGACCGCTCCGGTTGTCGTCGGGCGCTCGCCGCCTCACGAGCCTCATAGTGATTATTGTGCCTGTTTACTGGTACGACCGCACGTCTTTGTGCGGTCGATACCGAAATGACGTACAGTAGTCACTATCAGGTCCGCCGCCACTCCTCCAGCGTGAACTGGTCGTACTCGGTGCTGTCGATTAGTTCCCACTCCTCGCGGTCCCACTCGGGGTACGTCGAGTCGCCCTCGTACTCGCCGGGCACGCGGCTCAGCACCATCCGGTCGACGTGGGGCTGGAACAGTTCGTAGATGCCGCCCCCGCCGAGCACGTACGCGATGTCGGCACCGAGCGACGCGGCGATGTCGACCGCTTCCTCGACGCCGGCGGCGTGGCGTGCCGACGGCTCCTCGAAGGACCGCTCCGAGCGGCTCAGGACGACCTGTGCGCTCCCGGGCAGGTCCTCGCGCATCGACTCGAAGGTCCGTCGGCCGAGGACGACGGGTGACCCGGCGACGCGCCCCCGGTACTGGCGCTTGTCGGCCGGAATGGACGGCCAGGGGAGCTCCCCATCGTTACCGATAACCCCGTTCTCGGCGACCGCGGCGACCGAAACCAGCTCCATACCGCTCTTTGTCAACCGGGCCTCATATGGGTCCCGTTCGGCGAGGCTCGCGACGCCGCGCTGCCGGCGAGACGGGGCCGCCTCGGCGCGTTCAGTCGACGAGTCCGGCCTCGTGGAGGTGCCGTTCGAGGGCGGCCTCCGTCTCGAAGGATTCCTCGCAGGCCTCACAGACGTGTTCGTCGTCGGCGTCGCCGCCGTCTCTGTCGGTCATGGCTCCGCCTTGCATGTCAGCGATAATGAACGTAGCGGCTCCCCGTCTCGCAGTGATCATTGTGACTGCGTATCGATTTGACCGCACGAAGGCGTACGGTCGATACCGGGATGAGTCACGACAGCCAGTGTTACTCGGGCAGTTCGTCGGCGGCCTCCCGGAGGAGTCCGTCGAGTATCTCCGGCGTCGTCGGGTGATAGGCCCGGTCGGGCACCTCACGGACGTCCAGTTCCATCTCGACGACCACCTGCATCGTCTTGGCCATCACGTCCGCGTGGTAGTGCAACCCCTGATAACCGAGGACGGTGCCGTCGTCGCCGACAACGAGCCGCGCCAGCCCGTCCGGGACGTCCTTGGTCTTGAAAACGCCGTCCTGTTCGGCCTCGCGGGTGACGACGACGGGGTCGAGTCCCGCCGCCTCCGCACTCTCGGCCGAGTGGCCCACCCGGACGAACGGCAGCACGCCGAGGCCCGAGAACATCACGTGGTGGTGGACGTTGTCGTATTCGAGGAGCGGTTCGCCCCGCCGATGGCGGCGAACATTGTCCGCGACGAGGTGGCCCTGTTCCTTTGCGACGTGCAGAACCGGTTCCTTGCCGTTGGCGTCGCCGGCGACGAACACGCGCTCGGCGTCGCGCGCCTGCATGGTGTCGTCGACCCACCCGGGTCCGGGGTCGAGCGCCGTCGCCCCGAGGTTCAACGTCGAGAGTGCCGGCTTCCGGCCGGTGAAGGTGAACAGCTGGTCGGCCTCTATCTCCCGGTCGGCCCCGTCGTGGTCGACGAACAGGCGGACGCCGCCGTCGGCCGTCGCCTCGACCCGCTGCTCGCTGGCGTGGGTGAGCACGTCGACGTCGAAGTTCTCCCGGTAGTACGACAGCAGCTCGTCGCCGAAGGGGGCGTCGGCCTCGTCCAGCGGCCGGGCGTCGTGTTCGACGACGGTGAGGTCCATTCCGGTGGCCTCACTGAGGTACGGCACCAGCTCGATGCCGACGTACCCGAACCCCATCACGATGCCGGAGTCGCCGAAACTCGTCGCGTCGAGGACGTCCGCGCTCGTGTGGAAGTCCACGTCGTCAATGCCGGGGAGGTCGGGGATGTTTACCGAGGACCCGGTGGCGACGACGACATAGTCGGGGTCGAGGGTCCGGTCGCCGGCGACGACGCGCGGCGTCTCGCCGTCGCTCTCGACGAACCGGCCGGTCGCGGGCAGGAACTCGACGTTCTCGCGCTCGGCGAGTTCCTCGACCGCCGCGCGGCGGTGGGCCGCGAACGCGCTCGTGTGCTCGTTCTTGCGGTCGACGACAGTCTCGAGGTCAACCTCGGGCAACGGCCCCCGGAGTCGGTCATCGTGTCGGGGGAAGAACCGGTGCTCAGCCGCCGACAGAACTTCCTTGGAGGGCATACAGCCCCGGAGGATGCAGAGGCCACCCCCCGGGTCGCCGTCGTCGATGAGCGTCAGCTCCACGTCCGGAGCGTCGGCGAGACGGTCTGCGGCCGCGACGCCGGCGCTTCCGTAGGCGCCGAGGATTGCGACGTGATCGGTCATACGTGAAGTCAGGAAAGCGGACGCATAACCGTTCGGGGGGTGTGTACGTCCGGGTCCGGCCCCGCGCCACGGCTCGCGCCTCGGGTTTTTATCCCTCCGAAACCCTACCGGCGTCCATGAGCGAGTGGCAGGACATGATAGTCGGTGCCCGCATGCAGGTTGACGAGGAGTTCTCCGCGCAGGTCGACCAATCGCCGTTCTCCAGACAGGAGTGGGGCCTCATCATGACCGCGACCTCCTTCGACATCGAGAACCCCGACGACGAGGCGGCCGCCGAACTCGTCGCCGACACCTCCGAGATACCGACCATCATGCCCGAACTCGAAAAGGTGTCGGAGATGGGGCCGATGGGACAGCCGCAGGAATCCGGCGGCGGCGGCCTGCTCGGGTCGCTACTCGGCTCGCTCGGACTCGGCGGCAACGAGGACGACGGCCCCAACGAGGAGAAGGTGTCGGCCGCCGAGTCGATGGTCACCGCCTACGCCGACGAGCTTCAGGTCCATCTCGAGGAGGAGGGCCGGTGGGGCGAAGTGCGGGCGGCCGCGGCCGCCGAGCTCGAAGAGTAGCTACAGCGCCGCGAGCACCGCCGCGGTCACGTCCTCGGTGGTGGCGTCCCCGCCGAGGTCGGGTGTCCGGGGTCCGTCCGCGAGGACGCTCTCGACGGCCGACCGAACCGCCGTCGCCCCAGCCTCGTAGCCGAGGTGCTCCAGCAGCATTGCGCCGGACAGCACCGTCGCCGTCGGGTTGGCAACTCCCTCGCCCGCAATATCCGGCGCCGAGCCGTGGACCGGCTCGAACAGCGCATTGTCGGCGCCGACGTTGGCGCTCGGCAGTAGCCCGAGGCCGCCGACGAGTCCGGCCGCCATGTCCGACAGTACGTCGCCCGCCAGGTTCGGACAGATGACGACGCCGTACTCCTCGCGGTTCCACCGCTCGTGCCGTCCGCGGCGCTTCGCCCCGCGCGTTCTTCGGCGACGGCTTCGACCGCCTCGAGGAACTGGCCGTCCGTCGTCCGCATCACGTTGGCCTTGTGGGCGACGGTCACGTCGTCGTAGCCGTTCTCGGCGGCGTACTCGAAGCCGAACTCGGCGATGCGGCGGGACGCCTCCTCGGTTACGACGCGGGTCAGCGTCGTCACGCCGTCGGCGATTTCCGACTCGATGCCGGCGTAGACGCCCTCCGTGTTCTCTCGGACGAACACGAGGTCCGTCTCGGGGCGGAGCGCGTCAACGCCCGGGTACGCCCGGGCCGGCCGGACGTTGGCGAACGAGCCCACGGCCTCCCGGAGTGGAAGGATGACGTCGGCCGCCGACTCGCCGGCCGCGCCGAACAGCGTCGCGTCGGCCTCGCCGGCGCGGCGGTACGTCTCCTCGGGCAGCGCCTCGCCCGTCTCCCGTTTCACGTGGTCGCCAGCCTCCGCGTGGTAGAACTCGAGGTCGGCGACGGCCGAAAGCACCTCGACGGCGGCGGGCACCACCTCCTGGCCGATGCCGTCGCCCGGCACCACGAGCACCGACTCAGTCATCGCCGTGTCCCTTCCGCGGTCCGGTGCCGTCGACGTACGGGAGCGACGCGGCCGTCTCCGCGATGGCGTCGGCGTTGGACTTCATCAGCGCGGTCGTGTCCCAGATACCCTCCACGAGCGCCTTCCGCTGGGCATCGTCCACCTCGATGTCGACGGTTCGGTTACCGTAGGCGACGGTCTCTGCGGCGACGTCGATTTCGACCCGGCCGCTGGGGTGCTCCGCGACCCAGCTCTGTAACGCCCGTATCGTCTCCGTGTCGGCCGTGACGGTCGGCACGCCGAGCGCGAGACAGTTGCCCGCGAATATCTCGGCGAATGACTCGCCGATGATGGCGTCGATGCCCCACCGGACCAGCGCCTGCGGGGCGTGCTCCCGGGAGGAGCCACACCCGAAGTTGGCGTTGACCATCATGACGCTCGCGTCCTGGTACTGCGCCTCGTTGAACGGGTGGTCCTTCTCGTTGTCCTCGTCGGTGAACCGCTGGTCGAAGAAGGCGAACTCCCCGAGGCCGTCGAAGGTGACGACCTTCATGAACCGGGCCGGAATTATCTGGTCGGTGTCGATGTCGTTGCCCCGGACTGGGACCGCCGTCCCCGCGACGTGGTCGACGCTGGGAATCTCCGTTCCGTCGACCTCGCGGCTCGCGTCGCTCTCCGCTCGGCGTTCCGAGGAACTCCGTTCTTCGCTCGTCATTGCGCTTCGACCTCCGCCTTCGGCAGCTCGCGGACATCCATTACCTCGCCCGCGACGGCGGCGGCGGCGACCATCTCGGGACTCATCAGGACGGTCCGGCTCGCCCTCCAGCTGGTCGTCGTTCATGCCGAGACACATCGAACAGCCGGCCTCCCGCCAGTCGAAGCCGGCCTCGCGGAAGGTCTCGTCGAGGCCCTCGGCCTCGGCGGCGGCCTTGACCCGCTGACTGCCGGGGACGACCATCGCCCGAACGGAGTCGTCTACCGTGCGGCCCTCGAAGATCTCGGCGGCCGACCGCAGGTCACGCAGCCGGGCGTTCGTACAGGAGCCGAGGAACGCCACGTCGACGTCGTAGCCGGCCATCGTCTCGCCCGGTTCGACGCCCATGTGCTCCTGAGCACGGCGGGCGGTGTCCCGCTCGTCCTCGGGAAGGGCCTCCGGTGCGGGAATCGCCTCGCTGATGCCGATTCCCTGACCGGGCGTGGTGCCCCAGGTGACGACCGGCTCGATCTCGGAGCCGTCGACGGTGACGACGTCGTCGTACTCGGCGTCCTCGTCGCTGCGGACCGACTCCCAGTAGGGCTTCAGCCGCTCGAACCGCTCGGGGTCGTCCGCGAAGGCGTCGGTCCCCGCGAGCCACTCGTAGGTGGTCTCGTCGGGATTGACGTAGCCCGCGCGGGCGCCGCCCTCGATGGACATGTTGCAGATGCTCATCCGGCCTTCCATGCCGAGGCTCTCGATGGCCTCGCCGGCGTACTCGTACACGTAGCCGACGCCGCCGTCGGTGCCGAGCCGGCGGATGATGGTCAGGATGATATCCTTCGCGGTGACGCCATCGGCGAGTTCGCCGGTGACCTCGATTTTGCGGACCTTCTTCTTCTCCATGGCGACGGTCTGGGTCGCCAGCACGTCCCGTATCTGGGAGGTGCCGATGCCGAACGCCAGCGCGCCGAAGGCGCCGTGCGTGGCGGTGTGGCTGTCGCCGCAGACGACCGTCATCCCGGGCTGGGTGAGGCCCTGCTCGGGCCCGATGACGTGGACGATGCCCTGGTCGCCGGTCGTCGGGTCGTCGAATACGATGCCGGCATCGCGGATGTTCTCCTCGAGTTCGGCCATCATCTCCTCGGCGGCGTCGTTGGCCAGCGGCCGCGACTGGTCGTTCGTCGGGACGATGTGGTCGACCGTCGCGTGGGTCAGCTCCGGGCGGGCCACCTCGATGTCCCGCTCGCGCAGCATCCCGAACGCCTGCGGGCTGGTGACCTCGTGGATGAGGTGCAGGCCGACGAACAGCTGGTCCTGGCCGTTGGGCAGCGTCGTCACCCGGTGGTTCTCCCAGACCTTGTCGTACAGCGTCCCCTCACTCATCGGCTGCTCCGCGGTCGTAGGCCGCCTGGGCGCCGTCGGCGTCGCCCGGCGGCTCGTGGGCTACGTCCTCCATAGTCTCTTTGTCGACGTCACGCTCGTTGCCGTCGTCCGCCTCGGCGGCGGTCGCCTCGCCGCCGTCGGACCCGTGCTCCGACGAGGGTCGGCTTTCGGCGTTCGCCTCCCCGCCGTCCGCGGCGACGGTCCGGCCGCGGCCGTACGTCTGGGTGTCGCCGAACACCTGCCCCGTGTAGGGGTTGGTGTGGCTGACGTCGCCCAGCTCCGGGCGGTAGTCGGTGCGCTCGGTCGTCGGTCGGTTCGTCGTCCGTCGGGTGTCCTCTGT
>PXSL01000010.1 GCA_003022815.1 Halobacteriales archaeon SW_5_68_122 | reverse complement strand
GACGTAGAGCGCCAGGACGCCGAAGAGCCCGACCAACTCGACGTACCTCGCGCCGAGCCGCGCCGCCGGCCCCGAGGCCGCCGGGGCGAGGTAGTTCGATGAAACCCAGTACAGCGACTGGTAGGTCAGGGCGCTGACGACTCCGGTCAACAGGCCGACCAACAGCGTCAGGCCGGCGGCGAACGCAAGGATGCGTCGGTGTTTCATCATGGGAAGGGGAACGAGCCTCCGTCGGACCGTCGGTTCCTCGTAGATGCGTTCTCCACGCCGGTTCCGATGTTAAAATAGCCGTCGCCGGCCTCAGAAGCAGTGGCGGTCGGCCGAGGCGCACGGACGCTCTCGGCAGGCGAGCGGCCGTCGTCGTCACGGTCCTGGCGGTCCATCAGGACTCCGAGCAATCGTAGTACTCGACCGCCCCCCGCAACTCCGGTCCCGTGCCGATGATGAAGCCACAGTCGTCGGCGACGCCGACGGTCACCGTGTCGCCCTCGACGACGGCCGGGCCGCCGCCCCTTGGCGCCCGTCCGGTCGCCTCGCCAGCCCACGGGCCCGGCTCGGTCTGGTCGGCGGCCTCGACGTCGGCGAAGCCCTCCCCGCGGATGTCGAGTCGGTCCACCGGTGCTGGCTCGCCGCCGGCGTGTTCGACGACGAGCAGTCGACCGTCATCGGTCGTCTGCTCCTCGAACTCGAGGTCGACGTCCGGCTGGGTGTCCGTCGTGTGTCGGTCCGCGAACCCCGGCACAGCGACCTGAGCGCCGAGGAACCCGGCGGAGAACACGCCGAGGACGGCGATGTTGAGCACGAACACCCACCGCGTCTTTCGGTTCGGCGGGCCGACCCGTTCGGCGGCTAGCGCACCGCCCCCGAGGGCGGCCACGAGCGCGGCGGCGGCCCCGACGAGGCGAGGGAGGATGGGGGCCCCGGAGGTCCGTTCGAGCCCCCAGGCGACCGCGAGCGGGGTCAGGACCGGCATCAGGATGGCGGCCACCGCAACGCCGCCGTAGGCGAGCGGGTGGCCGTTCTCGCGGGCGAATACGGCCGCGGCGGCGACCGGGAGAGCCACGTAGAGACAGAGGAGAACGGCCAGCAGGGCCAACGCGACCGTCCACCCGAACCGGGCCTCCAGAAGAGACTGTGAGTAGTCAATTGGGAAGACCATCTGCAGTAGCAACCCGGCCAGCAGGCCCATCGCCAGCGTCAGGCTGGCGGCGAACGCCACGAGCCGCCGTCGGGCGCTCCACGTCATGGGAACAGCGCGAAAACGACGAGTGCCACGAGCGGCGCCACGAACAGCGCCAGCACGGTCAGGTACGAAAGCGTCGCCCGCCGCTTGAGCGCGTTGTCGGGGAAGGCGTCGTCAGCGAGGCGGTAGCCGACGTACTCGAGAGTCCCGGCGGCCGCGAGGCCGACTGCCGAGGCGAAGGCGCCGGCCAGCCAGCAGGGCAGCGGTCCGCAGGTCGTCGCAAACTGGATACCTTCGGGATAGGTCGGCTGAACCCGTCGGGTCCTCGGCCATCACCGCCGCGACGAGGTCCTCGCGGCCGTCCTCGAGGAGGAGGTGTGCCATCGCACACGGCGTCCCGTCGTCGCCGACGAACAGCGGGACCCGTTCGGCTTCGGTCCGGTTGGTCGGGAACTCGCCGCGCTCGCGGTAGGCGGCCAGTCGGTCGAGGTGGCGCTCGCGGCGGCGCCGTTTCTCGGGCGGGAGGTCGTGGTCGGTGCTCCGGAGGGCGGACTCCGCCCGGCGGAGATGCTCACAGATTCGGGCATCGTCAACAGCCCGGCGGAGGCGGTCCAAGCGGCCGTCCGTCCGGGAGGGTGACCGTTCGAACGTTTCGTGCATGGTGGTTCCCCTGTACCGAACTCGTTACGACCGGAAAAGTAGCTGTCGGCGGTATCACCGGGTGAGACGGCCGTCGTCTCGTCAGCTACTGAAAGCCGCGGATGGGCTGGGCCTGCGTACTCTCGTCGTCGGCGTTCTGGAGCTGTTTCGCCAGCCGTTCGCGGGCCTGCTGTATCTCGTCAGTTTGTTCAACCAAGGCATTGGTGTCGACGTCGAGCCCGGCGATGGGGCCGATGCCGCCCTCGAGGATGATGCGGGCGGCCTCGGGGTCGGGGAACTGCGGGTCGGTCTGGACGACGAGGCCGACCGAGTCGAGGCCGGTCTCGCCTGCCTGCGACAGCAGCGCGCCGGTGGGCCCGGTGACGAGCCCGCCCTCCCGGGGCGGGACAACGCCGGCGTCGTCGAGTCGCCCGGCGGCGTCGCCGGTCGCAATGCCGTATAGCTCCGGGACGCCGTTTTTCTCCTCGTCCAGCCCGCTGAGGTACAGTGGGAACACGTCGTTGTCGGCGAACCAGCCGGTGATGCAGTCGGCAAACTCGGGGGCGCCGGACGGCGACACCGGTACGTCGCTCTGGAGGACGAGTAGGTCACGGTCGGCGTCGGCGTACAGCCGGACCGGCGGCAGGACGCCGGAGGACTCGCCGCGGTAGACGGCGACCTCCGGCAGGCCGTCGCAGTGGACAGCCCCGTAGTAGCTCATCCCGAACTCCTCGATGAGGTGGTCGGCGGCTATCTTCCCGACGAGGCCGGCACCGGGGAGCCCTTCGACGAGTACGGGCGAATCGAGAGTGACGTCGTCGGCGTGGACCTGGACGTGTGCCATGGGCGGAGCGACGGGCGGCGTCGTCTTAAGCGTGGCCGACGGAACCGACACTGACAAGCCCGCGGCCGTCCGACGCCGTCCCATGGACCCGCTGGCCAGGTACGAGCCGCTCGTGGACGACCCCGAGGCGTTCCGTGCGGCCTGCGAGCGGCCGCTACCGTCGGTCCTCCGCGTCAATGGCATCAAGGCGACGCCGGAACGCGTCCGGGCCGCCCTCGAGGAGCACGGCATCGGCTATGAGCCGGTCGGGTGGCACGAGGGTCTGTTCCGGCTCGCCGACGACGTCTCGCCGGGCAACACCTGGCCGTTCGTCCACGGCTGGGTGTACGGCCAGGAGGAGGTGTCGGCCATCCCCGCGCGGGTGCTGGACCCCGCGCCGGGCGAGCGGGTGCTGGACGCCTGTGCCGCCCCGGGTAGCAAGACGACCCAGCTGGCGGCGCTGATGGACGACTGCGGCCTGCTGGTGGGCAACGACAACAATCTCGGCCGCATCTCGGCGCTACGGGCCAACGCCGAGCGCTGTGGTGTCTCGAACCTCGTTGTCACCGGAAAGGACGCCCGGAACCTCTCGCTGAAGCCGTTCGGCGTCTCCGAGCGACACTCGGAGGCTCGTCGGACCACGTCCGACGGCGGCGAGCCGTTCGACCGCGCGCTCGTGGACGTGCCCTGCTCGTGTGAGGGGACCGTCCGGAAGAACCCCGACGTCTTAGAGGAGTGGTCACTGGACCACGTCGAGGGCATCGCCGACGTCCAGCGGGCGATGCTCGGGCGCGCCATCGAGGTCACCCGCGAGGGCGGGACCGTCGTCTACTCGACCTGCACGTTCGCGCCCGAGGAGAACGAGGCCGTCCTCCAGCACGCTCTCGAGGAGTACGACTGCCGGCTCGCGTCCTTCGACCTCGAACTGGAGCACCCCCCCGGCGTCACCGAGTGGGAGGATGCGTCCTACGACGCGTCGATGCGTCGCGCGAAACGTGTCTACCCGCACCACAACGACACGGGCGGGTTCTTCTGTGCGAAACTGGAGGTGGGCGCGTGAGCGGCGACGACGGCAGTCCTCGAGAGAACGACGGCGAACGGTTCGACCGCCTGCCGGCGACCGCGGCCGAGCGGGTCGTCGAGGGCCGGGCGACCCGGCGGGAGGTGACCGACTGGTGGGTCGAGCGGTTCGGCCTCGACCGCGAGACGTTCGCGGGGCACACTTTCTGGGAGAAGGGCGCCGGCAAGGTGTGGGCCTTCGCGGCCGACGTCGGGTCGCCGGCCGACGTCGAGGGACTAGGCATGACCTTTCTCCGGACCCGCCAGGAGCACTGGAAGCCGACGACGGACGCCGTCCAGCGGTTCGGCCGCGAGGCGACTGAGAACATGGTCGTCCTCGGCCCCGAGGAGGCGCGCGACTTCCTCCGCGGCGAGGACACCGACCCCGACTGGGACGGCGACTGGGGCTATCTCATCGTGGCCCACGAGATAGCCGGCGGCGTCGAGCCGATCGGTGTCGGCCTCTACCTGTACGGCGAGTTGCGCTCGCAGATGCCCAAGGGCCGCCGGCGGGACCTATGATAGTGATTGTTGTGAGTCGTTCCGGGATCGACCGCGCGACTACGGGCGGCTGACTCAGTAAACAGTCACAACAATCACTATGACCCGGTATCTCGTCGCCGACACCCACTTCGGTGACCCCGAGCCACTGGGGTACGCCGACCGGCCGTTCGGCTCCGTCGGCGCGATGAACGACGCGCTCGCCGAGCGGTGGAACGCGGTCGTCTCGGCCGGCGACAAGGTGATCGTCGTCGGCGACTTCGCGGTGCCGGCCGAACCGACGACGCTCCGGCGGTGGCTCCGGCGACTTGCGGGCGACGTGGTGCTCGTGGTGGGCGACCACGACGACGGCGCCCGGCGGTGTCGCGCCCTCGAGGTCCGGGAACGGTACCGCCTCGAGGCCGGCGGCCGCCGACTGCTGTGCGTCCACCACCCCGACGATGACCCGCCGGACCGCAACGGCTGGCTGGTCCACGGCCACTACCACGACCGCCCCGGCGAGTACCCATTTATCGATCCCGCCGACCGCCGCGCGAACGTCGCCGTCGAGCGAATCGGCTATGAACCACTCGCAGTCGACGAACTCGTCGGGTATCTCGATGACTGCGAGCGACTCCCGACCCGGCCCGACTGATTACTTCTCGCGGACGGTGCCGCCGCCAAGGCCCTCCCACTCAACGCGGTATCCAAGGCGGGACAGCGCCGCGCTCGCGTCGTCGATGCCGTGCTCGTCGAGTCGGTCCTCGGCGGCCGAGAGGTCCATGCCGGCCTCGACCTCGTCGGCCAGCGCCTCGAGCACCGACGGCCGGACGAGGTGGCGGCCGACCCGCTCGTGGTCGGGGAACACCGCCCCCTCGATGGCCGACTCAGGGACGCCGTACTCGTCGGCCAGCGCCTCGATGGTCGTCACGTCGGCCTGGGGGGTCAACTCCTCGGGCACCGTCTCGGCGCGCTCGGCCGCCAACTCCGACTCGTACGGTCGGAGCGCGTCCCGGACGTCCTTCAGCCGGACGGTCCCCGAGTAGGCGATGGCGCGGTGGCCCTCGGCCTCGATTTCCTCGCCGACCCCCAGACTCTCGTCGTAGGCCACGAAGAAGGCGACGTCCTCGAGGTCCGAAAAGCGCGAGAGCTTCTTTGCGACGTACTCGGGGGTCCAAAAGCCCATTATCTCGAAGAAGACCCGGAAGTCGGCGTGGGCGTAGTCGAGGGCGAAATCCGGGATAACGACGTGCTCGCCGGCCGCAAGCGGCTCGGGCTCTCGGGTCAGCTCCCACCCGAGGTCAAGCGCCGAGAACCGGGCGTAGAAGTCCGATTCGACGCCGCTGTCGAAAGTCGGCTCGGCGACCGGGTCGGTTCCCGGGACGGTGACGTCGCCGTCCCCGAGGGTCAGGGTGCGCTCGGTGCCGCGGTCGTCGATAGTCGCCTCGAGGTGCCACTCGTCGGTCGCGGCGACGGTCCGAAGCAGGCGCGCAAAGCGGGTGCCGTACCGCCGCGAGCGGGTGAACAGCGCGTCCGGGCCCGTCACGACCACCTCCCGGCCCCCGTCGGTCCGGCGAATCTCGTACATCAGCCGGAGCCGTTTGACCGCCGACACCAGCGCCTTCGGGTCCGACGAGCGGACCCGCACCTCGACGGCGTCGAACAGCGCCGTCTGCGCGAGCGAGAGGTCGTACTGCTCGCGGAGGCTCTCGGGGTCGTAGTCGGTCTCGAATGCGACGAGCGCCTGCTCAGTCTCGCGGTCGGCAAACAGCGAGGCCTCGACGTCGGCCGGCGTCGCGTCGAGGCGGTCGGACGCAGCGGAGAGCGCCGCCTCCCGGTCGGTCTCGCTCACGACGCCGCCGCTGGTCTCGGCGGCCTCGAAGGCGGCAGTCCGGGCGCGTCGCGGCTCCACGGGTGCGCGTGTCTCAAAGGTCGCCTCCCGCTCGAGCAGTTTGGCGAACCCGCGGACCAGTTTGAAGTCCGTTGCCTCGCGCTCGAGGTCCGTCAGCGCGGCCTCGAGCGTCGCCCGCCGTTCGCCGACGTGGCCCTGGTAGACGCCGAGGACCCGGCCGGCCAGCGCCTCCTCGTCGGGGTCGGTGAACTGCGGGTGGTAGCCGCCGCCGGCCCGCGAGACGCGCAGGAGGTCCTTGGTCAGCACTACCCGGCCGTCGGGCGCCGTGGAACAAAAGCGCCGCGGCCTGATAGCGATTACTGTAACTGCTCACCGATGCGACCGCACGCCTTCGGGCGGCCGATACCGAAATGGCCCACGGTAATCACTATCGGCGCTTCCGCCGTTCGGCCTCGAGGTCGCGGGCCTCCGCCTCGAGGTCGCTCGTCTCCTCGTTGAGGCCGCCCACCTGCCCGCCGTGGCCGGCGATGACCGAGGCGTCCAGCCGGGAAGGCCGGTGGCCGCCGTCATTGTCGGAGTCGCCGCTTTCGCCGGAGTCGCTGGATTCACTGCCCCGAAGCCGTGCGAGGAGCCGACCCAGGAGTGCTCCGAGCACGCGCCGCTCTACGGGGTCCCGGCACAAAAGCAGTCGGTCGGGACCTCATTCGTCCGCCTCGGGCGCCTCCGCGGGGTCGACGACCTCGCCGGTCTCGGGGTAGACGCCGACCTGGTCGCACAAATCCGCCATCGGGCAGGCCTCGGGGTCATCCAGACAGGCGGGCTTGCGCGCGGTGCAATACTCGCGGCCGAACTGTATCATCGCGGTGTGGCCGAAGCCGCACTTCTCGGCGGGGACGGCGGCCTCGAGGTGCTCCCGGACCGTCTCGTGGTCGGCGTCGGCCGGCGCCAGCCCCATCCGGCGGGTGATGCGGTGGACGTGGGTGTCGACGGGAAAGACGCCCGCCTGCCCGCCGGCGAACAGCAGTACGCAGTCCGCAGTCTTAGGGCCGATGCCCTTCATCTCGAGCAGGGCATCCCGGACCTCGGCGGGATCGCCCTCCACGACGAACTCGTCGAAGCCGTCGCTCCCGCCGTACTCCTCGCGGACCCGCCCGGCCAGCCGTATCAGGGTCTCGGACTTCCGGTTGTAGAGACCCGCCGAGGAGATGGTCTCGGCGAGTTCGTCCTGTCGGGCGTCGGCGAGCGCCGCCGCGAGGTCGCCCTCGCCGTCGGAGCCGTGGTCCGACGAGGTCCCACTCGCTTCGCTCGCCGAGGCCCCGCTCGACTGTTCCGAGGTGCCCTCGTTACCGTACCGGTCCATCAGGGCGTCGTGGGCCGGCTGGCTGGCTCTGTCGGAGGTGTTCTGGCTGAGCACGGTCCGAACCAGACACTCGAAGGCGTCGCGGCCGCCGTATGTCTTCGTCCAGTACAGTTCGCCGAGACGGTCGACGACGCGCGCGGCACGGGTGTCGGCCGCCGCGGGGTCAAAGGAGGCCGCACAGCCGCCGCCGGACGCGCCGCCGGAGATGTTCTCGGTGGGTTCCTCGCTCATGCGTGCACAAAACGGTGCCGTCGAGAAATGATTCCCGGCACCGGGGGTCCCCGGGCGGAAGGTTCTTTCCGGTGTTCCTCGAAGCCGGCGGCGATGGTAGAGCCGCCGGCGGACGTCTACGGTCGGGTGGCGAGCGAATTCGACGCGCGCACACAGTTGGACGAGCTTCCGGACTCCTTCCGGGACCTGCTCGACTCGTTCGTCGAAGCGCTGGAGGGGCCAGCGGTACTGGACGCCGGGTGCGGGCCGGGACGGGACGCCGCCTTCTTCGCGGAACGCGGCCTCAACCCGGTCGGTATCGACCGTGCGGCCGGAATGGTCGAGTACGCCCGGGCGAACCGGCCAAGGCAGTATCTCCGGATGGACCTCCGGCACCTCGGCTTCGCGGCCGACACCTTCGACGGCGTCTGGTGTCCGGCGTCGGTGTTCTTCGTGCCGTTCGAGGGGATGGCGACGGCGCTGGCGGAGTTCGAGCGCGTTCTCCGGGCCGATGGAGTCGCCAAGGAGGGCTTAAGCTCGGCGACGGCCGCCTCGAGGTCGAGAAGTGGGGGACGACCACCGTCGAGTACCGTCTCCCCGTCGAGCGGACACGCGAACTGCTCCGCGTGGCCGGGTTCGACGTCGAATCCGTGGCCGTCGACGAGGTGGCGTCCGGCGCCAGGTTCGCCAACCTTGAGTGTTCACCGCGCCGAACGTAGCCGGGTCGCTCGCCTCACTCCACCCGGAGGATGCACTCGAGGTCGGCGCCGTCGACCAGCGCCGCGACCAGTTCGCGGTCGAGGTCGGCCGCGGCGGCGTCGGCGTCGACCATCACGGTCCGGTCGTCGACGTAGGTGCTCGTGCGGGCGACCAGGCTCCGGTCGTCGTCGAAGGTGAGGTCGGGGTGGCCGCGGCCCTCGACCGTCTGCTCGCGGCCGCCGGTCCGTAGCGTCGCCGTAATCGTTGCCTCCGGCGACCGGCAGGCCGCGACGAACGACTCGTCGAAATCGGCCGGCACTGCGTCGGCCTCGACGGCGAGGATGCAGTCGCCCGCCGGTGTCAGCCAGTCGTCGCTCGTTACCTCGAACGTGCTCCCGTGCTCTGCGGTCACGTTCTCGTGGCCGCTGGCGCGCACGACTTGCTCCATGGTCGAGGGTACCCGTCGGGGCACTTGAGGCCGTCCGTTGTCGACGGCCCCGTCCCCATTGGCACCGTCAGTCGCCCAGCAGTCTGAGGTCGTTTTATGTTCACCGTATCGTCGCGTGTGAACGCGTAACCCGGCATTTCGGGCCGGTTGGTAACTGTTTTCACAGGGGGCACCCTCCACAATTTTTATATAGAGCAAGGGAGTACGGTCTACCACCAGAACGCGTCCGGCGTTCGGCAGCATCGTCAGCCGACCAGAATGACAGGAACACGAATCCGACAACGTAGAACTGACGGACGACGACCTCGAGAACAAGTCCAAAGGACAGCTCATTAAAGTCGCCGGCCAGCTCCGGGACCGGCGCAACGAGCTGAACCAGATGGCCTCCGAGCGAGCCTCGGAGCGCGACGACCTCAACGCGAAGACCCGAGAGAAGGTCGACGAGGCCCAGGAGCACCGCGAAAAGCGAGACGAGCTCAACGAGCAGGTCCAAGAGCACAAAGAGAAGCGCAACGAACTCAACGCCGAGGCCAACGAGCTGTTCGACAAGGTTGACGGGATGAAGGAGGACCTCGAGCTCGACGAGGGCAACAGCGTCGACCAGCTCAAAGAGGAGATCGAGGACCTGGAGTTCAAACAGCAGACCGAGGTGCTCTCGACGGAGGACGAGCGCGAACTCATCGAGAAGATTGAGGACAAGCGCGAGCAGCTCGCCGACCGCAAGGAGAAGCTCAATTCCACGGGTGACCTCGAGGAGCTCAAAGAAGAGGCTCAAGAGGTCCGCGCCGAGGCGTCCAAGCACCACCAGAAGGTTACGGAGCTGGCGGACGACGCCCAGGAACACCACAACCAGATGATCGAGGCCTACCGCGAGGCCGACGACATCCGCGACGAGGCCGACGAGTGGCACGACAAGTTCGTCGAGGCCCAGGAGGCCGCCGACCGCCAC
>PXSL01000009.1 GCA_003022815.1 Halobacteriales archaeon SW_5_68_122 | reverse complement strand
TCGACCCCGAGACGGCCGCGACGCTCCGCCGTGCTGACCGCGAGACGCTCCTGTTCGGCGTCGTCCAGCTGGTGCTGGTCCCGTTTCTGCTGGAACACCGGGTGCTGTTGGCGGCACTCGTCGGACACGTCGCGGCCGTGGTCGTCGTGAGCGGAACCTCGTTCGTGCTGTTGCGGGTCCGAGAAACGGGCTGACTACCCGGACTTCATCTCCTCGAACTGGTCGAGAAGTGCCTCCGCGGAGTCCCCCGAATCGTACTTGATCTCCCCCTCGTAGTCGGTACGCTCGTCGTCGAACGATGCGTCGACGCTCGAGGCCTTCTGCTCGCGGCGTTCGTGTTCGTCCTCGTCATAGGTACCCATTGACATGGTTACCACACCCAAATTTGCGAGTTGCCGGTTATCAATGTGTCGGAGATGATGGCCCGGGAGCTTTTTACCTGAGGGCGGGGCGACCCGCCAGCCGGCGAGCGCAACCGGTAAACGCCGCGCCGCCGTAGCGAAGGCGTGGCCGGT
This sequence comes from Halobacteriales archaeon SW_5_68_122, assembly GCA_003022815.1. The sequence continues at coordinate 5,598 of PXSL01000009.1, read as the reverse complement.
CCGCTCCGATTCCGTCGGTCGAACGAGACGTGGAACGAGGGCCGCGTCCGCGACCGCCTGCTCGCGCCGCTGGAGGACTCCTTCGGCGCGCGACTCGAGGACCCCTGGTTCCGGGTCGCCGACGACCGCTACGAGACCCGCCGGATGGAGATGGACAACGGCGACTTCGCGCTGTTCTGCTACCGGCCGGGACGGGCCTACTGGCTCGGCAATACGGAGACACCCGAGGCACTGTGGCGGACCGACAAGGAGACGTTCGCGGAGGCGCCGTTCGCCGTCTCCCGGTGGGCCCAGCGGGAACTCACCGCCCGCGTCGAACTCACCGACCCGTGGCTCGCGGCCTTCGAGTACGTCACCTGGTTCTTCCTGCCGGTGTTCTGCTCGAAGGACGGCCGGGACACCACCCGGCGGTTCTTCGCCGAGGACGCCGCCGGCTTCCCCGACGCCACCCGCCAGGCGGGGCTCGGCTTCTACGAGTCGCTGCTGTCGACGGGCGTGCTGGACGCCCACCGGTACACGATGGCGTCGAAGCTCGGCACCTCCGGCGGCTACGACGTCGGCCGAATGCGGGCGACAATGGCCGAATTCAACGTCGCGAAACTGCTGGTCGATGCCGGCCTCAAGTTCGAGCCGGAGGTCGAGCAGGCAAGTGGCCATGCGCTGGACTTCGCCGTCGGCGATGACCTCGTCGAGGTGACCCGTCCGCGGCCGCCGGCGCGGCGCTCGGGCGCTGACCACCCCGTCGCTGCGGGCCGCCGTCCGGGGCGAGAAGCCCGCCGTCGGCCACGAGCCCACCGTCGTCTTCCGGGCCCGTCCCGACGGCCACGTCGAGGGCTACCGCCACGGCGGGCTGCCGTTCGACTTGGGCGGCGCAATCGAGTGGGTCTGAGCGGCGCCGGACTCTTGACTCGGCGCGCCAACGCTCGACCATGAGCGACGCGGTCCCGCCCGACCTCGAGGAACTGCTCGACGGGGAGGCGGTCGTCGCCCACCTCGCGACCAGCACCGACGACCGGCCCCACGTCGCGCCGGTGTGGTTCCGCTACGACGACGGGGCCGTCGAGGTGATGACGACCGGCCGGAAGCTGGCGAACCTCCGGGAGAACCCGCGCGTGGCGCTGTCGGTCCACCGGGGTCCCGCCGACGATCCCGACTGGACAGCCACGCTGTTCGGGACGGCGGCGGTCGTCGACGACGAGGCGGCGGCCCGGGAGGCAAACCGCTGGATTAACCTGAAGTACGGCGCCGACGAGGACGACTGGGCGGGCAACACGCTCGTCCGCGTGGCGGTCGGGTCCGCCAGTTTCCGGCGGTACTGAGCGGCCGCTCGGGAGGACAGTTTCGACCGCGACGGTTTCACATGACCACCAGCCGAAAAGTCAGTCGCTGCCTGCTTCGCAACCGATCCCTGGTGGACTGAAAGGGCGAGGCGCTCTCGGCGAACCCGGACGACGCGAGCACCACAGGGAGCAACGCGACCGAGGAGCGCAGCGAGTCCTGGGAGTCGAGAGCGCCGAGGGCTTTCTGGATTTCGCAATCCGTATCTGAACGTTGTCCCGACCGCCGACCGACAGTATAAGTAGGCGCCACCGCAAGATTTGCCTCATGGAGACGCTGTTGTTGAACCGGGACGACGTCGCCGACAACGCCCGTACCGAGGAGGTCATTGTCGCCGTCGAGGAGGCGTTCGCGGCCTACCAGCACGGGAACGTCCAGATGCCGACCAAGTCATATGTCGACCTGCCGGAGTACGGCGGCGACTTCCGCTCGATGCCCGCCTACATGGCCGCCGACGACTGGGACGCCGCCGGCATCAAGTGGGTCAACGTCCACACCGACAACCCCGAGCGGTACGACCTGCCGACGGTGATCGGGACCATGATCTACTCCGACCCCCGGAACGCCTTCCCGCTGGCCATCATGGACGGGACGACCCTGACCCGACAGCGGACGGGCGCCGCCGCCGCCGTCGCAACTGACCACCTCGCCGTGACGGACGCCACCTCGCTGGGCATCGTCGGTGCCGGCGTCCAGTCGTACACCCAGCTGGAGGCCATCGCCGAGGTCCGCCCCATCGAGGAGGTGGTCGTCTTCGACGTCCGGGACGCCGCCGTCGAAGGGTTCATCGACCGCTTCGAGGGGGAGTTCGACGCCCGGGCGGGCACCGTCGAGGAGGCCGCCGGGTGCGACGTCCTCTCGACGGTGACGCCGGTCGAGGAACCGGTCGTGCCCGCCGACGCGGTCGGCGAGCGAACCCACATCAACGCGATGGGCGCCGACGCCCCCGGCAAGAACGAACTCGAGGGGGGCGTCGTGGCGAACGCCAAACTCGTCATCGACGACTACGAGCAGTGCACCCACTCCGGGGAGATCAACGTCCCGTGGAGTCGCGGCGTCCTCGACGACGACGACCTCTACGGCGAGTTGGGCGAAATCGTCACCGGCGAGAGGCCCGGTCGAGCCTCCACCGATGGCGTCACCGTCTTCGACCCGCGTCTGTCGGATGGAAAGCTTAAGGGCCGGACCGGTACTGGTTTCGGGCAACTGACTCCATGCACGACGACGGCTACGACCACACGGCGGTCGAACGACGGTGGCAGGAGGCGTGGGACGACGCCGATGCGTACCGGACGCCCGACGACGTCTCCGAGCCGACGTACGTCCTCGGGATGTACCCCTACCCCTCCGGGGAGATGCACATGGGCCACGTCCGCAACTACACCATCACAGACGCCTACGCCCGGTTCCGGCGCATGCGGGGCGACGACGTGCTGCACCCGATGGGGTGGGACGCCTTCGGCCTGCCCGCGGAGAACGCCGCCAAGGAGCGCGACACCAACCCCCGCGACTGGACGTTCGACTGCATCGACCGGATGCGCGGCCAGATGGAGTCGATGGGGTTCGGCTACGACTGGGAGCGGGAGGTCACGACCTGCCGGCCACGCTACTACCGGTGGAACCAGTGGCTGTTCCGCCGGTTCGTCGAGGAAGGGCTGGCCGAGCGCCGCGACGCCGAGGTGAACTGGTGTCCCTCCTGCGAGACGGTGCTGGCCGACGAACAGGTCGAGGGCGGAGAGAGCCAGGATTCTCACGAAGGCGGCGGGACGAGCTGGCGGGGTGGCCCGACTCCGTCCGGCAGATGCAGCGCAACTGGATCGGCCGCCAGGAGGGGTCGCGGGTGCCCTTCCGGGTAGAGGGCGAGGCGCGGAGCGCCTCGGACGGACGCGGCGAGGGAACCGAGCCGCGGGAGCACGGAGAGGTCGACGCGTTCACCACCCGGCTCGACACCATCCACGGCGCGACGTTCTTCGCCCTGGCGCCGGACCATCCCGTCAGCGAGCAGTTGGCCCGCGAGGACGACGCCGTCCACGAGTTCGTCCGCCACGAGGCCGACCCGGAGGGCGACGAACCCAACGGCGTCGAGACGGAGCTAACCGCCACGAACCCCGTCACCGGCGAGGAACTGCCCGTCTTCGTGGCCGACTTCGTGCTGTCGGACGTCGGCACCGGCGCGCTGTACGGCGTCCCGGCCCACGACGACCGAGACCACGCCTTCGCCGAGAAGATGGACCTGCCCGTCCGGCCGGTCGTCGCCCCCGACGCCGACAGCGACGTGCCGGACGTCGAGGCGACAGCCTACACCAAGGACGGCGTACTAGTCAACTCCGAGGAGTACTCCGGGCTGTCGAGCGCGGAGGCCCGCGACCAACTGACCAAGGAAATCGCCGGCGCAGACTTCGAGACGGTGTACCGCCTGCGGGACTGGGGCATCTCCAGACAGCGCTACTGGGGGACGCCCATCCCGGTCGTCCACTGCAAGGACTGCGGGCCGGTGCTGGTGCCCGAAGACGAGCTGCCCGTCGAACTGCCGGAATTCAAGAACGTCACCGGCAACCCCCTCGATGCGGCCGAGGAGTGGAAGTCCACGACCTGTCCGGACTGCGGCGCCGACGCCGAACGCGAGACGGACACGATGGACACCTTCGTCGACTCGTCGTGGTACTTCCTGCGGTACGTCTCGCCGGACCTCGACGAGGCGCCCTTCGACGTCGACCGGACGAACGACTGGATGCCCGTCGACCAGTACGTCGGCGGCATCGAGCACGCCGTGATGCACCTGCTGTACTCGCGGTTCTTCCAGAAGGTGCTGGCCGACTACGAGGGACTCGACGACCGCGAGCCGTTCGAGAACCTGCTGGCCCAGGGGATGGTCCAGCTCGAGGGCGAGAAGATGTCCAAGTCGAAGGGCAACGTCGTCTCCCCGCAGGCCATCGTTGAGCGGTACGGCGCCGACACCGCCCGGCTGTTCATGATGCAGGCCGCCCAGCCGGAGCGTGACTTCGACTGGACCGAGGAGGGCGTCCGGTCGGCCCACGCGTTCCTCTCGCGACTGAAGGCCATCGTCGAGGACTTCGCCGCCGGCGAGGTAGCGAGCGAGGCGCACTGCGCCTCGGACAGTCGAACGGGGAGCGACAGCGAGACGCGACCGGAGGGAGGGTCTCGAGAGAGCGAGCGGCGAGGGGTCCAAGCCGAGAGCGAAGCGACCCGTGAGACCACCGATGACCCCGGCCGCGTCGCTGACTACGTCGAAAGCGAGATAGCGGCCGCCGTCATCGTCGCCGGCGAGGAGTACGACGACCTGACGTTCAACACCGCGCTGCGGGAGGCCCAGGCCCTCGTGAGGACGCTGCGGGGGTACCGCGAGTACACTGCCGTCGACCCCGATGTCTTCGAGCGCGGGCTGTCGGTCACGCTGCGGCTGCTCGCGCCGGTTGCGCCCCGAGACGGCCGAACTGCGCCGCCGCCTCGTGGAGAACACCCGCGAGGACGTCCGCGAGATCACCGACGTCGCCAGCATCGACGACCCCGAGCACGTCGACATCGTCGTCACGTCCGCCTGGAAACACGAGGCCTTACGAATCGCTCTTGAGAGCGACGCCGATAACCTCGTCGGCGAACTGATGGAACACGACAGAATCAAGCGCCACGGCGAGGCGGCCGCCGACTACGGCAAGGACCTGCAGGCCGAACGAGAGGCGCTCACGGAGACGCTCGACCCCGGGACCGAGCGGGCGGCGCTATCGGCGGCCGCGTGGCTCCTCGAGCGGGAATTCGATGCCGAGGTGCGGGTGCTCCCGGCGGGGGAGGCGCCCGACGACATCGCCGCGAAGGCCGAACCCGGCCGGCCGGCCATCGACATCGAGGAGTAGGCGACGCTGGGCCTTGCCTGCGGTAGCTCGGCCTCACTCCGCCGCCCGCTCGACCGCCTCGAGCACGTCGGCGGCGTGGCCCTCGGGGTTCATCGTGTCGGCGTCGACGACCGCCTTCACTTCGCCGTCGGCCAGGACGAACGTGACCCGGTCGACGAACTCGCCCTTCGTCTCGACGTCGAAGGCGTCGGCCACCGCGGCGTCGGGGTCCGCCAGCAGGTCGAAGGAGAGGTCCTCCTCGTCGGCGAACTCCCGGTGGGAGTCGACGTCGTCGGTGGAGACGCCGTAGACGGTCACGCCCGTCCGCCGGAACGACTCGATGTCGGCCTCGAACTCGCGAGCCTCCAGCGTACAGCCGGGGGTCCCGTCGCGCGGGTAGAAGTACACT
>PXSL01000008.1:3853-14022 GCA_003022815.1 Halobacteriales archaeon SW_5_68_122 | reverse complement strand
GCCAAAGCTAAGTCGGCCGATCGTCAACTCGCTGCCGATGTCGAAAGTGTCCATATCGGAGCGACGACCGGCTCCGACAAAAGGTTACGCTCGCGGCATGGCGTGGGTGGAGCCGTCGAGTTCAATTCGCTGCGGCCCGATAGGTAGGTATGGACCGGTCGTCGGCACCACTGCCATCGACGCCTGCCGAGGTGCCGGCTCCGCCGGCGGACGGGCGGGGCGTCGTCGTCTGGCACCGCGAACATCTCCGCACCGACGACCATCTGCCGCTGGCCCGGGCGTCGGCCGCCGACGCGGTGGTCCCGCTTTTCGTCTTCGACCCGGCGTTCTACGGCGACGACGGGCTCGCCTGTGACGCCAGGATTCAGTTCCTGCACGAGTGTTTGGTCGACTTGGATGCGACCTACGCGGACGCCGGCCCGGACGGCGGGCTGACCTACGCCCACGGCGACCCGGTGGCCGTCCTCGAGCGGTTCCTCGATACCGGATGGGAGGTGCTGGCAATGGCGGGGCCGACCGGCCGATACGGCGCCGAGCGGGACGCCCGTGCGGTCGAAGCGGGCGTCGAGTTCCTCGACGGCGACGGCCTCGTCCGCGGTCCCGACACCCGGGCGGCCTGGGGCGACGCCTTCGAAGCGTGGGTGAGCGCCGACCCCCGCGAGTTCGACCCCGAATCAGTCGCTGTCAGGACCGTTCCCACCGACATCAACCCCGAGGCCGTCGAGGCGGCCTACGACGTTTCGCCGTCGAAGTCAAAGGTACCGACCGGCGGGACGACAATGGCCCGCGGCCGGCTCGCGTCCTTCGTCGAGAACATCACCGACTACCCGGGGAGCATCTCCCCGCCGAAGGACGCCCGCGAGGACTCCAGTGGGCTGTCGCCGTACCTCCGGTTCGGCTGTCTGTCCGTCCGGCAGGTCTACCAGTACGTCGACGAGCGCGCCCCCGACGGACCGGGCAAGGAGCTTTTCACCTCACGGCTGGCCTGGAACAAGCACTACGAGCAGAAACTCGAGGACTGGCCGGGGTGGCTGAACGAGGCGGTCAACCCCGTCTTCCGCGGGTTCAACCGCGACCGATACGACCCCGAGTTGGTGGCCGCCTGGAAGGAGGGTCGGACGGGCTACCCGATGGTGGACGCCTCGATGCGGTGTCTCCGCGAGACCGGCTGGCTCAACTTCCGGATGCGGGCGATGTGCGCCTCCTTCTTCTTCCACATCCTCCAGCAGCCCTGGCGAATCGGGGCCGACTACTACCACTACCACCTCGTCGACAGCGTCGCCAGCATCAACTACACCCAATGGCAGAGCCAGGCGGGACTGGTCGGCAAGCCGACCATACGGCTGTACAACCCCCGCAAACAGGTCCGCGACCAGGACCCCGACGGCGAGTGGATACGCGAGTGGGTGCCCGAACTGACGGGGCTGCCCGCGGAGTTCCTCGACGCCCCGGAGAAGGCGCCGCTGGCCATCCAGCGGGAGTCCGGCGTTCGTATCGGCGAGGATTACCCCCGTCCGGTCGTCGAGTACGAGGCCGCCCGCGAGCGGTTCCATGAGCGGTACGACGCGGCCCTGCCGGCGGCGGCCAGGCAGCTCGGCGACCCGGAGATCGCCCGCCGGGCGTCGCTGTCGGGCGGGCCGGAGGCCGCCTTCGCCATCGCCGAACAGCACGGCGACGACACCGGCGACCAGCAGGCCCGCCTCGACGCCTTCGACGGGGGGTAGGGCCGGACGTGCCGGTCAGCCCTCAAGCAGGTTGCGTGCCTCGTCCCACGAGTCGACGACGTGGGCGCCCTCGGCGTCGTGGGTCTCGGGGAGCCGGTGGGTCGCAATCTCGACCCGGTAGCGCTCCCGGAGGGCCGCGAGCGCGTCGGCGACGCCGTCCATCGGGTCCATCCCACCGAAGAACCACTCGGGGCGGTCGGTCATCAGCTCGGCGATGACGGTACCGACGTGGCCGTCGGCGCCCGGAACGTCGTAGGCCCAGTCGTCGACGTCGGCCGGGTCGACGTCGTGGCCGTACGCCTCGCGGAGGTACGTACAGAGCCGCGGGAGGTTGTCGGCGACGACGCCGTCGAGGTCCACGAGCAGCGTCGAGCCGGCGGGGAGCGGCCGGCGGTCGTCGGTCATCGTTGGCGGTAGGGGAGACGGCGGCTTAAGCCCCGTCATGCGGGCCGACGGGGGCGAAAGAGTTTTGTTTCTCATGGCTTTCGTCTCGAATATATGAGCGAGCGCGAGACCGATGCCGGCGAGGACGCGTGGGAGCCGACGTTCCCGTGGGAGCGGGCCGGCCGGTGGCTCCGGGCGGCGGAGACGGGTCGGTTCATCGTCTACAACGTCCTCGTGTTCGGACTGGTGGGCGCAGCGTTCGCGCTGCAGGCGCTGCCGGTGCTCGCCGTCGTCTCCGGGGTGCTCGCCGGACTGTTCCTCCGGACCTCCCCGGGCGCGAAGGCCACCACGGGCGCGGTCGGCGTCGCCGCCGGCGGCGGGACCCTCCTCGCCCTGTTCGTCGGGACGTCACTGCTCCTCCGCGGTCGCCTCGGACTCTCCGGCCTTGAGGGGCTCACGCCGGTCCTGAGCGCCGTCGGGGCGATAGCGGTGGGCGCGGGAACCGCCGCGCTTACGGACCTCTTCCTGCCGACGCGGCCGAACGGGTGAGTCGGGCGCCGAACGGGCCCCGTCGTCAGACCTCGATGATCTCGCCCGGTTCCGGCGCCCGGGCGTCGTGACCCCGTGCCTCGAGTTCGTCGGCGAACCACGCCGCCGAGTCGCCGTGGTTGACCAGAAGCGGCGTGTCCCGGTACGCCTCGAGGAACCCGAACAGCCCTTCGCGGTCGGCGTGCGCCGAGAAGTCGTAGGACTCGACGGTCGCGCTGACCCGCAGGTGACGGCCGCCCACCTCGGCACTGCCGGTCTCCAGAATCTCCCGGCCGGGGGTCCCCTCGACCTGGTAGCCGGAGAAGCAGAGCTTGTTGACGGGATTGGCGTGGATTTCGGGGACGTAGGTCATCGCGGGACCGCCCGAGAGCATCCCGGCGGTGGTGATGATGACGGTCGGCCGGTCGGCGATGCGCTTCCGCTGTCCACGGGACGCGCCGCTCCCGCGGTGGCCGTCGACGAACCGGGCGTTCGAGGTTGCACGCCGCATCGCCTCGCCGTCCCGGAGGAACTCCGGGTGTCGCCGGAGGAGTTCGGTTACCCGAACCCCCATCCCGTCGACGTAGCAGTCGATGTCGTGGGCGGCACAGACCAGCATCATCTCCTGGGTTCGGCCGATGGCGAAGGCGGGCACGACGACCGTCCCGCCCTCCCATAGCGTCGTCCGGACGCTCTCGACGAACCGCTCCTCGACGGCCTCGCGGGGCTCGTGGGTGACGTCGGCATACGTCGATTCGGTGACAACGATGTCGGCCTCGGGGCGGGCCTCGGAGGGGGCGACGAGCCGCTGGCCGCGGCCGCCGGCGTAGAAGTCGCCGGTGTACAGCAGTCGGGTACTGCCGTCGGACTGCGTCCGACCCCCCGAGGTGTCCTGCATCCCGCTCTCGACGAGAGCGTGGGCGCTGCCGGGGATGTGGCCGGCGTCGAAGAACTCCACGCGGTGACCGGCGGCCTCGAAGGGCTCGCGGTAGCCGTGTGTCTCCGAGACCTCGGTGAGCCGCCGGACTTCCTCCTCGGTGAACGGGCACCGCGGGGTGCCGCCGTGGAGCTTCAGCGTGTCGCGGGCCAGCGTCAGCGCCAACTCGCGCGTCGGCGGCGTCCAGTGGACCGTCGGCCGGGCGTCGCCGGACAGAAGCGCCGGCACCGCGCCGGCGTGGTCGAGGTGGCCGTGGGTGACGACCACCGCCTCCGGCGCGTCGGCGCCAGGACCGCCGAACGGTCCGACGGGGTACTGCGGGGGGTCGGCGGTCTTGATGCCGAAATCGAGGAGCAGCGAGTCGTCGACCAGGAGCGCGCTCCGGCCGACCTCGCGGGCGCCGCCGAGGAACTGGACGTTCACTACCGGACTGTAGCGGCTCCGGTCGCTTCCCTTCGTCGGTTCCGGTGGGACGGGCTCACAGCACCAAGACGAGTCCGAGGCCGGTCGCGTACAGCGCGAGCTGGATGGCGGCGTCCGGCCCGGCCCCGAGGTCGCCGGGGTAGGCATCCAGCGCCAGCGGCGTCGGGTGGACGAATGCGAGCAGGAGGTACAGTCCCGGGACGAGTTCCGGGAAGGCGCCGAGGCCGATAAACAAGAGCGATACCTCGAGGCCGGCGGCGGTGAAGTAGTGCTGGCCGGAGGGGCCGCTCCGCTCGAGCAGTACGCCGGTGGCCGCGAAGCCGATGACGGCGACGAGCACCCAGACATGCCAGTAGGCGTAGACGACCAGTCCGGCCGGGAGGTAGCCGAGAACGGCCGCGCCGGTGACGAGGAACGCGACGGTGTTGAGGACGGCCCACAGCAGCAGCGGCTGGCTGAACCGGACGTAGTCGGGCGTCTGGGTGAGCGCGACGGCGCCGACGGCGGCGAAGAGGACGGCCCAGAGGCCGACCGCGGCGGTGGTCGGAGAGATGGGGACCGCACCCGGGAAGGAGACGATGGCCTCGGTAAGCGCCCACCCGGTCGCGAGCGCGAACGCCCCCAGACCGAGCAGCCGGCGCCGGCCGACGCGGTAGGTTGAGGCCGGCGCTTCGAGGTGGCTCGACAGGAACTCTCCGAACATCCAATGTGGCCCGTCTGAGAACTGGAGCCGATTAGTTCTGAGGATTCCGGCACGCCAGCCGATCACGAAGTCGACCGCGGCTGCCGGGGCGACGACAGAGGACTACTCCTCGTCGTCGTCCTTCATCTCGTCGAGGCGGTCGATCAACGATTCCTCGTTCTCGTCGAACTTGAACTCGACTTCGCCCTCGTGGTCGTTCTCGTGCAGGTTGACGGCGTCTTCGCCGTCGGCATCGACGTTCTGGTTTCTCTGTTCGGACTCGTCGTAGCTCCCAAAGCCCATCACTATACCCGAGTGGGCCCGGAGTAAAAAGGGACGTGGTCACTCCTGCCAGCGCCTGACCCGGAACTCGGCGTAGCCGCCGTAGGCCGACTCGAGGGCGCCGACCCACCAGTTCCACCGCTCGGCGGGGCTGCCCTCCGGCGCGTCGGCCAGCTGGACGACGACGTGCTCCGGCGTGAGCAACACGTCGGCGTCGGCCTCGTAGCGGCCGCTGTCGGCCATGTCGCGGGCGTGGCGGGCCACCGCCCGCCGCTCGGCCTCGTCGCCGCCGAACGTCTCCAGGCCGACCGCCAGCGCCTCGGCGTCGAACTCGTCGTGCAGTTCGTTCACTGTCCTCGCGTTTCGTAGGACCCCAGGCATCTTGAGCGTCGGGGTCGACTCGGCGGCGCCGAGACCGCGACCGGTGGGTACAAGCCCGCGGCCGCGTCAGTCGCTCACATGACGGAGGTAGAACCGCACGACGTGCCCGACGAGGCCGTCGCGATGTTGCAGGAGTACCTGGAGAACGAACACACCTTCCTGTCGTGGCTGGGGTTCACCGTCGAGGAGTTCGAGGCCGGGCGGATGGTCGGCACCATCCCCTTCGACGAGAAGCTGACGAACCCAACGGAGCCGCCGACCGTCCAGGGCGGCGTCGCCTCGACGCTCATCGACGTGGTCGGCGGCATCGCGCTGCGGCCCTACCTCACCGACCCGCTGGACGACGACCTTGCGACTATCAACCTCAACGTCAACTACCTCCGGCCGGCGGCGGGCGACCTCACCGCGACGGCGGAGGTCATCCGCGCCGGCAACAGCGTCGGCGTCTCCTACGTCGAGGTGGAGAGCGAGACGCCCGACGGCACCGAGGCTCTCGTCGCGGTCGGGCAAGGTGCCTTCCGGCTGTTCCAGGGCTGAGGTCGTCGCCCCCGGCGTCGACTTCAAATCCAGCCGTCGGGTACCCACTCGACGATTGCGGTAGAATCGTCGTACACACGGTCGATCTCCCGAATGGCATCACGTACGACGCCGGGCGTCGGAGCGGAATCGTCGTCGTAGAACAGCAACCCGTGGGGGACGTCGTCGGAAAGGTAGTCGTCGTCCGCAGTCAGGACAGTCCAGTCGTGCTGTACAGCGTAGGCCGCAATTGCGCCGTCGTCGGCGTCGGGGGCCAAGAGATCTCGAACGCGCGCAACCGTATGGCGGTCTTCGGCCTCGAGTGCGCTGACGAAGCTCTCCTTGACCATCTGGTCGCAGAGAATCCGCATACGGGGTCAGGAGTCGGCGTCCGATCCGGCTGTGGGTGCTCGACTCCGTTCGAGGACGTCCTGTTTTCGCAATCGCTTCTGCGTGCGGATGTAGTCCATCAGTTCGGGGTGGTCGTCGTAGTAGTCGAGTGCGACCTCGATTTCTTCACGGTTCAGGTCGGGATACTCTCCCAACAGGTCCTCGACGCTCTCACCGTGTTCCCGAACTGCTACGCCCAGCGTGAACACCCCGACCCGTGTCCCCTCGATTCGGGGCCGTCCATGCAGGACATCGGACGTCTTCACGACCCGTACGGTAGTGCTCATGTGTCTACGACTAAACGGAGCAATGGAATAAGCATTCGGTCGTAGTAGCGGGTAGCGTTCAGATACGGGATTGAGGAATCCAGAAAGCCCTCGGCGTCCTCGGCGTCCTGGACGCCAGGGATCCGGGAGGACCGCCATCGGCGTCGACCTCAGGCGAACCCGACCTCCTCATGGGATCCAACCTCGCCGAACAGCCAGTCGGCGTGTTCGAGGGCGTACTCGCGGTGCTCGGCCTCGATGTAGCCGACGGCGTCCTCCAGCAGCACCGGCCGGTAGTCCCGGAGGCCGGCGCTGCCGGCGGTGTGGAGAACGCAGACGTTCGCCAGCGTCCCGCAGATGAGGAGGTCGTCGATTCCGTGGGCCTCGAGCCACCCTTCCAGTTCCGTCCGGTGGAAGGCGTCGTAGGTGTGCTTCTCGACGACGAGTTCGTCCTCGCGGGGGTCGAGTTCCTCCACCAGTTCGGCGTCCCACGTCCCCTCGAGGACGTGTTCGCCCCAGCGGTCGAATTCGTCGTAGTAGTGGGCGTCCCCGAACTGTTCGGGCGGATGGACGTCCCGGGTGAAGACGACCGATGCGCCGGCCTCGCGGGCGTCCTCGACCGTCGCCGCACACGGCTCGACGGCCGCCTCGCTCTCGGGGGCGTACAGCGAGCCGTCCGGGTGACAGAAGCCGTTCTGTACGTCCACCACGACGACCGCGGTTCGGTCCGGGTCGAGCTGCATGGTCGTTGGTTCCGTCCGGGAGCGCAAAACCGTTGTCCCGGCCCGCCGACTCCGTGGACTTTTGACCGCGGAACCCCTCCGGAGTGGTGATGGGAACCCGTCCCCTGGCGGCGGCCGCGCTCGTGGTCGTCCTCGTTCTCGCCGGCTGCAGCGCCGGCTACGGGCCGGCTCCCGACGCGCCAGAACCCTCGTCTCCGCCCGCCGATCCCAGCGAACACCTCGGCTACTACGACGGCTACTGGCACAACGACAGCTTCGATGTCGACCCGGAGAACGGCCTCACCGACGCCGAGGTCGAGGCCATCGTCGCCCGGGCAATGGCCCGCGTACAGTTGATCCGCGGGCTACGGTTCGAGGAGGACGTCGAGGTGCAGCTGGTCACCCGCGAGACGTTCCGCGAGGAGTACGGCGGCATCACCGTCGGCAACGCCAGCGGCCCCCAGTGGACGCTGGACAACGCACAGCACGAGGCGCTGTTCCTCGTCGGCCCCGACGAGGACGTCGTCGAGATACGGCGGGGCAACCGCGGCGACAACGTACTGGGGTTCTACCGGCCGAGCGCCGGCGACATCGTCCTCGTCAGCGAGGCGGTGCCGGCGACGCTGGGCGACGAGTTCACCCTCGCTCACGAGCTCCACCACGCCCTCCAAGACCAGCGGTTCGGCCTCGACGGCCTGGAGGGGGGCACCCTCGACGGGACCAGCGCGCGAAACGGCCTCATTGAGGGCGATGCCCTCGTCGTCCAGCAGCGATACGAGCAGCGCTGTGAGAGCGGCGAGTGGCAGTGCGTCGGCGTCGAGGGTGCCTCCGGCGGGGGAAGCCTCGGCGAGGACTTCCACTTCGGCGTCTACTACATCGGCTTCTTTCCGTACGCCGAGGGGCCGTCGTTCGTCCGGTACCACGAGGCGCGGCAGGGGTGGGGCGCCGTCGACGCGATGTACGACGACGTCCCGACGACCAGCGCCGAGGTGGTCCACCCCTCGACGTACAGCACGGAGGCCTACGGGAACGCCACCGTCGAGGACCGCAACGCGGCGTCCTGGGACCGCGTCGCCGTCGACGGCGGCGCCTCCCACGCCACCGTCGGCCAGGCGGGCCTGGCGTCGATGTTCGCCTACACGCTGAACGACGAGTACGACACCGAGCGGTCGGTCGTCAACCGCTCGGCGTTCTACAACACCGAGAACCGCCGCCTGAACCCCCGGCGGCCGTTCACCTACGACGTCCGGTACGCCGAGGGGTGGTACGGCGACCGCCTGCACGCCTACCGCCGGGGCGACGAGACGGCCTACGTCTGGAACGTGACGTTCAACGACCGCGAGAACGCCTCGGAGTTCCGGCGGGGCCACGAGCAGATACTCGAGTACTGGGACGGCCAGCGGCAGACGACCGGCGACGGGGTCGTCTGGACGTTCGAGACGGGGCCGTTCGGCGGCGCGGTGTGGGTCCGACACGACGGTCGGAGCATCATGGTCGTGAAGGCGCCGTCGGTCGAGGCGCTGGACGCGGTGTACGCGCCCGCCCCGAAGCCGTAGCTTTTTCGCCGTGCCGGGCGTTCCGTCGGTATGTTCGACGTCGTCCCGGAGTCAGCCATCGTTGAGGGCCGGGCGACCGACGCGTACTTCCTCAGAACCGAGGAGGCCCTCGAGCACGCCGGTCGCAACCCCCACGTCGTCGCCGAGGTGACCGCCGACCAGTTCCCGACGGGCTCGTTCGAGCTGTTTGCCGGGCTGGCCGACGCCGTCCGCCTGCTGGAGGACCGGTCGGTCGACGTCGACGCGCTCCCGGAGGGGACGCTGTTCGACGGTGGGCCGGTGATGCGCATCGAGGGGCCGTATCTGGAGTTCTGCCGGCTCGAGACGTCGCTCCTGGGTCTGCTCTCCCAGCCGACGGGGATGGCGACGGCAGCACTGGAGGCCCGCCGGGCTGCCCCGGAGTCGTCGATCCTCAGTTTCGGTGCCCGCCACGTCCACCCCTCCATCGCCGGCGTCGTCGACCGGTCGGCGATCCTGGCGGGCTTCGACGGCTTCTCCCACGTCGCCGCCGGCAACCTCATGGACCGCGAGCCATCGGGGACGATGCCGCACGCGCTGATGATCTGCTTCGGCCCCGGCAACCAGGAAGACGCCTGGCGCGCCTTCGACGAGGCCGTCGACGCCGACGTACCCCGGGTCGCGCTGTGCGACACCTACGACGACGAAACCGACGAGGCACTGCGGGCCGCCGAGATGGGCTTCGAGGGCGTCCGGCTGGACACCACGGGGTCGCGTCGGGGCGACTTCCGGCACATCGTCCGGGAAACCCGCTGGAAACTCGACGAGGCCGGCCACGAGGATGTCGACATCCTCGTCAGCGGCGGCATCACCCCCGAGGCCATCCGCGAGTTGCGCGACGTGGCCGACGGCTTCGGCGTCGGTAGCTACGTCACGAGCGCCGACCCGGTCGACTTCGCGCTCGACGTCGTCGAGGTGGCGGGCGAACCCGCCGCAAAGCGGGGGAAGCTCTCCGGCAAGAAGTCGGTGTACCGGACGCCGGACGGCGGCCACCACGTCGCCCTGGCCGACGAGGCCGGACCCGCCGGGGGCGAGTCGCTCATGGAGCCGGTGGTCCGCGACGGCGAGGTGGTCGCGGAGTTCGACCTCGGGGCGGCCGCCGAGCGCGCAGCAGCCGACGCCGAGGCCGTCGGCTTCGGCGACCCCGGCCACCGAACGGCTTAACCCGCGGAGTGGCGTAGCACCGACTGGCAGAGGGAGCCCGGTTCCCGTGGGTGCGTCCTCGACGGCTCCGCCGTCCCGGCGTGCCACGCCGAGACGTGCCCATGAGGAAAGTCCCCCCACCCTCCGGGCAGGTGACCGGGCGCAAGCCCGGAGCGGGAGACCGCTGGCGCTGGAACAGAAACGAGACCACCCACCC
>PXSL01000008.1:0-3847 GCA_003022815.1 Halobacteriales archaeon SW_5_68_122 | reverse complement strand
CAGGTAGCCCGGAGACGCGGCGGGTGCTCAGCCGAATGCCGGGTCGAAACAGAAGGGGGCTTACTACCCTCAGCCGGCCGAAGCCGCCAGTCGGGACTGCCTGCATGCCGGGAGAGGAATCGCCGTCGCTAGCCGGATCGGGCCGTCGTTCCGCGATTACCTGATACTGCCGACCGTAACTGTCTCAAACCTTAGTGCCGTGAAACGACTCCTATCGAATAGCTACTATCAAGTACTACGAATCGATTTTCACGTAATTACAGCCGGCAGTACGAACACTGCCGGACTCCACAACACAAAATACAATTCGCCAACCGCCGTTGTTTGCGGCGTCCTTTTTGCGGTCGGAGCCGCAGCACCCTCCGACCGGTTGCCGACTGCAATCCGGCACGACCATGACGGGAGACACACTCTTTCCGGATCGCATCGAGACGGAGCGGCTCGCGTTATCCCTTCGAGTTCTACGAGTTCATTGGCCGCGACGACTGGCGGGGTGCCGCGACCGAGCACATGCCCTGGTTTCGCTTCGAGCGCGTGGACGAGGTCGCCGAGTTCGTCAACGCCGCCGAGCGAAAGTGGGCCGACGCCGAGAGCGCCCGCTACCTGCTCCGGCGGCGGAGCGACGACGCAATCGTCGGGACGACGGCCTACACCCCCGAGTGGGAAGCCCGCCGTGCTGGTTCCGACATCGTCCTCGCCCAAGAGCACTGGGGCAATGAGTACGGCCTCGAGCGGGCGTCAGCCTTCGTCGAGTTGACCTTCGAGACCTACGACCTCGACGCGTACTACACCACATGTGCGGCGGGCAACGAACCCTCGCGGCGAATGATAGAGAAGTGCGTCGGGAGGTACGGCGGCCGGCACGAGGGCCTATTGCGACAGCACTCCCCCCGGCCAGGCGGCGAGGTGACCGACCAGCACCGGTTCACCATCACCGAAGGGGAGTACCGGGAGGCAACCGCCGACCGCGAAACGCTCCAGTTCGCCGTCGAGTGGTGACTGCTCAGGGGCGGAAAACCGCTCGACTACGATTACCCCTCGAAGCCCTCCTCGAATCTGAACCGCCCGTCCCGCTGGACGACGTTGCCGTCGACCTCGATGCGGGAGGCCTCCGAGATGTCGGTAATCAGGTCGACGTGGACCGCCGAGTCGTTGCCCGACTCTCCTTCGGGTAGGTTCGAGTTGTAGGCCCGGCCCAGCGCGAGGTGGACCGTGTCGCCCATCTTCTCGTCGAAGAGGATATTGTCGGTGACCCGGTCGATGCCGCGGTTCATGCCGACGCCAAGCTCGCCGAGCCGGCGGGCGCCCTCGTCGGTCTCGAGGATGCTCTCGATCTCGTCTTCGCCCTGCTCGGCGGCGTAGTCGACCACCTCGCCGTCCTCGAAGACGAGTCGGACGTCGCGGACTCGCCGGGAGTTAATGGTCATCGGCACGTCGAAGAACACCTCGCCCTCCGTATCGTAGGGCGCGGTGAACACCTCGCCCGAGGGCAGGTTGTGCGAGTCGTAGGCGACCGACGCCGCGGAGTTGACCGCCGTCCGGCCCTCGATGGACATCGTCAGGTCAGTGTCCGGCCGGTCGCCCCGCTCGGTGACGAGGCGCACCTCCGAGCCGTCGTCCAGTATCTCCTTCATCTGGGCCATCTCTGGGCGAGGCTCCGGGTCGGGTGGACCGTCGACACCCAGTCGGTCGCCATCCGGGCCTCCCGGAGGTCGGTCCGGGCCCGCGAGTAGGCCTGCCGGGTATCGCTCGCAATGTCGGCCATCGCGGTGGCGTTCCGGCCGCCGCCGAGCCGTAGCACCGAGTCGGCGTTCTCGTAGAGCGCGAGCTCGTGGTCGCCGGCCTCGAACTCACCATCGTGGGCCCGCAGGTAGGCCCGCGACAGCTCCGCCGACCCGTAGGTCGTCAGGACGTTGGCGCCGACCGCGCCGAGTTTCTCGGCGACGGCGACCCCGAGTTCGTGGGCGCCCTCGGCGACGCTCACCGCCACGTCGTCGCCGTCCTCGATGCGCGCGCTCCACTCGACCAGCACCTCGGCGTGTTCGCGTACGCGGTCGTCCATCGCCGGGCCGTACGCCCCGCGTCGATTTATATGCGGCCATTCGAAACGAAGCGGGGGAGAGGCCCCGAACGGGGCGCCGTTTCAGGTGGAACGGGAATCGCAGGCCGAATCGTCGTCCAGCCGCTAGTGACGTCTCGGAACTCCCGGAATACCGAGGGCTCGCTCCGGGCGCCGCGGGTCAGTCGAGGCCGCTGGCGGCCGTCTCGACGCCCGCAGTGAACCCGACGGCTCGGAGTCTATCGGCCAGCGGTACGCCAATGGCGGAGGCGGGCGTCAGTACGCCGCCCTCCAGCGGCGAGTCGGTCTCTCCCCGGAGCAGGCACATCGCGGACTCGCCGAGCATGCGCGCGGTCCCGCCGTATCCGCCCCTCGCCGGGATCAGGAAAGACGAACCTGCGGAGCCCTGACCGTAGCGGGCCGACGGACATGGCGGCGGCGAATAGGCCGAGTCCGCCGGTGACCGTCGTCGCCGCGACCGCGCCGGCCGGCCCGCGACCGGTATCGACCACCTCCGTACAGCGGAACTCCTGGCCCCACGGGTAGCCGAGGAGGGCGTTGCTGCGCCGGACCACGCGCTCGTTGACCGGCGCCATCGGCGACGGAGCGGTCCAGACCCCTCGCAAGCGGTCGTTCTTCGGTAGTCGCTGTTCGCCGGAGTCGACGCCGTTGCGCTCGCCGGGCGGTGCCAGCGAGTAGGGGTTCCGGAGCGTCTGCCGGGCCACCGGGTCCGAGGAGACAGCCTCGAACAGTTCCGCGAAACTGGCCAGCGTGCCGCCGCTCACGCCGCCGCTGCCCGCTTCGAGGTAGACGCGAACCGTCTCGCAGGGGGCGCCGAACGCCTCGATGGCGTGCGACTCGACGGGAGTCGAAGCCACAGGCGTGGACGATGCGCGCGCCGGCCTCGACGGCCGCGTCGTGGTACCGGTCGACCATCTCTCGAATCCAGTTCACCTCCCCCGTTAGGTCGCAGTAATCGGTGCCGGCGTCGATACACGCCTCGACCAGCGGCGTCCCGTACGTCGTGTACGGGCCGACGGTCGTACAGACGACGCGGGTGTCGCGGGCGAGCGCCCGAAGGCTCTCGGGGTCGGTCGCGTCGCCGACGACCGTCGGAATCGGCGGTCGATCGTTGGTCTCGGCGAGGTCCGCCGCCAGCGCGTCGAGGCGGTCGGCGTCGCGGCCCCCAAGCGCCAGCGCCAGCCCCTCGGGGTCGTACCGCTCGGCGAGGTACTCCGCAACGAGCCTGCCGGCAACGCCGGTGGCGCCCCAGACGACGACATCGTGCGGTCGGTCGGTGTCCGACATCTGTGGTCTCGTCTCCCGTAGCGTCTCCACGAATTAAACGGCCGGGCCGGCGGCGGACCCTGTACCCGCCGTCCGGCCGCGCTCACTCGGCGTAGAACCGCACCAGCCCGCAGTCCTCACAGAGGTACGCGTACAGGTACGTCTTCCCACCCATCCCGAGCGTGCCGGATTTCCGCGGGTCGTCGATGCGCGCGCGACTCGTCGCGCCGGCCACACCGGCAGTGGAGTAGTCCACCCGTTCCATGGCCACGTCGCAGTCCGGACACTGGTGTCGTGACATACGTTCGCTTCGAAAAGGCGAACAATAATACTGCGTTTCGGGGTAACGCGGGACCCCAGTCGTGTGAGCGTCCCACCTGGCGAGCGTTCACACTGCCGGCGGTAGCTCCTTCGAGAGTCTCCCGCAATATCCGACTAGAACCCGTCCGGGGCCGATTTTGAACGGGACCGTTTCACGTAGCTACGGCCGGCAGCATCAGT